>CALMSP010000111.1 GCA_937872405.1 uncultured Saprospiraceae bacterium | reverse complement strand
TTCCATAGATGAACATTTGCAGACCAAAGTATGAAATTTAAACATGCTCTAAGAATTTGCGACACTTAGGAGCAATTTTCGGAAGCATTCTCATCATGCTCTATGCTGCCAAATACGGCATCCGTGAAAGCATGATAGTACCTTGTTATCTTGAGGTCAAAAATTCAAGCATGGCCAAACTACATAAGAATGCTGCTTTAATGTTTAACAAAAAAATTACGAACAACATTTTAAAGCGTTTCTAATTGCCTTAAGATAAATAAACATTACAGCTATGCTGTAGATCAGAGGTAATTATTGGCACTACGAACTGGGTAGAATAAAAGACAATATTTTTCTACGAAGCTCAAAACCCAAGATGGTTGCGTTCTTATCAAACCCCACGTTTCAACCTATTGGATCATCCCGCTGCGCGCACTGCGGGCGTATTGGATCAGCGCCGCCGGCAGGTTTTTGATGTTGCTGTTCAAAAAGTCATCAATCAGAGGCGTAGCCAAGTCAGGTAGAAAGGGAATCATATGCCCCAGCCCGTGCAGGCCGCTTTCCACGCAGGCGGGGTTGTCCAGGCGCAGACAGCCGGCCATGACATCGGCGATAGCCTGATAGCAGGCCTCCACTTCAGGTGGCAGATTGGCATAAAGGTTCATCATATCCGCTTGGATATCCTCCCAACTTTTTGGAGTTCGATTAGCCAACGCCTGCTGTGCATGCTGGCGCATCAGTTCTTGTACCTCCTCTGGCAAGTCGAACTCATCGCTAATATCGCTGTCCAAAAAATGCTGCATGGCAAAAGAAGAGAGAGCGTCCTGATCGAGATTAAGCCAATGAGACAAAGGGCTTACATCCCAAAACATGTAGCAGATACTAGACAGCGGACCTGATTTTTCCTGCGAGCCAGCAAGTGTTTGCGGCGGGCAGCGCGGCGCGAACACATCGCGGAACAAATGCAACAAAGCCCGTAAAGCAGCTACTTTCCGATCGGGAGCAACCGCTGCCGCCCTGAAGCCATGTGCGAGATTGGAACAATCGCCGTTGAAAATATAATTTAGCCCCTGCCCCACCTGATCGTCGGAATAGGCGGCCAGGTGCTGGCCAGGATTTTCACACAAGACTTCGATAAACGCAAAGGCCGTTAGCGGGTCTTCGCCGTTGAATGGGTCGGCTTCGTCGTCGTGGGCTTGCCAGTACCAGGCCGGCTCGGTGACGGGGCGATTGAAGATGTAGTCGAGTTGTTGTTGGAATTCCATGCTGTTGGTATGTTTGTTGTTATGATAACATGATGTATGCTCAAACTATCGGATAGTCGGGCACTAAGGATGGCATTGTAAGCTGTCCTCTGACTGATTCTTGTGGTAAAGTATAGCTGGCTGACGCCAGCAGGAGGCGGCGGAGGATATTTTGGGTGGTCATGGTGATGTAAGTTTATATTTAAAGTTCGCCCATCAGTCGTACCTCTTGGGCATAGCCATTGGGCGACCGCTCGCGCAGTTGCAATTTAAAGTATTTGGCGGTGACCGCAGGGAAGTTGATTTCCTGGAACGGCGTTTCGGTAAGCAGGGCGTTTTCCAACTCAAACCGTCCGATGGGGGTAAACTGCCCGGTAGGTGAGTCGTTGCCATACGACAGCTCCACTACTACGAATTGATATCGGCTGCTGCCTGGCACCAGAAAACTAAACTGGTTGAAGGTGGCAGTACGTTTGTCTTTAAAGCCCCATACAGCAAAGTCGCCATTGGAATATATTTCTGTACCTTCCTTGCCGTCCACTAATCTTTCCATATGGCTACCCGACGAGGCCAGGATGCCTCCGCCATTTTCTGACGCCAGCAAATTGATGCGCTTGCCTTTTAGTTGTGCGAAGGATTTGCTGACATCCAGATTGGGGTTGATTTTCTTGGCAGCCTCCATATTTTCTCGGGCCTTATTGGCATTGCCAAGTTGCTCGTAGGCGTAGGCTAAGTTTTGGCGCACGGTGGCTAAGGGAGCTTGTTCAGCTACTTTTTCTAGGTAGGGCACCGCCGTGGCGTAGTCTCCATTTTTTAGTGCCGCCATACCCTCTGCCAGCCATTTTTCTATTTCAACTTTGTTGGACTCCAGCCGTTCGGCCACACCGGCATCCAGATTGCCGCGTAGCTTGAGTTCTTTCTGGATTTCCTGAAGCGAAATGTAAGCCGACTCCTGTCCGCTTTGCAGCGCCCCAAGGCCGTAATAGCCCCCGATAATCAACACCAAGACGCCCAGCACCAATGCCAAAAACTGTCCACGTGCCAGCCCTGCAATCTTCTTTTTCGTAATGACATTCCCAGACCCGATCACCACATCTTGGCTGCCTTGCACCTGAATGCTGCTACCACTAACATCACTGAAATTGCCGCTTTGGAGTACTTCCTGCACCTGCCCATTGAGAAACTGCTTTTGCAGCCTTTCCAACACGCCCTTGGGTGCTGAGTTCCCACTTTCGATTTCGTCTATTAAGCTTAGCGCACCGGCGGTGATGCGGTTGCGCACTCGCTCGGCTTCTTCGCTGGCTATTAGGCCTTGGTTGGCTTGTTGTTCGTTGCTGGCCCAGGAGGCTTGCAGCAGCAACGCCGCCTGCCGGTAGGCGGGGAGCTGGGTTTGTGCCCAGATTGAGAGTTGCTCCAAGGCATCGGCAGTGCGGGCGGAGGCGAGAAGCTGGCGGAAGTGGGTTGGGGTGCTCATATGGTTATATTATCTGGTTGTTGGTGTCGAGTAGATAGCTACCATTCATTTTTATCAATTTGTTCGCAATCCTCTAAGGCTTTTCCATCTCTCGGATATCCTTTTTTTCGAATACCCCACAAATTTCAACAGCCCTTTAGATGCTCCTTTCTGTTTGATTTTTAACATAGAATTAATGGAATCCAACAATTTCAATTGCTGTATTGACCGGATGATGCGATCATGGATTCTTGTAATTCGATATTGCTCATTTGTCCGTTACTTTTCTATGCTTTACAATTTACTGAAATTTTCAATAATATACTGAATAAGTTGCCTCTTGAAATGCCTATCAACGTTTTGCCGCTTGCTACGGTGGGGGATTTCTTCTGAAAGGATCCCTTTGCACTGCCAGCCAGCACAAACGTTAATAGAAGCAAGGCACTTGATGTAACCACAACAGCCTGTGTCCCTGAGAGAAACGAACCGAGATTAGCGCTCATTGAGGCAAATGGCTGTTAGTGGGTCGTTGTTCTTTCTTTTCATTTGTCCGTCACTATAAACCAAGGGATATCAAGCTTACCCTTTCTAAAAAAAATGTTCACTTGGTCACCAATTTCTATTCTATTGTAAAGCCTTTTACCAACACTAACTTTGTCAGGTTTGTCTTGTTGTCCCCAAGTTGAGAGTTCTAAATAATAGGTCCTGGAACGCCTGCCGGAACTTATTCTTTTGTCAAGAACTTTAGCCGTAAAATATTGTGCATCTGAATTGTCATAATAGCAATTGATATGTATAACTGTCCCGAAGCTATATACAAATAAAAACAACGCTACAATTGAAACAGTTAAGTAGTCAAGTTTATTTTTGAAAGTGATTTCCTTCTGTTTGATTAATAATAAGAACAAAAAGGTTATGGTTATAATCGTTGTTGTCAACCATACGTTTGAATAATCAAAGGTTGTGATGTCAAATGTATGATGGCATTTCATTGAAATAATGGATAAAAA
>CALMSP010000110.1 GCA_937872405.1 uncultured Saprospiraceae bacterium | reverse complement strand
CCACCCTCTTGATTTCAATTTCTTGTTGCATTATCAAGAGGGTGGTGTAGCGATCAACCTGAATGCTTTCCTCTGGGACACAGGCGGTACTTCACCTGACTGGAGTGTGCCTGATGTTATTCAAAATGCTGACGGTAGTACAACTCAAACCGTTCGTGGCCGTGCCAGAGCTGCTCGCCGCGCTGCAGGCGACACGGGTGTTTATATTGACCCAACCAGCTATCTCAAACTCCGCGAAGTGGGTCTATACTACACCCTGCCGAAGGGCATATTCGGGCAAGTGGTGGATCGCGCGAGAATTGGCGTATCGGCTAACAACCTGCTGCTTTGGACAAACTATACGAGCTATGATCCTGAAGTATCCAACTTTGGCGTGCAGCCTATTAACGGCGGCGTAGAAGTGGCTAACTTCCCCAGCTCGCGCCGTCTGTTTGCACATTTAAAATTTGATTTCTAATTATAAAAATACAAGACTATGAAGTCAATCATATTTAAAAATCTATGTTTATTCACACTTATAGCAGGGCTAACCATAGTGACCTCCTGCGAAGTGGATACAGTGGTTGATCCGAACAACCCCTCATTAGCCAGCGTAACCCGAAATGCAGATAAGGCGCAGCTGCAGGGCTTGGTGACAGGGTTGGAGGCACGCCACCGCGGTTACCTGACCAATGCCGTGCAAATGTTTGGCACTTTCGGTCGTGAAGTATTTCCATACTTTGCCTCTGACCAACGCTTTACGGAAGATTGGCTGGGTTTGCGTAGAACGACTACCTACCCGGATTTCTTTGGTGCGGGGGGCACGTACACTACTCCGTTTGTAGCCGTAAAACAAGCGAATGTACTTATTGAAGCTGCTCAAAACAGTACGGCACTAACAGAAGCTGAAAGAAAGGGTTATCAGGGCTTTGCCAAAACGATTCTGGGCTTTCAAATGCTGTGGCCACTGATGCAACAGTATCAAAATGGTATCCGTATAGATGTGAAAGACCCACTTAATCCAGGCCCTTTCGTAAGCTACAAGCAGGCGCTCACGGCTATCCGTCAAATTTTAGAAGATGGTGCAAATGATCTGAAATCAGCCGGTGCTACTTTTTCATTTACGCTATCTACTGGTTTTAACGGCTTCAACACGCCGCCCAACATGCTGCGCGTAAACCGTGCTATTGCTGCGCGCGTGGCTTTATATGATGAAGACTGGCAAGGGGCATTAGCTGCTTTGCAAGATTCTTTTCTCGATTTAGTTGTGACGCCAGCCACTTCTTCTAAAATGGACCTCGGGCCCAAGCATGTGTTTGGTGAAGCACCGGATGTTAACAATCCGCTCTTCTATCCGCTTGATCTGCCAACCAATACCATCTTGATCGTACATCCAGCATTGATTGAAGATGCGTTGCCCGGCGACTTGCGTGTGACCAATAAATTTGCCAGAAGGGTAAGTAACCCCGCACAGTACGCCACGCTGCGGCGCGCTGATGGTTCGCTTATTTTAGGAGAATGGCAGGACAAGCGTTGGCCTACCAACATCACGGCGTTCACATTCATCCGCAACGAAGAGTTAATCTTGATTAATGCTGAAGCAAATACACGCCTCAATCGCACGGCAGATGCGGTAAACGCGATCAATGTCGTGCGCACAACTTGGGGGCTTGCGCCTTACGCTGGAGCCACAGATACCGAGTCGCTCATTAACGAAATTCTCTTCCAGCGCCGCTATTCGCTTTGGGCAGAAGGTGGACACCGTTGGATTGACTTGCGCCGCACGAATCGCTTGAATAACAACTTTATAGACTTGCGCGATCAAGGTAATATTTTTACTCAGGTGGATCGTCCTACTGCCGAAACAAACTGGGATAATCGTTAGAAAGTTATGCCGCTACTGCATTGCATAACTTAGCAAAAATCGTCGCATTCTTTTCAGGGTGCGGCGATTTTTTTTGCAAACCGGATTAATACTATCCTTTTCAATTAAAGATGTGAGATAATTTAGAAGGCAGATCCCAGATGTCGAAACATATTGAAAAACAACGAATTAGGATATAAAAAGTGTTGTTTTCTATTGAAATCGGCATTATAAAAAAACGTGATGTTTTACCTACGAAAACATCACGTTTTTCAATTACTTACTATGCACTATTTTATTTAGAGTATGTTTAAAATTCGTTTTTGAAGTCGAAAATGATCAGATTTGGGTTCTCACGAAGCGTTTTTTGAGCTGCATAGCAGCGCTACGGAGCGAGAAAAAGGCAAAGTGAGGTTCCATAGATGAACATTTGCAGACCAAAGTATGAAATTTAAACATGCTCTTAGTAACCATCTCTTTTTTTCGGGTCATTGCCGGAAGGTGGATCCATTTCTACATCCGAAGCAGTAGCTGCCCGAAATTCAACCCGCCGGTTCATGTAGCTGCTGCTCGAAGGTACCAGCGCGTCTTCTTGTCCTTTCCATTGCAAAACAAAGCGACCGCGACCAATGCCATGGTTATTCACTAAGTGATCAATAATGGCGTTGGCCCGTTGGTAAGATAAACGGCGGTTGTGCTCTTCTGGCCCCGTTTGATCCGTGAATCCGGTCACTAATAACCGCAATTTAGGATTGCTCTTCATCATCCGTGCGATGCCTGCCAAGGTGCCGTAGTCCGAATATTTGATGGCATAACTGTCTAAAGAAAAATGGATCATCGGTAAGAACCAGTCGGCAACCGAATTAGCAGACTCTGTGAACTGATAATCGCGGAGCATTTCATCTACAATTTCACGGACACGCTCCTCCGAGACGCCCATGCCAGGCCGATTGATAGGGTTTACGACTACGCCATTTGCATCTACGCGCTCGCCTTCACGAGGTGGGTTGAACGGTTCTTTGTCTAAGTAATCGGGTACCCCGTCGCGGTCACTGTCCAAAGTACGACCTTTGGTATCAACAGGTACTCCGGGCGGCGTATTAGGTTCTTCATCAAAAATATCGGGCACTCCGTCGCCATCCGAATCTTTGAGCGCAGAATCCACTTTTTTGCGCGTATCGGCAATATCTTTCATCACCACATCAAGCGGATTAATCCAGTAGAGTGGCTCCGCATTCTGACTGGTATTGCCAATATTGATGTTTAGCCGTAGATTGCTGTAGTTCATAATATCAGGAAATGGTGTGCGGATACCGTTACCTTCCTTTTCGATACCATCAAGTAAGTCGGCGCGGCGGCCGAGCAACATCATACTTTGGTGCTCAAAGCCAATGTTGAAGCGCTTGCCAAGACGAATGGCGAAACCAAACGCCAGACCCATATGCGGGGCAATAGCGCCGTTGATTCTAACCGTATCAGGAACTCGTTGGTCTATAACCAAATCTAGGGCATCTACTTCAAAGTAATTAGCACCTACACCCAGCCCGCCATAAATGTTGAGCTTGCGTATTGGTTTGTTCCAGCGCAGACTATTGAGGCTGGCCAGCCCCCACAGATTAGCGGAATACCAATTGTTTTCAAAGCTCCGGTCGAATCGGTCGCGCCCCTCGGCGTTGCCTACCATCGCCTCGCCCCGCAGCGAAAAGATGTAATCCAGCGCTTTGCGCATGTGCATACCGACGCCATAGCCGGTTGTGCTTTGTACATCGCCCGTGACGAAAAGGTACCCCGCATGCGCACCCATTTCTATCATATTTTTGGGTGTGGGCTGCTCTTTGCGCGAGGGTTTACTTGGTTTCTCTGCTTTGTCGCTCTGCTGCGCCCAGGCGGCAGCGCTCAGTGCGAGTAGTAGCATTAGCAAAATAGTACGTTTGAATGTCATGATCATGGAGGTTTTTCTACTTATAATGTCGTTTTTAGTATGGCAATAAATGCCGAATGCCAGCGTATTCGCCACTGCAATTAGGTTTGTGAATAGGTCGTATAAAGCGCCTTGATTATGAGTGTACCTTCTGACAAGGTCTGTGGTCAACTTGCGGTTTGCTCTCGACATTGCCGGTACTGCGGGTCTCTCTGTATGGGTTTTCACGAAGCGCCAACACACTCATCTTAGCAGGTACGCTGTTTAAATGTATCGGGTATCCATAGCGCGGATTTTTTTTGCTACAACTTGTAATCCTTTGCGCAACTGCAAAAGTAAATTTTATTCACAGATATTGCAAATAATTTTCTACCCATGCTGTCCGGTGAGGTTTAAAATGGCATCCTGAGCATCCCAAAAGTTCGACTTTAGCGCTTTTTCCGTATGTTTGCGGTTACAAAAAGTGAACCCAACCTGCACCGAT
This sequence comes from uncultured Saprospiraceae bacterium, assembly GCA_937872405.1. Classification (GTDB taxonomy): domain Bacteria; phylum Bacteroidota; class Bacteroidia; order Chitinophagales; family Saprospiraceae; genus JADJNW01. The sequence goes on along the minus strand of CALMSP010000110.1, from coordinate 1,018 downwards.
CATAAACTGATAATGACACTATGAAAAAACACTTGGTCGCGCCATCCATACTTGCCGCTGATTTCACCTGCTTACGCGAAGCATTTGATATGGTCAATGCCAGCGAGGCAGATTGGTTTCATCTGGATGTAATGGATGGGCGGTTTGTACCCAATATCACATTTGGGATATTTATTATTGAATGTATGAAATCGCTGGCCCACAAACCTCTCGATGTGCATCTAATGATTGTCGAACCCGAAAAATACATCCAAGCATTTCGAGCAGCCGGCGCGGACATCATCACGGTGCATTATGAAGCCTGCCCACACCTACATCGTACCGTACAACAAATAAAAGAAACGGGCGCTCGGGCCGGGGTAGCGCTCAACCCCCATACGCCTGTAGAAACACTGGATGATATCATAGAAGACCTCGATTTGGTGTGCTTAATGTCTGTCAATCCAGGTTTTGGCGGGCAAAAGTTTATTTATCGCACCATCCCTAAAATTGAGCGCCTCAAGGAGCTAATTACCATACGAAACGCATCTGCTTTGATTGAGATAGACGGGGGCGTGGGTTTGCAAAATGCCGAACGCATCCTCCAGGCGGGCGCGGACGTACTGGTGGCGGGCAGTAGCGTCTTTCAGGCCGCACAGCCATTAGAAGCTATCGCCAAGTTAAAAGCCTTTGAAAGTAACCCCATGAAGTGGGTGTAGGGTAGGGGAGCATCCTGGTCGAAAATCATGTTGGTGCATTCTTAAAAGTATCATACCATTTTATGATATAGTTTCTATTTGTTTCATCGCTTCTTTATGATATCACGCATCCAACCTAATGATGTAAACAAAATAATTACTGAATACCATTATGTAAAACACTGATTTTCAATTGTTTTTAATTGAAGATATTTATTCATTGTGTGTAAAAATGGCCGAGAACATTACACCTGTCTTTATCTTTCCAGATGCCTTTTATCGCTCATTTTGAAATCTCGATTGAAAATCCGTAATTCGTATCGCCGATTGGCTATTTCATC
>CALMSP010000109.1 GCA_937872405.1 uncultured Saprospiraceae bacterium | reverse complement strand
CTGCTCAACTTTTTGAGCTTATTTTTTGAAATTGGACTTTTGTCCTGTACTTAGTAAATTACGTTAATTTATTGATGAATTCAGAGTAATACCGTTTTAAAAGTGATTTGGCGAGCGGTGAGCGGCAATGATAATCTATTGTAAGAAAATAGATACGTTTTTATTTTTTGAAAATGGTATTATTTCTTGGTTGCAAGATATTTTTGTCTTTGAAGTTACAAATAAATAATCAACTGCTGATTCATTTACAAAATATAAAAAATATTGCACTTCTCTTTACACGAGTTATTTAGTTTTCGTGCTCCCGTCCTTTTGATTTACCTTGCTGAGAGGCAGCATCTACTTCTTCGTCTTCCGGGTTGCGTATGGGTGGCGCCCCAATGAGTTGGCGCAAATCAGGTTGTCCGGCATCTACCCAAGCGGTGTACCAGCTACTGGCTATGGCGCGTATGGCATCGCGCATACGTTGTTCGACCATGCCGCCCATGCGGGTGTGGTAGGCATCGGCATACGCTTGGCATTGGGTGCGGATAGTGCGTCCGAGGCGTTCTTCGTAGCAGTATTGGTTGTCAGATGGGAAGGTACGGCTCAGGTCTTTTTCAATCTGTAAGACGCTATCGAGGAGTTGATGACTATCCAATACAATTTTCCAGAAATAATCCCGTGGGTCGCGGATGTATTCGGCTTTACCAACAAAAAAATCATATTGGCGGTCGGCAAATAATTCCGGCAAACGACTTTCCCAAAATGCATGGATACCAACTTGATCCGTAAGCTGCCCATTATAGTTTTCGGTGGTGTGCAGCGGCACATGCGCATCGCCAATATAGTGTCCGATTTCTGATGATAACCGCAGGATCGTTAGTGTATTTTTATTGCGAAATGCCTCGGTGAGATCGCGTTGCATTTTGAGTAAATGATAAGGTAAAATTCCGTGCTCCGAAAAACGGTCAATGGCAAATGCCGTTTGACAAGGCAGGTTATAGCCTACCAATTCTGAAAGGCTATCGCAGGATAGGCGCCACTCATCTTCATAATATTGCGGCAGCATATTACGTATAAAAAAATAGCGATATGATCGGTTATTTACTTCCAATCCGTAGCTGCTGTGCAAGCGGTTGGCGGCCTGATGGTTGGCGGCATTTCCAAATAGGTGCACCGTATCCTGTTGGGGCGTTACCATATACACATCGGTGTATTGCACAAGCGCATCGGTCCAGTCGCGGGGCACATTATCAAAAGGATATACCCCCCAGCGGTCAATGTCAATGTAATGTCGGGGGGCTTCATGGCGCGTAGCGTAGCGCCGCTTATCGGGGTCCACCGAATGTTCGGTAATATATTCGATGTGTTTTTTATAGAATACAATCATCTCTGGGGGCAGCGTAAATACCGCCATACGATTGATGCGCCGATGACCGAAGAAGCCCCATTCTGGTGAGGCTGAAGTACATAAAAAGATGATGATGCCTAATATGATTCCATTTTTCATAGCCGCTTATGGATTTTCAAAGAAAAAATCATATGCCCATAATATTTTACTAAATAAAATGTTTTGAACCAGCATAAAATCGCCACTGCTACAATCGGCAAAATAGCGTTCTACGGTCACAGAACCCGGCAGTTGCACGGCTTGTGGGTCCTGATAATCCAAAAAAATGGGGAACAAACGCACGGCAGTTTCCTGGCCCGCTTTGTTGCGCACGGTAATGATGCTAAATGGCACTAATTGCAAAATAGAATCACGACGTGGGTTGTTATTTTCAAAGGCTTCTGCAGCGATGCTTTTAAAACCACTCAAAAACGCTTCTGCGCTACCTTCGCGGTAGGGGCGATTGATAACTGGCGTCACTTCATAAAAAGGTATAATACGATAGGAATTGCCCTCGCGCTTGAGTTGAAAGGATTTGTTGCGTTGTTTAGGATATTCAATAGAAACGAACGCAATGTCGTCCACTTTTTCTGCAAAGACGGTTTTATCGCGCCAGTCGTTGCCCTTCAGGTTGTACCGAAAGCGCAAACTACCCTCCCAGCTTGGGATGTAGGTCACGTAGGGTTGCTCCACGCCCTCAATGATCATATAGGTGCCGCGCTCATCAGCAGTGGCCCCACCCACGTAGTAGGCACGCAGCAGTCGGTCATTCTTGCCATAAATTTCTACCTTCAGCCCGTCGGCGGCGAGGGTGCGGATCATGTTACTCACTTCTGGTGTAGGCGGTTTGTATTTTACCTGTACCCGCCGAATGACATCCAAAAGGTTTTCCATAGCATTGGGGCGTGCTTTGTAGGTGCCATTGTAAAGCCAATAGCCATCTTTCCTTTCTAATGTAGTACTTTCGCCCTTGCGGTCGGCAATAAATATTTTGTAAATAGCTGCCGTGTCTTCCACCGCAAAGTTGCGCTCTTTGGCTAATATGGAGGTTTTATCGTCTTCCGGATGTAGCAGATACCATAGTGCTGCGCCGCCTAATACCACAAATACTATTGCCAGTAAGCCTGTCGTTCGTTTCATAAATTGGATTTAAAAAAAATAGGCATACTTCCTTTTGAAGTGAATGCTGCGTGTTTTTTAAATTGTTATCTGCAAAAATAGCAAGTTTTTCCTTTTCTAATCCTATTACAATGAATCCTGCCAGAATGGTCGGCTGGCAAACAGTTATGATATGATTTCACAATAATCTAAGCAATTATTTACAAAATTATAATCAAAAAGCGTATTTTATGATGATGCTACCTCCTGCACCCCCAGCCAAGCCATTAGCCCCATGCCTACTTTTAGTGCCGCTTCGTCAATATCAAATGTGTTGGTATGAATCGGGGAGGTAATTCCTTTAGCGATATTGCCCGTGCCAAGGCGAAAAAAACAAGCGGGCATTCGCTGCGAATAGTAAGCAAAATCTTCAGCCGTCATGCGGATGGGGAGTTCCACTACGTTTTCCGTTCCGAGGTAGGCCGCCGCCCAACTGCGCGCACGGGCCGTGAGCGCCGGATCGTTGTATAATGTGGGGTAAGCCACTTTAATGTCTAATTCGCAGCTGCCTCCCATACTGCTGGCAATGCTTTGTGCAATGGCTTGCACCTTACGATGCGCCTCGAAGCGCCAGTGCTCGTCCATCGTGCGGAAAGTACCTTCTAATTTTACTTCATTGGGTATGATATTCGTAGCACCACCGGTCGAATTGATCTTACCAAAGGTAAGTACCGAGGGCACCGTCGGATCGCTATATCGGCTCACAATTTGCTGCAAGGCCGTTATAATCTGTGCGGTAATGACCACTGGGTCAATGCAGTTGTGCGGTAGCGCCCCGTGCCCCCCGCGTCCTCGCACGGTCATGTAAATTTCATCCGCTGAAGCCATGTAGATACCCGGGCGCAGCCCTATCTTGCCTACCTCCAAGGGCGGATGCACATGCTGCCCAAAGATACTTACTGGCTTGGGGTTTTCCAGAACGCCTTCTTCAATCATAATGGAAGCGCCGCCTGGGTACAGCTCCTCTGCGGGCTGAAAAATTAATTTGAGTGTGCCGCTTATTTGGTCTTTCAAGGTGTGTAAAATTCTGGCTGCCCCCAGCAACGAAGCGGTATGCACATCGTGTCCGCAGGCGTGCATCACCCCCTGATTTTGCGATTTATACGGCACATCGTTTGCCTCTTCAATCGGAAGGGCATCTATATCAGCGCGCAGGGCCACTACTTTACGGTCTGGGTTTTGGCCTTTGATAAGCGCCACCACCCCATTGCCGGCCATACCGTGTTCGTAAGGGATGCCATAGGCTGCAAGTTTTTGCGCAATAAAGCGACCGGTTTCCACTTCTTGAAAAGACAACTCCGGGTGCTGGTGCAGATGTCGCCGAATGGCTACTACTTCTGTAAAATATGCCTCAGATAGGTTTTGAATGCTATTTTTCATATTCGGTCATTGATCCTGTACACATTATTTACCAATCGTTTATTCAACATCGAAAGTTTACAAAAATTGTAGCCTACGCTTGTATTTCGTTTTAGAGTGAGCACTTATACGATTTGGGATTTACGATTTGGGATTTACGATTTGGGATTTACGATTTGGGATTTACGATCTGGGATTTACGATTTGGGATTTACGATCTGGGATTTACGATTTCATAAAGTATTGAAAAACAGTATTTTGAGAAGTGGTAAGTGCGTCATTTCCAATTGAAATTAATAGTACTAAAGGTATGAGCACTTAATACAACCAATCAAAGTGCGATAAAGATGTGGCTTAGCATCCTTTTTTTTGATCAAAAAAGCCCCAGAAATCGCTGTAAATGGGTCGTTAAAGACAATATAGTTTGATTTTTATTTTGAAAAGTTAACGTTTATGTAAAATTTTATTTTTAACAAGCGGTTGTTTACTATTGAAAAAAATTGAATAATGACTTTTATCATTTACTTTTATTTTGTCAAACTGCTATTTTTGTAAAAAATCAGCAAAAAAACGTTAAAAATAGGCTTTTTTTTGTTCAGAATTAAAATTGAATAAAAAGCAATTCGGCAAAATTAATTGTCGCTTTATATTTTTAAGCACATTATTTTTTTTGAAAAGTGCACTTTATGCAGAAAAAAACGCAGCGAAAATTAGTTGTCCAAAATGTGAGTTAACAATTTTGTAAACATTTATCCTTGACAATCAGCGACATGTCTCTTACCTTTGTATTGAGTTAACACTTAGTGTTTATTTTACACTTAGAAAAATAAAATTTTTCATCCTTAACCTATCGGAAATGTTCAAGAAGCAATACCTCAAGAACAAAGCTATCTGTAAGGTGACCTTCGAGCTGCCTCTCGAAGCTGCCCCCCATGCTAAAATGGTAAAACTATTAGGTGATTTCAACGACTGGGACTGGTCAGAAGGTGCCATCATGAAAGCTGGAGCAACCGCTTTCACGGCAACGCTGGAACTGGAAACGGGCAAATCATATCAATTTCGCTATCTGATTGATAATCATATCTGGGAAAACGACTGGGAGGCCGATAATTATGTCCCCACGCCCTTTGGCGTCTATAATTCTGTGGTCGTATTAGAAGACAGCAAGTTGGAAAAGCCCGCTAAAAAATCTTCCACCAAAAAGCAAGACGCCGTCGCAAACGATGATCTGACCAAAATAGAAGGTATTGGGCCCAAGATAGCCGAAATATTAGCCAACAATGGCATGGCTACCTTTGCGGCGCTGGGCAAAGCCAAAGCCAAAGATATCAAAACCATGTTGGAAGTTGCCGGTAGCCGCTACAAAATGCATGACCCAACTACTTGGCCCGAGCAAGCTAAAATGGCAGCAAAAGGTGATTGGGACAAACTGGCCAAGTGGCAAGACGAGCTAAAAGGCGGCCGCCAGGGATAAGTGCATCAGCTATGCGCACAAACAAATTGAAAACCATTTAATCTTTAAACCATAATACCATGATTACCAAGCAATTTATGAAAGCCAAGCCGGTTTGTAAAGCAACGTTTACATTGCCGGTAGAAGTAGCACCTGAGGCTAAAAATGTACTGATTTTGGGTGAATTCAACAACTGGGACACCAGCAACGCCGTAGAAATGAAAAAGCAAAAGAATGGTTTTTTCAAAGCGGTAGTAGAACTGGAAACTGGCAAAGAGTATCAATTTCGCTATTTAGTGGACGGAACTACCTGGGTAAACGACCACGAAGCTGACAAGTATGTAGCATCTGAATTTGGTACAGAAAACTGTGTGATCAGTACGTGGAACTAATGCGTTCCGTACGCTACGTACAACCAATAAGCGGACCAGTTGCCTCCTGCAGCCGGTCCGTTTGTTTTTGGGTACACATTGGTAAAAAAGAAAAACAGCCGTAACTTCGCCTTCGGAATCGAATTCAAGTGCTTATTATACATTATTTAAAATTATAAAAATATGAAAATCAGCTACATAATCCCTTTGCTTCTGCTGTGCTGTGCCGCCTGCCAGTCAGAGCAGCGAAAAAAACAAGCAGAAATAACAAGATTAGAAAAAGGGTTTGAAGCCAATACAAGCGATAAAAACGCCGAAGCACTACTGCAACTTTATCAGAGCTACCGAAGCACCTATCCTAGCGATAGTGCCAACAGCGCCTACTATGGCTACCGGCAGGGGCTAATGTTATACACACTCAAGCAACCCGCAGCAGCAGCCGACACCCTGTACACCGTGCTAAGCACCTACCCCCAAGCAGCTACGCCGGAAGCCATCATTTTATTGGCTAAAATTTATGAAACCCACTTAGAAAGCCCACAGGCAGCGATCACGCTTTACCAAGTTGGAGCAAGTGCCTTCCCAAACAACGAAGCCCTAAAAACTGCACAAAGCACTGATTGGCAGCCAGTTAGTGCACGCATGGAACAACTTCGGAATAGTATTTTTGATGCTGCTACTGGCAGATTGCAACGCCTGATGGCTGCTGATTTCATTCGCTCGGCGCAAGTGTATGCGCTCCTGCAACCCAACGAAGGCCAAGCAGCGCAGCTACTCTACCAAGCGGGCGAGGTGGCGGGCGCAGCAGGGGATTATGCGCAGACGCTCCAACTGTATGAGCGCCTTAATAAGCATTTTCCGGCTTTTGAAAAAAATGCGCAGGTACTATTCATGCGTGCCTTTACGAATGATGAAATGGGACAATTGGAGGAAGCCCGACAACTCTACGAAGCCTTTCTGGCGCAGTATCCCGATCATGAGTTTGTCAAAGATGCCAAAGTGTTGCTAAAAAATTTGGGTAAAAGCGCCGAGGAAATTATTCAGTCTTTTATACAGCAAGAACAGTAGCCAAGCGCTATTCTTCGGGTACGTCTAAGTCAGCCGGTACATCGCGGGTGCGGCGCTCCTGTGAATGCGGACGGTCAATCAGTTGCTCCTCGTTGGTTGTTGTTACAAATATATTGATGCCGCAAGTTTGCAGCGCAAATGAAAGCATTAAAAACAAAAATACACCTATTAGCAGCAGGCGCAGCGGGCTGATGCCTTTGCTATTTGACGCATCTGAAGTGGTGGCTTTATTACGAGACATGATGTAGTAAATTATAAAATATAACGTTACAAATAGCTCAAAATCAAGGTATTGCTTTAAAAATATTACACAACAGCATTTTATTATTATATCAACAGCAGCGCATACAAATGAGCAACCGCTCCTGGGCTTATGCTATTCTAATATTTTAACGCAGCTAATCCCTTGTATTTCAGTATTTTCCGGCATCTTACATTTGGCACTACAATGGTAAAATTAGGCTTCACGCAACACCGGATAGCGTTGCTTAGCCCATTCAAATACGCCAAAAAGCAATGCGCAATAGAACAAATCGCCCAATACACCATTGAGCAGAAAACCTAATGGTGGCGCGAGTTCTGCACTGTAAAAGGGCAAACCGGCCGCATAACAAGCCAACAGCCCGCTCAAGTTTTGCGGATATATCGGTGACCCCAGCCAAACCGCAAAATTGGTGACCGCATAAAAAATGAAAGACCCCAAAACGCTTGCTAGCAACACCTTAGCCCCTTGTATCCGGCGCAGCAGTGCAAAGCCTAACAGCACAATGAATGCGAAAGCAATATAAACTGCCGAGTGCCCAAACCATTGAAAATCAGTATAATACTGTGCGTAAACAACATTATTTAAGATCAAATCGCTGATCCACATGGCAGCAAAAGGCAGCGCCAAAGCCAGCCAGCGCCGATTGAAATAAGCAGCGCCAAATAACCCCATAGCGCCAATGGGCGTAAAGTTGTACGGATGTGGCAGCAAGCGGCTCAAAGCAGCAGCAAGCACCAGCAGAAAAAGCAAACCTGTACGAATATTTGTTGTATTGTTCATCTTTGACATGGTATTATGTTAGTTGAAGCTGTACGGCAAAGTTAAGGCAAACAACACGGATTTGCATTGATTATCGCAAAATAGATTCTTACCAGCACAGCTAATAAAACACAAACTATTGATTATCAAAAAGATACAAAGAACGACAATAGGTTACCATCAAGTCGTATTCAAAAAATACGGCAGCAATCAGTATATTTGGGGTTTCCGAATTGTCTAAAAAAATAGAGGGCATCATAGCTAAGCCCAAACCTTATAACAACTACTAAATAAAAATAGTTACAACGGATGAAAAAAATATCATTTTTGCTACTCACGCTTGGGTGGATGATAACGGCGGCACAAGCGCAGCCAGAACGTTGGCAGCAGCGGGTATCCTATAAAATGGATATTGATTTTGATGTAAAACAACATCAATACAAAGGTAAGCAAAATTTAATTTATATAAATAACTCGCCCGATACACTGCATAAAGTTTTCTATCATTTATATTTGAATGCCTTTCAGCCAGGTAGCGTGATGGATGTGCGTTCGCGTACCATTGGCGATCCTGACCCGCGGGTGTCGAGCCGCATTGCCAATCTAAAACCCAATGAAATCGGGTATCAGCGTATTCGTTCGCTTACGCAAAATGGGCAACCAGCATCATACGAAGTGGAAGGTACCATACTGGAGGTAACGTTGCCAGAACCAATTATGCCGCATAGTTCCGCCATTTTTGATATGGAATGGGATGCGCAAATTCCAGTGCAGATACGTCGCAACGGCCGCGATAGCCGCGAAGGCGTAGCCTACTCGATGGCACAATGGTATCCGAAATTATGTGAATATGATTATCAAGGCTGGCATGCCAATCCATATGTCGGGCGCGAATTCTATGGCGTATGGGGTGATTATGATGTAAAAATAACCATTGATAAAAATTTTACCATTGGCGGCACAGGTTATTTACAAAATCCGGACGAAATTGGGCATGGCTATTCCTCCAAAACACCTACCAATAAAGGTGATAAGCTCACTTGGCATTTCATAGCGCCCAATGTGCATGATTTTATGTGGGGTGCTGATTCTAATTACACACATGAGGTATTAGAACGCAAAGATGGGGTAATATTACATTTCTTTTATAAAAAGAATGATCGTACGAAAGATGTGTGGGCCGCGCTCCCCAAAATCATGGATAAAGCCTTTGATTTTATCAATGTAACTTACGGGCAGTACCCATATCGGCAATACAGTTTTGTGCAGGGCGGCGATGGTGGCATGGAATACCCTATGGCAACGCTCATCACTGGCGAGCGCCCGCTGGCAAGTTTGGTGGGGGTATCTGTGCACGAGCTTATGCATAGTTGGTATCAAATGCTCCTTGGCACCAACGAAAGCCTCTATGCCTGGATGGATGAAGGCTTTACCACCTATGCATCCAATGTGGTGATGAATCATCTGGCGGCGGAAGGGCTGATACCTGGTATGCGTCCACGCGATAATCCACATGCCAATACCTATGCGGGCTATTTGGGGTTGGCGCTGAGCGGTGCAGAGGAGCCAATGACCATTCATGCAGATCATTTTATGACAAATTTTGCATATGGCAGCGCGGCTTATAATAAAGGGGCCGTTTTTTTACATCAATTAGAATATATCATAGGCAAACAAGCATTTGATGCCAGTTTATTACGTTATTATTATACTTGGCGGTTCAAACATCCGAATGATAATGATTGTATCCGTATTTTTGAAAAGCAATCGGGTTTGGAGTTGGACTGGTATAAGGAATATTGGGTACATTCGACGCACACGATTGATTATGCCATTAAAACCGTAGAACCTGCTGATAACAAGGCTACGCAAATAACGCTCGAACGGGTAGGGGCCATGCCAATGCCACTTGATGTAGTTATTACTTATAATGATGGCAAACGGGACATATTTAATATTCCATTAGATTTAATGCGAGGCGCTAAGCCCCAGGAAGACCCCAACGCTGGCTATACGGTACTAAAAGACTGGCCTTGGACAAACCTGACGTATGTGTTTACCATACCGCGTCCGGTTGGAGCTATTTCCAAAGTGGAAATTGACCCCTCACGGCGCATGGCAGATGTAAATATCGAGAATAATGTAATGGGTGCCAAGTAAATAAAAATGGCGTTTCTTGAGCGATTTTTGCCATAAGTACATCATAAAAGCAGTACAATATTCGAAAATTATTATATCAGCTGAATCATACCCGCGCCTTTCAAATTTTCCAACTGCTCCGACAAAGCAGTTTGATTCTAACGGCGATATTGTTGGCCAAGAGCCGCCTAAGTCTGGAAGACATTGGCGCTTACGAAATGCTCTTGTACATAGCCTACACCCTCGGTTTTTGGTGGGTTTCGGGCCTGGTACAGGCACTATTGAGTGTGTATCCGCGGTTAGACCGAGCTGCGCAGCGCAAGTTGGTGGCACAGTCTTGGCTATTGTTTGTCGGTATCAGCGGCGGCTTATTGTTGTTCGTGCGACTATTCGAACCGCAAGTGCTGCAACTGCTTAGCGGCCAGCCTCATGTGCAGTATTTTCGGCTATTCACGGTGTTTATGGTGTTGCATTTTCCTGCGTACCTATTGGAAAATTTACTCCTCCTGCAAGATCGGCTCCGTGAAATTATCTGGTATGGCATATTCACTTTTGGCGCGCAGCTTGTAGCGGTGCTGCTGCCTGTTTATATGGGCTACGATTTTTACTGGAGCATAGCCGGGCTAACCCTGAGTGCAGCGCTCCGACATATCTGGTTATTGTGGCATATATGCCGCGAGGGGCATTTTGAATGGGACGGGCAAATGTTACTGAATTGGTTGCGCATTGCGGCGCCCCTCATATTGTATGCGGTGTTAGGCGGATTCAATACGGTTTTTGATAATTGGTTAGTCAACTGGCACTATGCTGGTGACGAGGCCCAATTTGCCATTTTTCGGTATGGCGCGCAGGAACTGCCGCTCACCTTAGCACTCATTAACGCATTTGGCGCAGCGATGATTCCTCAGGTAGCCAAAAACCTTCCCATTGCGCTTACGCTTGTTAAAGCGCAGTCACTTCGCCTGTTTCATTTATTATTTCCATTATCTATTCTGTTAATGCTTAGCGGACGCCAACTTTTTCCACTTGTTTTTAATGAATCTTTTTTACCCAGCGTAAAGATATTCAACATTTATTTACTTATTTTGATTAGCCGGATGCTCTTTGCACGCCCTATACTCACTGGCTTACAGGCAAATATGGGCGTATTGGTTATTTCTATTATAGAACTGATTATCAATACATTAGTGAGCTTATTTTTAGTACGCCACTATGGTATGTTGGGCATTGCTATCGGTACTTTAGTCGCTTACACTATGGAAAAAGCTATGCTGTGTGCCTATTTATACATTCGCCTTGGCGTGGCTGTGCAAACCTACACCGATTTGCGTTGGTTCGCGTTTTATAGCATTGCCCTAATAGGGGCGTATGTTATAACGACTATATTATTTTAGGTGATAGGTGATAGGTGATAGGTGATAGGTGATAGGTGATAGGTGATAGGTGATAGACATTTTTAAGCAATTGTTCCAATTTAAACACAACTTATTCTCGTTAAAATATATTGATTTTGAGCGATTTATAATAAAATTCAGCACATTAACCAATGAGCGCATCGCCTTAATTGCAAAATAGTTTTATGATTTTCCTTGATATTTCGATCTCCTGATTCTTCTATTATCATAATTTCCCTTTTCAATCCAAGAATGGAATTAAGAGCATGTTTAAATTTCATACTTTGGTCTGCAAATGTTCATCTATGGAA
>CALMSP010000108.1 GCA_937872405.1 uncultured Saprospiraceae bacterium | reverse complement strand
TTTTCTTTACTTCGTAGCCGTCCATAGCCGCTTTGATCGCTGTGTTTTTGGGCGCAAGAATATCCACGCCATAGTGCTTCTGGTCAGGCATGAAAGGAGCGCTGATTTCACCTTTTACGGGTGGCGTGAAGTAGAGCTGCTCCAAAGGCAGGTCGCGTGGAGAGAAGTTCGTTGTTCGAGCATTTTTTGCAATAGAGCCAACCTCTTCCAGTTCTACTTCCTGCCGGAGTTGTTCTTCGGCTTTGGCTCGCCCAATTTCTACCATGCCACTATCCTGAAACATATCCTTAGAAGGCGGCACATCCTTGGCGGTTTGTACATCACCTACCAACATGCGGCGCACGCTTTCGGTGTACTTTTCTTGTGCTTTTAGTTCGCGCTCCATCCGCTCCACTTCTCGGTACAGTTGGTAAACCTCTCGATCCTGGCTTACGTCGCCGCTGTAGCCAGGTATATAGCGCTTGAGAGGGGTATAGGCAATACTAACAGTGACCAGCACCGCCGTAAGCACAATAAGCGTACTGAGAAAAATGTACACGTTGAGTAGCGTGAGGCGGAATGACCCGATTGTCTCGAAGGTTTCGTCGTTCATAATTGTCAACCGATACGTATTTTGGAATCGCTGACGAAGCCGACCGAACCAACTATTTATTTGCTCCCCTCCTTTTGACATATTCTAAAGCATGTTAATGATGCATATTCGCACACTATAAAATCGTTTTTTGCGATATAAAATGTTGGAAGGAAAAGCGTATTTTTGCTGTTTCCAACTAAATATCCTGCAAAGTTAACAGTTTACCTGATGCAGGGCGAGCAGGGAGGCATATTTTAACCTCGGTTTATCTTATTTTTAACAAAAAAACAATATTCGCCTTGATACGGATGAATCGAATACTGTTAGTATCGCTTTTTTTATTAGTGATTGCAGCTTGTACAACGCAGAAGCGGCGCGGCGACCTGTCGCCTATGAGCAAATTTTATCACAACACCACGGCAAAGTACAACGGCTATTTTAATGCGAATGAAATCATGGCGCTCACGCTGGCGCGCATGGAGCAACAACATCAAGATAACTACACGCAACTGCTCAATGTGTATCCGTATTTGGCCAATGAAAATCCGCAGGCCATTGCTCCCCAGATGGATACAGCAATCAAGAAAGTATCGGTGGTGGTTAATCTGCATCGCTATAGCCATTGGACCGACGACTGCTATCTGTTAGTGGGCAAAGCACAATTTTTGAAGCAGGACTTCGAATCGGCGGAGGCTACGTTTCGCTATGCGGTGAATGAATTCAACCCCGATAATCCAAAAAAACCTATTCGGAAAAACCCTGCCGCTACCCAAAAAGCCCGCGAACAAGAACGTAAAATTGTAACCAAAGAGCGCGAGAAAACCGCGAAAGAAAAGAAAAAAGAGCAAGATCGCGCCCGCAAAGATCGTGCTAAGCGCATGAAGCAAGCCCGCAAAGAACGCGAACGCTACAACAAAGCTGTGCAGCAAGCACGCAAAAAAGGCGTGAAACCGCCACCTCGCCCCAGCTCTGCAAGTCGTAACAAACAGGAGGAACAAAATAAAGAACAACCCGCAGAAACGCCAGTAAAAGAAGCCCCAAAAAAGGAGGACGATAAAAAGAAACCACAACAGGATGACAAAAAAAAAGACAAAAAGAAAAAAGACGCCGACAAGCCGGAAGACAAAAAACCGGACAATTATTTCATGAAGCATCGGCCAGCGTATCAGGAGTGCGTGCTCTGGCTATCAAAGGCATACATAGAGCGCAATAATTTTGATGCCGCTCAACGCTTGATCAATCAATTGATTGAAAATCCGAATGCGTTTCCCGATGTATATGCGGAACTGGCACCATTGCAAGCGCATTTGTACATTCGGCAGAAAAAATATGATCTGGCAATACAACCATTAGAACAAGCCGTACAGCTCGCCAGCCGCCGCAAGGATAAAGCGCGCTATTCTTACATTCTGGCGCAACTCTATCAGCGTTACAATCGCAGTGATGCTGCCTATGCTGCTTTCGAGCGGGTACTCAAGTATAGCAATGACTTTGAACTCGAATTCAACGCAAAGCTTAGCATGGCACAAAATGCTTGGGCCAGCGGCCGTGGCGGCGCACAAGATGCGCGGCAAAATCTGGAAAAAATGCTCCGCGATGATAAAAATGCGGAATTTAAAGACCAAATTTATCACGCTATTGCCAATATTGCACTGCAAGCCGGCGATCGGGCTACAGCTATCGAAAATTTAGAATTGGCCCTGCGCAGTGGTGGCAGCAATAATGCACAACGCACCGAAACCAACCTGCTACTGGCGCAATTGTATTTTGAAGACGAAAAATATGTGCCCGCCAAGCGCTACTACGAAAGCGCACTGGAAACCATGCAACAGAAAGACGAACGCTACAACGCTACGCGCCGACTCAGCGAAAACCTAACGGATATTGCTAAAAACTTGGAAATCATTGCTTTACAGGATAGCCTACTGCGCATCAGCGATATGAGCGATGACGAGCGCAAGGCCTTAGCCACCGATATTAAAAAACGCCAAGAAGCAGAACGAGCCGCTGCGCTCGCTGCCGCCAATAGTGAGGTGCCCGGTAAAGGTGATAAAGGTAAATTAGCTACAACTGAAACCCGAACCGTGGCGCCTGGCACAGCACCAGCATTACAAAAACCAAGCTCCTTCTTTGCTTATGACGACCGCGCACTCCGCCAGGGCAAACGCGACTTTCAACGCAAATGGGGTAACCGTCCTTTAGAAGACAACTGGCGCCTTTCGGGCCGCTCTTCCAACGCTTCTGGCGATGGTGCAGAGCAGGAAAATAGCCTTCGCCCAGTGGCAAGCATCACCGATGAAGAAATGAACAATATTTTTAGGGGCATACCACAAACGGAAGACGAAAAAAAGGTGGCACACTATAAAGTTCGGGAAGCTATGTTTGCACTAGGATCGCTGTATCGAGAGCGTCTGGAAAATAACGAAAAGGCTGCAGAAATCTTAGAAGAACTCAACCGCCGCTACCCTGGCAACAACTTTGAACTCGACTCCTGGTACTATTTGTATCTCACTCACACCGACTTGAATAACAAACCCAAAGCCCGCGAATTCGCAGATAAAATTATTGCCAAATACCCACAAACCTCCTACGGCCGCCTGCTGCAAGATCCTGGTTATATTGCTGAAATTCAAGATGAAAAGCGCCGGCTCAACCAGTATTACAGCGAAGCCTATGCCGCTTTCACTGGGGGGAGCTATCAGATGGCTTATGATATGAGCCAACAATCGCGCGAAAAATTTGGCGCAACGAATCCCTTACAGCCCAAGTTTGCTTTGCTCAGCGCTATGTCTGTGGGCAATCTGAAAGGTAAAGAGGACTATGTGGCGGCGCTATCGGAGGTGGTAGCAAAGTATCCGAATACCGAAGAGCAAAGATATGCCCGGGAAGCACTGCGGCTGCTGGGCGCGCTTGGTAGTACCTTGCCTGGCGACCAAAAAGTGGCGGATGCTGCTCAGTTTGAGATTAATGACGATCAGGTGCATTCTATTATTGTTGCGCTAAGCGATATTGCCTCGCTTAATGACGCTAAAAATATGGTTTCCGATTTCAATCGAAAATACTTTGACTTGGACAAGCTCCGCATCTCTGATGTGTTCCTCATCAACGGTGAGGTACGCACGCCTTTGATCGTAGTGCGCCGCTTCAAGGACAAAGCGGATGCCATGCGTTATTATAATGCTGTAATAAAAAACAAAAAGGATTTTATATCCGATAAATACCGCCACGAGATATATGCTATTTCGCAGAGCAACTATGGTAAACTATTTTCTTCTGTTAAGAGCGTAGAAGCCTATCGAGTATTCTTTGAAAATCATTATCGATAAGATGAACGCGGTTCATTCATTTTAAATTTACGAGGCGCTATTTTATAAAAAACTGATAACCGGCCTGTTAGAAACAATCAAAGACGTTGTATTTTTAATTAAAAGCAAAATCATTTACTGCGTTTCATTTCAAGAATTGTTTCCATCACATCGTTTAGTTGTTCGGCGCCGATACGCTTAGAGATAATTTCCTTTTTGCTGTCAAGAATATAAATTTGCGGTGTGGAGCGCACGTAGTACCAATCGCGATAGCGGGAGCGATTTTGAAGGTCAACCGTATGAATCCAATCCTTTACGCCAGCCTCATCCACATATTCCCAACAAGGTGTAGCATCGCTGCCAAACTGGTAGCAGATAGCAAAAATCTGTACGCCTTGATCTTTATATTTTTCGTAAAAATCTTTAATAATTGGGGTAGATTTTTTACAAACACCGCAGTCATATTTCCAAATGTATAAAATTGTATAATTCGCTTTTACATCATGCAGGGCAATTTTACTGCCGTCGCGTTTTTGTACTTCGATGTTGGGCGCAATTTTACCAATGAGCGTTGGCTTTAATCCGAGCGCATTTTCTACCATTTTTTGTAGCTGTTCTTCATCCGTCCAAGGAGCTTGTCCGGTGGCATAATATTTTTCAACCAGATACACATATACCGCATCCATGCCTACATAATTTGATTTGGCGAAGAAATTCACAAAGTGAATCAGATAATATTTGAAAGCTTCTTCGGCGGGTTTCATTTGCGTAAGCACCATATCAACGGCTTTAGCGAGGGTATCAGGGTGCTGTACCTGAAGTTTGTTCACAAAAAAGTCCACGCGCTCAAACAGGAAAGGCGTGCGCAGCATACGCGGGTCGGCGAGGTTGAAGTTGTCAAAAAAATGTTGTTGGGTGTAGCGCCAGCGCTGATTCTGCACACTTTGCTCGTCGCCTTCAAAATCCGGCATATCCAATTGTTGATTAGCGCGCACAATGGCAGCCGTAAGGGTGTTGCTATGCTGGGTGATAATTTTTTGTTGGAAATTAGTCACTTCCTCATTGAGTTTGTCCAACTCTCGTTGCAATTGATTTTTTTGTGCTTCATTGCTACGTTCGATTCGGGCGCGCAAGGTATCGGCTAAGGGGCGGCGCTGTGCTAAAAATTGCAGATAATCATAGAGCAGTTTGTTATCTGGTGAGCCGCTTACTTTCATTTTATCAGCGATGTTTTTGGCATCGGATTCGAGCGTAAAATGCTGTTCGCCGGGACTAATGAGCATTTGAAAATACTCGTTATTGGGCGGCATGACCAACAAATACATGCCGCCGGGGAGTTCTTCTTCTTTTTCAAACACAAAATATCCCTGCGGATTGCGGATGGCAGTGTCACGCAGGTATTGCTTATCGCCATAGTAATAGCCGAGGTAGAGTTCCTTTTCGGCATAATTGTCTAATTTGATGTGAATACTATGCCCTTTGCGGGGTAGCTCAGGTTGTTTTGTTTTTTGTGCTAAGGCTACTGTTGCTATGAATAACAATAAAATTGGCAGTACAATCCATTTTTTCATATCCAATCGTGTTTTTATTACCATGCAGATAACAAGACTCAAGCAATGATGGTTCGGCAATAGAAACGCAAGGCTATCGAAAAAATTATACTTAAATTTCAGCTAAATATTCGTGTACAAACTTGATTGCCATAGCGCCTTCGCCCACCGCTGATGCCACGCGATTCATAGCGCCGGAGCGCACATCGCCGGCCGCGAATATACCAGATATGCTGGTTTCGAGTAGGAATGGCTCGCGCTCCTGTTTCCAGATTTTTGTAAAGTTGTCCTGCAACATTAGATCGCGGCCTGTGAGTAGAAAGCCCTTGTTATCGCGAAGCAATTTGCCATCCAGCCATTCCGTTAGAGGCTTGGCGCCAATAAAAATAAAAAGTGCGTCGGCATCGGTCTCATAGGTAGAGCCGTCGTCTGTTCTTTGAATAATCAGCTTTTCGAGCCGCCCTTGACCGCAGGCTTCCAGTACTTCGCGCTGACCCGCTACGATTATATTAGGAATGGCATTAATTTGATCAATCAGATAGGAAGACATAGTTGCGTGCAGATCGTCGCGCCGAATAAGAATCGTAACCTGCGTTGCAAACTGTGACAGATATACCGCGCCTTGCCCGGCTGAGTTGCCGCCGCCAACTACGAAGACTTTTTTGTTGCGGCAAGCGTTTGCTTCGGTCATAGCTGCACCATAATAAACGCCCGCCCCGGTGAAATTGTCAGCGCCGGGTGCCTGCAGCCGCCGATAGTCCACGCCTGTCGTAATAATAAGGCTCTTACTGAACAGATGACTACCATCCGACAGCGTGAGTTTTTTGTAATTGCCATCCAATTCGATCTTAACAACTTCCTGCGGCGACAAGAACTCTACGCCAAAGCGGGTAACTTGCGCCAGTGCGCGCTGTGAAAGGTCAGCTCCACTTAGTCCTTTCGGGAAACCGAGGTAATTTTCGATACGCGAACTGGTACCTGCCTGCCCACCCGGTGCCCGCTTTTCGATAAGCAACGTATGCAGCCCTTCTGAGCCGCCATACACCGCAGCCGCCAAACCTGCCGGGCCAGCACCAACGATGACTACATCGTACAAATCAGATTTTGCGTTTGGATTTAGCCCAATTCGAGCTGCCAGCGCACGGGAATCGGGCGCAGCAAGATAATCGCCATTTTCAAAAAAAACGACGGGTAGCTGTCGGTGGTCTAACCCATGTAGCGCTAAAAGCTCAGCCGCCTTTGGATTGCCCTCGACATCCAACCACTGGTAGGGGCGCAAATTGCCGGATAAAAAGTCTTTTATCTCATGTGATTTGGGCGAGTACTGATATCCGGCTACTCGAATACCTTGGAATTCCGGTTTGTAGTTTAGATGCCACTCGTCAAGCAAATCGGTTAGTATCGGGTACAATTTTTCCGTGGGTGGGTCCCAGGGTTTCATCAGATAATAATCCAATTGTACCTCATTGATGGCTTTGATTGCGGCATCTGTATCCGAATACGCCGTAAGCAGCACTCGTCGGGCATCTGGAAACACCTTGCGGGCCTGCTCCAGAAAGGTAACGCCTTCCATCTCCGGCATCCGCTGGTCAGAAAGCAGCAACGCTACCACCTCGCCTTTCTTTTTCAACTCTGGCAGGGTTTCCAGTGCCTCCCGCGCCGATGTTGTACTCATGATGCGGTACTCTTCGCGGAATGCTTGCCGCAGATCGCTCCGCAGTGAGCGCAGCACCTGTGGATCATCGTCAACAGAGAAAAGAATGGGTTTTTTGTCTTCTGACATGGTTGAAATGTATCCTGATTGAATGTAAAAATCGAAGGCTTGATCGCTACGATATGCTACTATAAACCACATGATGCCCTTCAGAGTTGTATGTCAGCGCAACAGGTCGTCAACAGCCATTTACAAATTTACGGTCTTTATGCGAATTTTTTAACGTAGCACACATTATTAAAAACTGATTATCAGCTTTTTGCATTAGCAATTGCTACATTGTAATAAGCTAAATGTAAATCATTTTTTTTTGCACCGCTTCAATTAGAAAAATTAACTCCTGTGATCACTTAGTCTTTTAAAAATTTAGAGTCCGTTGCGGCTCGTTCCATCTTTGCATAACGACGCGATCGGTATTTTCCAAATAATGGCAATCATCGCCCTGCATGTCCTCCTTGATTACTTCGCGATTCTAAATAACTTTTGCGATTTTGCAGTTTGGAAAAGGTTGAGAGGTTGAGCAATAACTTTTGCGGTTTATAATTCGCAGATAGTAGCATAAGGTACTGACAATGAGCAACTTAATCAGCTTAATATGCCAAGCGGGCTATCAGAAGTGGAAGAAGGATTGCAGACGACACCTGCCGTCCGCAATCCTATTCAAAAAATAGATCAATTGTCCTTGGATGTTTTTTTGCTTGTTGTGCTGGTAGCCGAGCCACAGGAAGCCGCATCGGCGGTGGCTTTTGAGCAGCAGGAAGATTCAGGCGCCTCTTGTTTGTTGCTTACCAAAGTAGCCGGTGTGGAGGTGCTTGTTGTGCTACCGGTTGTTTTGTTGCCATTGGCTTTTTGGCAAGCTTTGGCGCAATCTGCTGGCTGGCACTGGGGTTTGCTGGCACAAACTTTGGCGCAGGCTTCCGGGTTGCAATTGGTACCCTTTTGGGCACAGGCTTTCATGCAGGCTTCCACTTGGTCGGCAGTAGCAGTAGCGCTGGCTACCTGAGCAGAAGATGTGATGGTCGCCATTAGCAACAAACAGGAAGTGCTTAAAAATAGGAATACAGATTTCATAGGCAATTTTGTTTTACATGTTTTATGATTAGCATTCATTTCACAAAAGTGCATTAAATAAGGCGAAAATTCTGATAGCGTCTTGTTAAAATATTGTTATAGTGATTGCGGTTCGCTGCCAGACTACAATTTTATAGACTGCTGCGGCTCGTTCCACCTTTGCATAACGACGCGATCGGCACCTTCAAAATAACGGCGACAATCGTCCGGTACGTCCTCGTCCATTACTTTGCCGTAGCTGCCACCGAGGGGTACATCGTCTTTGTAAGCAACATATACCAACGATTCGCTATTCAAAATTGCGAAAGTACTGTGAATGGTTGCTGAATACAAGTGATTGATACCGCCAAATTCTTCTATTGGCTCGTAATGCCAGTGTGTGCCGCCGAAGCACATCGTAATTTCTTCGTTTTCGCCGCTGATTTCCAGTGTGTTAAGCCTGGCGGGGTCTTCTATGCGCACCTGTACATACCCCTCCTGCATGGTTGCTTCGATGGCCGCAAGGTGTGCGGTGTAGTACTTGCCGAGAAATTCCGTCAGGTCATACAAAAAAGCATTGATTTGGTTATTCATGATGGGAAATTGTTATTGGTTAATTGGAAAAGCTTTTATATTGTGATAATTAGTGGTTTGTTGTTCGCGGTTTGCCATTTGCGGCTCGAAGTATAATAAGTTGATAATGAGTATCTTATAAAGCTATTTCAACGGGTTTAAAACAACTTCCCCTGTCCATTTTTACTTACGTCAAATTCTACGCTATCGCCTGC
>CALMSP010000107.1 GCA_937872405.1 uncultured Saprospiraceae bacterium | reverse complement strand
ATTTTTATCCATTATTTCAATGAAATGCCATCATACATTTGACATCACAACCGATTAAACAAGTTGCAAAAGTATTTAATTTTGAGGTAAGTAGCCAGTGTTTGGCAGGCGGAAGCAGGGAATTTTTTTGCAGATTCTACGGATTCCAAGCGTTTTTAGTCAAAATGTGGGCGTGTGGCCAGCGCTTCGTTTTCCTTATCGGTCATGCGCGTCTTTTCGTCGGGGGTCTTGTCGCCGTAGCCGCACAAATGCAGCACGCCATGGGCCATCACGCGATGCAGTTCTTCTTCAAACCGAACGCCAAAGGTAGTAGCATTTTCGCGCACGCGGTCTATGCTAATAAAAATATCGCCCTCTAAAGCAGCCGGCATTTTAGCGTATTGAAAAGTGATAATATCGGTAAGCGTATCGTGTTGCAAGTATTGCACATTCAAATCGAGTAAAAAGTCATCGCTACAAAAAATAAAGCTGATGTGCTGCAAGGATTGTTGCTCTGCCGCGATGAGCGCATGAATCCAGGATTTGAGCAAGTCGGGATTAGCCAACTCGAAGTCCACATCTTCGGTATGAAATTCGATTTGCTCGTCTTCCATATCTTTCGGATTCCATTGAGAAGATGGCGTTTCCATCGCAGGGTGGGGTCAAGCTATTTTGAATTGCATTTCTACGGTACTGCCGTTGTCATGATACTTAACCGAATGCGAGAGCTGTTGCATGAGAAACACCCCGCGGCCGCCGCATTTGGTAATGTTCTCTGGAGCAGTGGGATCAGGAATGGCGTGGGGGTCGAAACCAGGGCCTTCGTCAGAGACGCTAATGCGCAGCGTGTTCTTCACCCGTTTGAATTGGATACAAACATTCTTAGACTCATCACTACAATTGCCGTGAATCATTGCATTGTTAACTGCTTCGGTCAGGCTGACCATGATATTGCAATGCAAATCCGGGTCAAGTTGGTAGTTTTCAGCAAACCGATTGACCAATGATTCTATCACGCTAATAGTACGCGGGTGCGATGGTAATTTCAGCATAATTGGCTCTGTTCCTAATTTCATGGAGGAACCGGAATTTTAGATTCTAATAATAAGCATTTACTGACAACGGATGATGTTCATGGGAGGTTAACGACGTCGGATTGGATACAAACAATAATTATAAACGAAAGCCGGATAAATAAAGTTCTCTTATCCGGCTTTTTTTGAAATTTATTTTGCTTTCAGGGTCTTGAAATATTCTTCTACCAGCGATTTGTAATACGGTTTTAGTGTTGGGGACACTGTTTTATACATTTCAATTTCTGCTTCCCGCTTCTTGATGTACTCTTCGAGTGATGGTGGCATTCGACGTTCTTTTTCAGAAGCCATCTCGCCTTTACGTTTTTCCTCGTAGCCACGGTCGCGTTCAGCTTTTTCATGCTCCAGCAAACGAGTTAGAATATCCTGTTGCCGACGCAACGTTTCATTGGTGAGGCGTTTATTAACTAACTCGGTTTCGGTTTTATCCATTTTGTCAATCATATCTTGCAGTTCTTTGCTGCCTTGACCACGCTCCTGAAGCTGCTTTTGTTTGTCGCGAAGTGCTTTGCGCAAGGCAGCTTGCCGGGCAGCCATTTCTGCAAACTCTTTACTGGAGCCACCCCCTTGACCTTTTTCCAAGCGCTCTTTCATTTTTTTCATATCCTCATTGAGACGCTCCTGCCCTTCACTAATTTTGTCTTGGGGTTGATTTCCTTCGCCTTGTCCGCTACCGGGATTCGTGCACATCTGGTTACCAGCCATCATAGAAGCCATTTGTTGCTGCATCTGATTCATTATTTCGCTTAGCATGAGTGCCAGATCGTTCAGGTTTTTCATGGAGCGCTGCTGGTTGTCGGCGGCTTGCGGTTTCATTCGTTCTTCCAGGTGGTCAATGCTCTGGCGCATATTGCTTTTCACTTCCGACACTTTATCCATTACGAACGTTTCGATCTGAAACAAGCGCTTGCTCAATGCTTGTAGGCTATCTTCTACCAAGCGGAAATCATCTTTAAGTTTGAACTGTTGTTGCACCAGCTGCACATAGCGCGGTGTATTGGCACTGGTCTTATCCAGTTCTTTCATTAGGTCTTCTTGATCAAAAGATAGACCAACGAGGTTCTCCAGCAACTGGCGTAAGGCTTTCATATCCTCTTGCATCTGCTGCATTTCTCCCTGCTGCATTTGCATTTGCATATTATTCGCCATATCTTTCATTTTTTGTGCTGCATTCTTCTGCGATTGTGAAGCTTTGTTATTTTGGTTTTGCTTAAGCTGTTGCTGGCTATTGTTCAGGTCTTTTTGGATTTCCTGCTTGTCCTGATCTTGGCTACCCAGGTCTTTCGGCTTTTGCAGCGCATCGTTTTTTTGCTCTACTTGCTCCAGCTTATCCTTTATATCCTCAAATTTTTTATTTACATCCTCCTGCTTTTGCTGCAGCTCCTGTTGTTTTTGTTTTTGCTCCTCTGCCGATTTTGACTGCTTTTCTTGGTCTGCCTTTTTGGTTTCTTCGCTCAGCTTTTCCTGCTGTTCTGCCAATTTTTGAAGTTCGTTGACTGTTTCTTTCACTTTTTGTTCCAACTCC
Source organism: uncultured Saprospiraceae bacterium (assembly GCA_937872405.1). Classification (GTDB taxonomy): domain Bacteria; phylum Bacteroidota; class Bacteroidia; order Chitinophagales; family Saprospiraceae; genus JADJNW01. The sequence goes on along the minus strand of CALMSP010000107.1, from coordinate 7,285 downwards.
AGTTGCTTGAACAATTCCAACAAGCGATCAAGATCTTTTTCAATATCCTCATTGTTGTAATTCATATTTTCCATCATCTGGATGGCTTGATCCTTCTCCAATTGCTGCAGTAGCTGCTCGATTTGCTTCATAAGGTCGCGCATTTCCTGTGACATGACCTGTTCGAACATTTTCTGCAATTGGTCTTGCTTTTCCTGAATGTTTTGATCTTGCTCGTTGTATTCTTGCTCGTTCCGGCGGTTTTCCTCAAATGCTTTTTTAGCTTCTTCGATTTGCTTTTGCAATTCTTTTTGGCGTTCCAGCATTTTCTCTAACTCTTTGCGCTTTTGCCAATCAAGATTTTTTTCTTGTAGCAATTTTTCGCGCATTCGTTTCATGTCTTCTTGTAGCTGGCGTGACTCTTCGATGGCTTTGCGCAACTCGTCTTTGATTTGTTCATTATTTTTTTCGGCCATCGCTTGATACTCCGCCACTGTTGGCACCGCAAATACCATGAAATTGGTGCGCGCAGGCTTGCTGCCATTCACGCCGTCGTTATCATATACTTCAAAGTAATAGGTCACCTCATCGCCGGGTTCGAGCGGCAGCTTTCGCAAGTCGAAAATATAATCGAATCGAATCTGCTTGCCGTCTGGGCTTTTCATTTTCACGGTTTGTAAGTCGCCCTGCTTGCCGTTGGCTTTTTTGATTCTGTAATTAAAGGACAGACTAAGCAATCCGTAATCATCGCTCGCTTCGCCTACAAAGAATAGCAATCGGGTGTCGAGGCTATCCTGAAACTTTTCCGCATTAATAAACGGGTACAAGTCAGGAATAACCGTGAGGGTATAGCTAATGGAATCAGCGTGAGGTAGTAACTTATTGGAAATGAACAGTTTGTACATTTCATCTTGCATAGCTTGCTTCTTGTAAGTAAACAAGTCGTTGGAAAAGCGCTTTACCTCTTCGAGTTCTTTTTGTCCGAATTGAATGCGAATGTCATCCGTATTTTCGGCATTAAAAATCCAATCAATTTTGGTACCTGCTGGAATGACCAAATCCCCCACGCTGCCGAGTGTTTCGTTTTTCCGGCCGATGTAGGCTGGGAAAGTCAGTTTGGTTTCAAATCCTGCAATATTGGGTTTTTTCAATACGTTTAGCGTATATTTTTCCGATTGAACGCCACCAGATAAAAGCCTGAAATTCAAATCTTTCTGTACATTATTGAAGCGGTAGCTAAATACATCGGGCGATTCTTTGGTAAGTCGGTATTGAATATTCTCAACGGTGATAAAAACCTCATTAGGAAGAATGTCGCCTTCAATTTTGACGATCAAGGGAAAATCCTCGAATTGCACGACCGAGAGGTTGTCCTTGTTAAGGATAAAGCTGAACGGGGCGGGGCGAGAGAATTCCCGATTGGTGTTGATGAGGCGAAATGCACTATCGCGGATACTGGGCGCTCCAAGCAGCAAAGCCAACAACAGGAGCAGCGGTGGCAGGGCATAAGGTAGGTATCGCTGATTGTTTTGCAGGTTAATTGCTGATTTGAAAGGCACGGGTTTGATCTCTTCCGACTTTTGGTTGATACTGGCTAAGATCAATTCTTTATTGTCAGCATGATCCGATTGGTGTTTGAGCTGAAGGATGTTGAGCAGCTTGTCTTTTACGTCGGCGAAGTGATTGCCAATGATGGTAGCGGCCTGCTCGTGCGAGATGACCGGCCCAAGGCGGAAATAACGCAACATCGGCAAGAATACCCACTGGATCAGAGCTACCCCAGCGATACCCACATACGAGTAGAACAACACTTTGCGGATACTTGCATTGAAATAAAAGTTATACTCCAGCAAACTCATTATTAGAAAGAGTGCCGCGATAAGTGCCACACTATATAAGCTGCCTCTAATGAGCTGATTGATATAGTATTTGCGAATAAACTGGTCTAGTTTTTCTACTAAGAGCTGATAGTTATCCTGTTGCGTCATGATTCGATTACGATTTTTTACAAGGTTTTATGTAGTCGGATGTCAATTTCCTGAATTCTCAATCTTATAAACAGTTTATTTTAGAACAGGTTTCATTATTAGAAAAGTTTGAAAAAAGCTGTTTTTGGGGAGATTTTGTGCAGTGATTAATCGGATTTTGAGCGTTAGCCGAAATAGACACGAAAATTAGGAAAGATTAGGCATAAAGTCAAGGCATGAAATGTTAAAATACAATGCCCAAAGCCACATGATCGCGCTTTGGGCATTGCCTATTTGATTCGGATATATGGTATTTGACAATAACTGGTAACGCATATTTAAAAGAACAAACACCTCATTATCAAAGACTTACACTGTGTCAATCTTCAATCATTTGGGCATACAACCCAAGCAACTGTGAATTGGTCTCTGTTTGCTTAATTCGGGAAATTTTTTCACTTAGCTTTTCGATTGCCCCCTGAAGTGCCGTTTGTTCTTCCGCATCCCCACTTGCTTCGAAGCGCTCGCGCAGTTCATTGCGCATCTCGTTGATGGCGCGAGTAGAAGCAAAGCGCCGCCAAAGCGATTGCGTCAGGTTGGTAGCCATTTTTTCTAATTGATCCATGGCTGACATAGCTACTTCAAGATTGGAAGCAGCGGCAATGTTTCGATAGCTATCAATGAAGTTAATAGCATCATAACCATCCACGCGATTAAAGTTCTTTTCAAAGAATGCCAGACCTTCCGGGCTGCCTGTGCGGGCGTAAATTGCGGCAATGGCGGTGAGGGTAGCGCTATTGGTTTCTTCTTGTTCCAACTTGCGGGCATAGGCTTCCCCTTGCTCTGGAGCTATCGCTACAATCAGTTGCAAAGCCGCACCAATAACTGGATACGCCGAATCTTTTTCAATGGCTTGCTGGGCAATAGTCAGGCTGCTTTCATCGCTCAGCTCCGTTAATTTTTCAAACGCCGCCACTCGTACCTGCGAATGTGGATCGGATTGGGCCATGCGGCGCAGGGCAGCCATAGCCGTTTCGTCGGTATTATCTTCTATAAAGCCAATAGCAGCTGCCCGAATAAGCCAAAATTTGTCCTGTAATGCCGTTCTGAATATACTAAGGGCCACCGGGTTATCACTGTAGGCTAAGTTTTGCAAGGCTTCATAGCGATCGAGCAACTTTCGTCCATGGTTATATTGGAAAATGTACTCAGCCTCCGTTTTATTTTCTTCGCGCTGACAGAGTAGCACTCGATCTCCATCAAAGTTAATGAGTGCAGGGCTTTGAGGCACATCAAAACTAAAGGTTTGGGAGCGTTCGTTCACTTTCACCTTGTGGCGCGTGACGTCGCCAGTAGCACTATAAATATCAATAGTAGCCGGCACCTGGAATACGCCAGGGGTGCCACCTTCCACGCTTTGTGTTTGCGCTACGACGATGTTAGCCAGCCGATTATCTTCATCATAGCTGTACTCAATGTTCAACACGGGGTGCCCTTGCGAAAAGAACCATTGATTGAAAAACCAATTGAGGTCTTCGCCCGTGACATCTTCAAAGGCTAGGCGCAAATTGTGTGCCTCGACTGATTTGTAAGCATTGTCCGTCAAGTATTTATTCAAGGCAGCCCAAAAAGCATCATCACCGACATAATTACGCAGCATGTGTAGAACAGCGCCCCCTTTGTTATAGCTATGAGCATCAAACATGTCTTCTTTATCCTCGTACCCAAAATGGATGAGGGGGTGCATGTTGCCCTGCGCAGAGGAGAAATAACCATTCCAATCATTAATCATATGATAATCTGCTGCATCTACGCCGCGCTTGTACTCTTCCCATAGGTATTCGCTGTAGTTGGCAAAGCCTTCGTTCATAGTTAGATTGGCCCAGCTTTCGCAAGTGACATAATCGCCAAACCAATGATGAAACATTTCATGCGCTACGATGCGATCGTTGTTATCGTCAATTAGTTCACGGGTTGTTTTTTGCACAAATTCGCCAAAAATAACCGCCGTGGTGTTTTCCATAGCACCCGATACGTAATCGCGCACGACAACTTGCGCGTACTTGGGCCAAGGGTATTTGACGCCCAGCTTAGTAGAAAAGAATTCCAGCATCTCTGGCGTATGAGCAAAGATCGCTTTGGCGTGATCCTTATAAGTTGGTTCTACATAATATTCGAGCGGAATATCGCGCCATTTATCTTTCACTACCGCGTATTCGCCGATGGCAATCATAAACAAATAAGGGGCGTGTGGCTGATCCATTTTCCAATAATCGGTGCGCGTGCCGTCAGTATTTTTCTTAGAAGATACCAACAATCCGTTGGAAAGGCTGACATACTTGTCTTCTACGGTCAAGTACATTTCCTGGGTACAGCGTTCGTTTGGTTTATCAATAGTTGGAAACCACCTGGAATTGGATTCCGTTTCGCCTTGCGTCCATATTTGGCGAGGCTTATCTGGCTCTTCGCCACGCGGATTAATGAAGTACAGCCCTTTATCTGAAAGGATTGCAGCACTTCCGCCAGATGCTGACGGATTTGCCACATAATCTATATACAGGGTGTATTCGTCATTGCGCGTAAAGGTTTTGCCCAACTGAACGGTAATTTGTTGGTCATCGTACTCGTATGAAAGTGGTTCATTTTTACCAGCAAACGTAACTTTTTGAAATTCAAAGCCTTTTGCATCAAGTGTAACAGCGTTGCTGGGATAGAAGTAGGGCTTTAGGCGAAGTGTTGCCTTGCCGAGTACTTGCTCCTTTTCCCAATCAAACCGCAGATCTAAGCGCGTATGCAACAAATCATGCTGGCGGGTGGCACTGGGGTTGTAACGCGGTAGGGTATAATCCTCTTCTGTATCTGTCAGGTCGTAGTCATCATCATCGCCCCAAAGCGGAGCTGTAATGGTTAGCGTATCCAGATTGCGCGCTTCGATAGTCGGGGTAGTTGGCTTAGTCACATCGGCTGTGCCTGTTTTACGTTGTGTATTGCAGCCCACCATGATTAACAACATGGCAAGCCCCATCATCAGATGCTTCATGTATTAGATTAAAATTATGAAATAAAACCTATTATGCATTATAAAGATAGCGCTTCATTGTTAAGGTTTGTAATCAAAACATCATAGTGTAAAGATTTTGACATAACGCCAAGCACCCTACCGGTGTTGCAATACCTTACCAGTTATTTGCTCTAAGAAATTCCCCAGATGCCGGTTAAATTCTTGGGGGTGTTCCATCATCGGGGCATGCCCGCATTCGTCAATAAAGACGAGTTGCGAATTTTGAAGCAATTCATGAAATTTGTCGCCTACGAATGCCGGTGTCACTTGGTCGTCCTTGCCCCATACCAATAGGGTGGGAGCAGTAATCTGATGCAAATTGTCACCCAGATTGTGCCGCACCGCCGATTTGGAGGTAGCAATAATGCGGATCGCCTTACCCCGATCATTCACAATATCATACACCTCGTCTACCAGTTCTTTGGTTGCTACTTCTGGGCGGTAGAATGTGGCTTCCGTCTTTGTTTTGATAAAATCATAGTCGCCGCGCTTAGGAAAGGTATTGCCCATAGCACTTTCGAATAAGCCCGAACTTCCAGTAAGTGTGATGGAGGCAATCTTTTCGGGGTGCGCCAGCGCGTAAAGGAGTGCAATATGCCCCCCCAGCGAGTTGCCTAACACATGTACTTTCTCAAACTTCTTGTAATTAACAAATTCTGCTACGTGCTCTGCCAGGCCAGCTACCGAAAGCCGGTGAATCGGTAATTCAAAAATAGGCAAAATAGGGACTACTACATTTACCTTATCAGAAAAATGATTAATAATGCCTTCAAAATTGCTCAATGCGCCAAATAGCCCATGCAATAATAATAGGATTTCATCGCCCCCTGCGCTCTCAACGTATTGAAATTTGCCTTCGTGCTTAATTTGGTAATTCATTCAAACTATAATTTATGTAAATCGTGGATTAAATGCAAACCACCATTTTATAAAGTTTTTGCGGGTAGATTTAACCAGTAGCTCAAAAAAAAATTAATCGCGTTTGACGATTATTTCTGCTGGTTCGCTTTCATAAAGGTACTTGTAGCCCGCATCTTATTTTATAAAACCATAATTTTTAGCCTGTAGCTGCATCTTTCACCAAACAAGATAGCAGACATACCCTGCAAAAATAGTTTTTTTATCCTGTTATGCCAATGCACCACCACCAATACTTGAAGTTTTGAACCCCAAAAAGTCATTTTGCCGCAATCCTATTTGCACGATCTTTGTTTTATTTCAAAAAAACTGTTGCTTTGCAATGCACAAAGTCTAAAATGCTTTTATTAACTTTGCCCCGAAAGGCAGTGCCTAATTAGGTTTCAGACACAATCACAAAATTATATTTTTTAATCAAATCAAAAGGATATGCGTCTAATACTCAGCTTACTCATTTTCTTTTTTGTGGCCGGTTCTTTCCAGTCCTGTGTGTCAAAGAAGAAATTCGATGAACTCCAGGCAGCTAAGGAAGCTACCGACAGAGCACTCGCGGAAACTCAATCGCAACTGCAAACACTGAAAGGTGAAAACGACAAATTGAAAAGCACCCTGGAGTCTGAAACCAACCGCTTGAATGGTGAGATCAGCTCTATCCGCAGAGACCTGGATGCTACAAAAGGTCAAATGGCTCAGGTTCAGGAAAAACTGAATATGACCGAAGCGGAACTCAACAAAATCAAGGCTGAAATCGCAGGTATTTTCGGTGATTACCAAAAAAGCGGCCTGAAAATGGAAGAAAGAGATGGCAGATTGTATGTCATTACTTCTACACCTGTGAATTACAAAACTGGTTCGGCAAGCCTCACGCGTGCACAGCGTAAAGCAATTGATGAACTGGCTCAGACCTTGAAAAACAATCCTAAGCTCCGCATTTTGGTGGAAGGCCACACAGACAACAAGAAATTTAAGTCTGGTTCGGGCACGGATAACTGGGATCTTAGCGTTGCTCGCTCTATGAGCGTAGTACGTGAACTGCTCAAGCGCGGTGTTGCAGCTAACCAAGTAGCGGCTGTGGGTAGAGGCGAAAATATGCCTGTTGATGACAACAATACAGCTGCTGGTCGCTCTAAAAACAGAAGATCAGAAATTGCTCCAGATCCAAATTTGGGTAACTTGATCAAAGGCGGCAATTAATCAAGTAGTACGCCTTCAATAAGAAAAGCCGGTGTCAACTATAATGTTGCACCGGCTTTTCTCATTCTTTTAGATGCGCTTATCGTCCGTCAGCGCTTAACGGTCGTTATCTTTCGGTCATAACTCAGCCCCGTGAAGATGCCAATAGCACCTGCGTTGCCTTTCA
>CALMSP010000106.1 GCA_937872405.1 uncultured Saprospiraceae bacterium | reverse complement strand
CGTCAGCCCTATTCAGGCGCTATTTTTACGCTTGAAGCTAAGTTATTGATTGTGAGGTACTTTTCGATAAAAATACATCCAAGATACCAGCATCGTCAACACACCAATGGCAGTAAGCGCATAGCTGGCTTGTACGAAAAATTGTAACCAACTCAGATTCGCCTGCCCAAAATTTTTGTACAATAACACCCCAACACTGCCGAGATAGCCAAAAGAATCAGCAAGGTAAATTAGAAAACCAGAATTAGCCACAATGCGGAAGGCCGCGATCATGCGGTCGAACAGAATACAATTAAACGGCACGTAACATAGATACAAACCCAAGCCCACACACACCATCCACAACCCACCGGGCATGATGCCTGCCTGAAACAACCATGTAGAAACCCCTACTAATGCTACGCTGACGAGCAGAATACCATGATACAGCATGAATGCAAAACGGTTGTTGCGAATAAACATGGTAGCCCCCAACATGATTAACACGCTTAATGCGATGGGCAATTCCGCTAAGGTAAACACGGCGGGCGCGTCACCATAACCCAATGCATCCCAGATTTCGGCGGCAAAGTTGTCGCGAAAGTCGCGGTAAGCCGTCAGCAGTATGTAAAAAAAGATCAGCACTGTGAGTCCAGGCGCCAATCGTTTGAAAAAAGCCAATCGTTCGGCAGCGTTCATGGGCTGGCGTGCAGTGCGTTCGCGTTCGTCCTCGGCGGTCGGTGCCGGTAGCTGGTCGAGTAGCCAAGCAAACAATAGCAATGGCGCGGCAAAGATGGCACCCGTCAGGAAAGGCATCCAGAATGCGCTGATTTCCCAAGTGTCCATGAGGGTTTTGCCCACCGATTTCACAGCCCCCGACGATATAATAAAACTCGCACTCAATCCGGCGCCCAGTACTTCTGAAAAGGTGCGCCCTTCTAAATACGAAAACACAATGCCCCAGATCATACCCAGCGGCAATCCATTGAAAAACAGGCAAATAATATTGTACGGTGGCGGTATGAGCGCAAATAATAACAGTGCGCCTTCGGCAATGCCAATCAAACCCAACAACCATATCAAGCGCCCTCGCCGACCCATCTCTGAGATGATTTTGATGCCAATAAACTTTGATAGCATATAGCCGACAACCTGCACAATAATCAACCAAATTTTATAATCTACCTCTACAAAACTCATACCTTCGTAAGTCGCTACTGTAAAGGGCTTGCGATAGGCATACATACAAAAATAGGTGCCAAAAGCCGCTATAATGGCATAGGTAATAAAAACCGGTTTGCTGCTACGACTCAGCCACTGTTGTATCATTTTGTTATAAAATTTTTCAATGGATGTAATTTTTATAAAAATCTGATTAAAATATAATCATCAACGGCTTATCGGTCGTTCAGCGCGACTCATAGGGCCCAAATTCCATCATAACTTCCCGTTTTTCCGATTGATCATTCAAAATGAAGATTTTATACATAGCACCTTGTTCATATACACGAACGACGACGTGCCCATGCCGACTTTTATACGTGTTGGCAATACGTTCCCCAATCACCAATTCGTTCGCTTCCAACATGTCGGTAGTAAATAAATCGCGTTTGCCTGGGTAAATCCGATCAGATGTGATGCGGCGTAGCACTTCTTCACCCGGATGATCCGACGACCAGGACTGCTGCACCCACACGCGCGGGCGCAAGGTACGCACAAAATAAGCGCTCAGCGCATCGCGGTTGCCATGATGGTTCAACGTGGCTACATCCACTGCACCTACTACAGGGGCCAGATGTGCTTCTACACTGTTGAAATCTGCTTCCCCCCAGCCATTAACACCACTGATATCACCTCCAGTGAAATAATCAAATTTGCCGTAAGTAATTTTGATGCAAGTGCTTAATGGATTCTCACCTGGATACTGCCCTTCTTTATACAATTCATAGAAATCATTATCTTTAAAACCTGTCCAGATTCGACCATTCACTGCGAGGTTACGCACCTCAAAATCCTTGAAAATACTGGGCTTGTGCTGCAATTGAATCTGTTTTTTCGAGCCTACTTGCAGTATTTCATTTTTTAAATGATGATGCTTTTTATGATAATCAATAAACTTCCAATACGCTTGCAAAGTTTGTACAATATGATATTCGTCATGTAAAGCCCGTTCCTGAAAATCGAGTGATTTTAAGTCAATCGGAAAATCAAATCCCCTGTCTATCAGCGTTTTAATAGGAATTAAATCCCCTACTTCCATAATGCCGGTCAAATGATACCCACCATTGGCAGCAAGAGGACGGGTGCTGTCCCATTCGCCAAAGTGATCGTCGTGATAATGTGTAATAAGCACATAATCAAGCATTTGTGGGCGTTTAGCTGGGGCAAATTGGCGGATATAATCAGCGATCCAATAGCCGGTGCTAGGCGAAGCATGGGGTTTGCGGGTGGTATTGCGTGGCGATAGCGTGCGCGGGTGGGTATCAGAGATGTCGCCGGCATCAATCATCATGGTCGTACCATCAGGCATGATAATGTAAGCTGCATTGCCGCGGCCCGTACTGATATGATGTATATCTAAGAATCCCTCCTGCCAAGGTGGGAGCTGTACCTGTGCAAAGATTGCGATATGCAAGCTAAAAAATATAAAATACAAACATAAGATAGGACGCATAATTACTACTTTTTAATAATGGATGTAATAATTTCGCCAACAGGTTTTACATTTTTATAATCAAATCCTAATAAAGTTGCCACTGTTTTGGCTACTTGGTTTTGATATAACTGTCCGGCGGCGCGCACTTCCCCCAACGCTGGCGTATCCGGGCCAAACGCTGCAATCCAAATTTGATCGGAATCCGGTATTTGTGCACCATGATGTTGCCAATTTTCAATTGGCAGCGTGCCACGCCCGTGATCAGTAGTAATAATGAATGTGGTTTTATTTTTATAAAATGAATGATTTTGCACAAAATTCCATAAATCGGCGATAAAAGCATCCGTTCGGTAAGCTGATTTGATATAATCATTATATACGCCATCATGTGCGAAGTCATCGGTTTCACCATAAGAGATGTACACCAAACGCGGTTTATTTTTACGCATATATTCTTTTGCAAAATGATGGGTAAAAGCATCATAACGCACCGTGGACCACTCCTCCGGTATCTGCGCTTGCAATTCATATAATATTTTTTCCTTCTCCGTTAATTTGGTGTTTTTTGGTTGCTCAAAGCCCGCATTAATCGGAATTTTACTGCGTTCTGCGTTGATAATGAAGGGGAAAACATCCCATGAGCCAAAAGCGGCTACTTTATTTTGAAACCCTTTTTGTTGGTTGATAAATTCTAAAACGGTCTGATTATCGTTATTAATTTTATTATTAGAACGAATACCCGGATCCGCAAAGCCGGTCAGAATTTCATTATAACCAGGGTAAGAAAACCACATGGCATTAGTAACATTTACTAAATTATTATACTGCCGATTGCCATATAATTGTCCTTGTCGGGCAATGGTATTCCAAAAGAAAGGCATCAGTTTAGCGCGGCGTGCTTCGGGGGTTTCGTCCCAAAATTTTTCTATAAGTGCCTGATTTTCAGGGGAAAACTTTGTAAATATTTGATTATACAATAATGTAGAATCCACGCCAGCGAACAACTCCTGCCAGCGCAAGCCATCGAGTGTGACCAGAATGACATTGCGTGTTTTTAATGAAGCATTTTGGGCATGATTAAAACATAGAACATTTATTATCAAAGCAATAGTGATAAAGATTTTTTTCATAGTGCATGTTTTTTTGATTAACATTATCAATTTTATTACAAAACTACATCCAGTAATTCACTACTTTTAATTTTTTAGCGATGTAAACATAATCATTCAGACTTTTTCCAGCGCCTTTTTCAAGGTGTTGATAATAAAATCAGCTTCATCTTTACCAATAATTAATGCCGGCTGAATGGTAATGACATTGCCATCAATTAATTTGAACGACAAACCCTCGCGCAGCGCGTGAAACAAAATTTGGTTTGCCTCGTCAAAAGCGCGTTCTTTGCTGCGTCGGTCTTTCACCAAATCCACAGAAAGGTGCAATCCTTGCCCTTCCACATGTCCGATAATTGGATATAAGTCTTTCATTTCCAACAATTTATCCAATAGATACGCACCTAATTGTGCTGAGTTTTTTACTAATTGGTGTTGTTCTAAATATTCTAAAGTTGCTAATCCGGCGCTGGCAGTCAATGGATTTTTTTCGTGGGTAAAATGCCCGATAGAGCGATGTTGCAAAATATTATATTCCTCGCGCGTAATGATTCCCGCTAGCGGAACTACGCCTCCACCAAGCGCTTTTCCAAGCACGACGGCATCCGGCGTAAGGTAATGCTCGCAAGCGAAGCGTTTGCCCGTTCGGCCTAAGCCACACACCACTTCATCAAAAATGAGCAGGGCATCCTGTTTTTTGCAAATATCCCACACTTGATCCCAATAATATTTGGTAGGCACTACCGGTGTTGAGCTAATAGTGGTGCCGATGATCGCTGCCAAATCAGGATGACGTTGTATAATCACCTCTATCTGACGTAGATACATATTATCAATTGCTTCTTTATCTTCTAAACCCCAGGGATTGCGATAATAATTGGGAAATTCTACCTGAAAAGTGCCGGGCACCATCGGGCCATTACCAGTCATAAAATGTTCTACCGCACCAACGCTGGCGGCTTGGAAAGTTGTGCCATGATAATCATCCCAGAAGGAAATAATTTTCCATTTACCTGTAATTTGTTTGGCTAAAATAAGCGCCATTTCTACGGCGGAAGTACCTCCCGGACACAGGAGTACGCGCGTGAGTTCGGGCGGCGCCATATTTACTAATTTTTTAGCAAATTGAATAACGGGCAAATTGGTGTACCGGCGTGGCGTGAAGGCCAGCCCCTCGTCCAACTGCTGTTTGACGGCGGCAATGACCTGCGGATTGCTGAAACCTACGTTGTGTACGCTATTGCCGTGCAAATCCAAGTATTTATTGCCTTCCAGATCGTAGATGTAAGCGCCTTCGGTCTTGCTCAGCACATTCATAACGGGCGTTGACAATGCCTGATGGAAAAAATACGTCGCGTCTTCGGCGAGCCAGAATTTTGTTTCGTCGCTAAGCTCTTGGCGGAAGTTTTGGTGGTTGGTCGTAGCATTGGAATCGCCTTGCTGGACGTAGTTGGAAGGTAGCATACGTGAAATATTGATGGAATGAAAGGGAAGCAATGTAATAACACTACTTCCCTTTCTTACATTTTTTTAATAAAAATCAGCGCGATGGCTAATATTGAATATAAATTATTGCAAATACCACATTTTGGTATTAATGTCATCTGGGCCTTGGCGTTTTACAGCTTCGGCACGGTTATCGCCATTCAGACCCTGCTCAATGATGGGGTAAATAAAGCGCACTGGTACGCGGTTGCCGTTTTGGTTGCTGGGCCCCGGCGTGATTGTTGGGATGCCCGTGCGGCGCCAATCGAACCAAGCCTCCAACCCTGTGTAGAAGAAAGCGAGCCATTTTTGGGTACCGATTTTGACTAATTTTTCCTGTTGCGTGCCCGCGTAAGCCACAGTAGGCTGATTCAGGTACTCATCAGATGCCGTCAAACCGTAATATTGGAACGAAGCCTTGACACCATTGGTGTAGAAGGTAGCGGGATCGGCGCTAATCAGGCCTTTTTCAGCCGCTTCTGCCAGCAAGAACTGAAGTTCGGCATAGTGCATAATAACACCTCTTGCCACCTGAATGCCTTGCGGTGTAATGGATTTTTCAAAGAACAACTCACCGATACGCGAGTGGTTTTGTGGTCCGCCATTGTATTGCAGCGCTTCCGCATCGCCAATCCATTGAGAATACCTTCGTACACTGGATTAGCGCCTTCCTCCGTAGCCGGTGTAGGGCGGAAGAAAACGAATAGGCGGTTATCGTTGAGTGCTTTCAGCGCATTCACAGCGGTTGTGCTGGCCCGGAATTCATTGAACGAACCAATACGAGTAGTGAATAGTGGAAACTGATCAGGTGCGTTGGGCAAGAAGGTATAAACGGCGTTGTCGCCATTGCCAGTGAACAGCGGGTTTTTTGAATCCCCGATGATGGACTGTAAGTCGGCGGCTACATTGCGCTTTCTGGAAATGCGCATCAGGTAGCGCACGCGGAGCGAGTTTGCCAGTCTTCTCCACTTCTGGATATCGCCATTGTAGATCAGATCGCCTTGCACCACTTCGCCCGTAGAGCCGAGGATTTCGTTGGCGGTTTTCAGATCATTCAAAATGCCGTTGTAGATACTTTCTTGCGTATCGTATTTGGGATAGACAAAGCCCTCTTTGCCGCGGCCCGCTTCGGTGTAAGGCACATCGCCGTAGCAATCGGTAACCAGCGAAAACATCCAAGCTTTCATTACCAGCGCAATGCCCTTGTAGTTGTTCTGACCCAGCGTTTCGCTTTGGCGAATGATGTTATTCACATCACGCATGTCATTATAAACGCGATTCCAAATGCTATTGATTTCGCCCCAAAGGTAGCGATCTTCATTTACGAATTGGTTCTTGGCCGTGTGTTGGATAACGATGTTGCCAATACCCCAAGCTTCGCCAAGTACGGTGTTGATGACATCGCGCTGGATTCTAGGCAGCAGCAGCGCCGAAGACACAGAAGTAGGTGAATTCGGATTGGTATTGATCTCCTGGAAATCACCGGTGCAGGCAGCCGTACCGAAGATCAAGGCGATCGCAAAGATGGATTTAAATAGTATCTTTTTCATTGCATCTTATTTTAACAGCGAGCTGCCAGAATCGGGTTATAAAATATTTGAAAACTCCAACCGATTCTTGGCAGCTTGCTGCAAGTGTTTTTTAAAATTTGAAGTTTAGGTTCATACCCCAACTGCGCGTAGAAGGCAGTGCTACAGATTCAACGCCAGGAATAATGGTACCCCCAGCGGTAGAAGCCGTTTCGGGATCTACGTGTGGCACGTCCGTCCATAACGCAAGGTTTCTGCCGATAACGGACAGGCTAATGTCGCGGATAGGCGCTTTGCCTAACAAGCGATTCGGAATCGTGTAAGCTAAGCGTACTTCCCGAAGTTTGACGAAGGAAGCATCATATACCATACCTTCGATCAGACGACGACCCAGCGTGATAGAAGTATGCCATTCGCGGGAGCTTAGTTTTACATCGTTGGGGCGGAAGGAGCCATCGCCTGATTGGATCACGCCTTCGCCAATAACGCCATTGCCCGGCAGACTCAGATCATAACCATTGGCACGACCTTCGAGCGTTTCGATGATCTGACCACCTTCGCGGCCAACCGTTTGCGTATGCGAGTAAATCTGACCACCTTGGCGAATATCAAAAAGCGTACTCAAGGATAAGCCCTTGAAACGGAAGGTGTTATTCACACCGATGAGGAAATCTGGATTGTAGTTGCCCAGCTTAATGCGGGTATCTGTAGGGATGGGTTTGCCCTGGTTGTTGTAAACAATTTGGCCTACATACCGTCCAGTTGGGTCATAATATTTGTCATTTGGATTGCTACTCACACGCGCATACCCAATGCCGTACATATCGCCCATACGCTCCCCTACGCGAGCTTCCACGGTCACATAACGAGAAGCCATTACATATTCGTTGATTTCTTGGCCCGTGATGGGGTCTTGGAACAAATCTAACACCTGGCTTCTGTTCATAGAAAAGTTTACATCTACATCCCATTGAAAGCTGTTGCGCAGCTGTACTGGCTCTAAGTGCAGCGCTACTTCTATACCTTTGTTTTCAATCAAACCAGCATTGATAACCCGCGAGGAATAACCACTGCTGATGGAGATCGCCTGCGGTAGAATCTGGTTTTTCGATCTGGTGCGATAAAGTGCTACATCCAAACCTACGCGGCTATTGAAGAAACGTACATCAAAACCAGTTTCTAAAGAGGAAGAAATTTCCGGTTTTAGTGCGGCATTTGGTAAGCTACCTTGCTCAGAATAAGCTGGTTGGCCTTTAGCAGCAGTTTGTGCGATGAATACTGGATCAAGATTGAACGGATCGGTATCGTTACCTACCTGTGCCAAACCAAAGCGTATTTTGGCAAAAGACAGCGGGCTGGTTACAGGCAGTTGGAACATATCTGTCAGTACAGCGCTCACGTTGGCAGCATAGTAGAAATAACTCCAGTTGTCGGCTGGAAGTGTAGAAGACCAATCATTACGAGCGGACAAATCGAGGTACAAATAATTGCGGAAGCCCAATTGCGTGGTAGCGTAAGTGCTATTGATGCGCTTCTCCGAGCGGAAGTTAGAACCCAGCAGTGCCACACGAGAGTTGCCCAACGAATATACATCAGGTACAGCCAGCTGCGGCGCTGTCACATCAGAGATATTACCTAACTGACGCAAAAGGTTGCCACCTGCTGCTGCTGATAAACTCAGATCAGATGAAAGATTTGTATTATAGCTCAACAACAAGTCCATGTTGGTTTCTGTAAAATTGATACGTTCTTCGCGGTAGTTGCCTAATGGGAAACGCTGTGTAGAATAAGCTCTTCTGCGATCGCGGAACTCGCTGGTCACGTCAGTAGCGGCGCGCAACATCAGCGTCAGGTTGTCGGTGAATTGATAGTTGAGCATTGTGTAGCCATACACGCGATCCAAGCTCTGACCATTCGTATTTTCGAATACGTTGAAATATGGATTATCGTGGTAGTTGTAGTTGAAATTGAACTGATTCAACCCTACGCGCCCTGCCATCCAGTAATCGCGCAGTGCAGCTGTGTTGGTGTTGCGGCCATACCAGCAGTTGAATAGGTACATGATGTTTTCCGTACCATAGCTTAAGTTGGGGCGGTTGCCACTCTTGCTATTAAGGTAGTTAATTACGGTGCGGGCGCTCAGTTTTTTACTCAGATTATAACCACCATTGAAAGCGATAGAATTGCGCTGCTGGTCGGTGTTGGGTACGATGCCTGTTTGATCCAGCCAAGTGTAGGCCAAGCGGAAGTCGCCGCGATCATTGCTACCGGCTACAGCCACATTGTGAATTTGCGTGACACCCGTTTCAAAAAAGTCACGAACATTATTCGGCTGAGCGATCCAAGGGGTAGGCGTAATCTCTCCGCGTGCCGCCAACTGTGCGGACAAGTTTACTGGACCGATAGCTACAAACAGGTTACCCACGTCGCCGCCACGGAATCCATTAGCCGTCCGGCCGTCGAATTGCTTAATGAGCTGGCCATTGTAAGCCGGGCCCCAGCTCTCATCTACACCGTCGGCCAAGCCGCCGCCATTGCCATCGCGGAATTCAAAGACCCCATTCAAACCCTGTCCATACTGGTTTTGGTAGTCCGGTAAGCGTAGCGGGTCTTCAAAAGTGATCGAAGAGTTCACCGATACACCGATGCCTTTCGTTCCTTTACCCGACTTGGTTGTGATAAGGATGACTCCATTATTGGCACGCGAGCCATACAAGGCCGTAGCACTCGGGCCTTTCAGTACCGTGACGCTTTCCACGTCGTCGGGGTTTACAAAACCTGCGCCGTTGCCGTAGTCCACTTCTTGATTGCCACGACCGGAAGAACCCGCAATCTGGTTGGCAATAGGAACCCCGTCAATTACGAACAAAGGCTGGTTGTTGTTGATGTTCAAAGAGCGCTCACCACGAATGGTTACCCGTGCCGAACCACCAAGACCCGATGGATTGCCTACGATCTGTACGCCAGCTACCTTACCTGCCAGGTTGTTGATAAAGTTCGGGTCTTTGGCTTTGTCAATCGCATCGCCTTTTACTTCTTGCACTGCATAGCCCAGCGCTTTCTTTTCGCGGCTAATACCAAGTGCCGTTACCGTAATCTCATTCAGTCCGATAGCCGACGTTTCCAAGCGTACATTCAGTACGGTTTGGTTGCCAACAGCAATTTCCGTAGTTTTGTAACCTACGAAAGTAAAGACAAGAACATTTTGTCCTTGCGGTAGTTGTAAACTGTAAGCGCCGTCAAAATCGGTTACAGTCCCCGAACCAGTACCTTTAATAGCGATACTCACACCAATCAGAGGTTCATTCGTTTGGGCATCGGTTACAATGCCACTTACGGTGCTTTGGGCAAAGGCATGCGCAGAAAGTAAAGCGCAGACTGCCACAGCGAGGAGGCGAACAAAGCGGAAGGCCGCTCCGCCAGCCAGGCGAAGTTGTAGCTGAAGTTTCATAAAAATTTTTTTTTTAAATTTTTGCTTTATAGCCGATCTGGTGTATGCCGGGTCGGCTTTTTCGATGTAAAAGTCTGAATAAGCAGCCGTAGCTAACCTTAGTTGACAATTAAGAAATAATTAAGATTATGTTAACTCATTTTTAAATCTGGGCTTATTATTCTAAATCTCTGATAAACAGTACTTTTTGAGATGAATTAAAATAATAGCAAGGCTATCAATTTGGCAATCCCGAGCAAACTGTTGACCAATAAGAAACAATCAAGTACATTATGGTAGCTATGAAGTAGCTGCCAGCACTTCTTGTGCTAGCCCAAAAGAAAGGGTCATACCTGCGCCTCCCAGTCCGTTGACAATCGTCACGCCTGGCTCTGGCTGCACAACGTATCTTGTAGCATGGGGCATTTTGGCATAAATACCGTGCCACGTCTCTGCGATGCGCCAGTCAGAAAGTTGTGCAAATTGGCGCAAATAACTGATAATCAGATCATTAATTTCTTGTTTATCGAAAGGGCTAAGGTCATGCCCGTACTCGTGGCTATCGCCGATGGTCAATTCGCCCAGCACCGTTTGCGACAGCAGTACATGAATGCCCCATTTGTTGTATGCAGGATACTCCGCAGCAAAAAGTGCCTTCAAAGCAGGCAAACTGGGGCAAGGGGCGAAAGAAGCATAGTGCTGGAGCGTGAGTCCGGCGGCGAGGTTGGGGCCCATCATGAATCCTGGCGGCTGGGGCACGGTGCGTAGCATTTGTAGCTTACATTTTGTGATGTCGCTTTGCTCGAAATGGGTTGGATACAGTGTTTCAAAGTCGGCACCGGAGCAAACAAAAATGCGCTCGGCACGCCAACGCTGCGCTCCCGAATGCACGTAAGGATAGGAAATATGGGTAATTACTGTTTGATAATGAATCCGTACTCCTTTGGTAATCAGCCATTTATGAAGTACATTCGTAGCCTGGCGCGGATCCACATTCACTTCGGTAGCACTCCACAACGCCGCTTGTAGCCCCTTTGGCTGTACGATTGCACTTCGATCAGTCGCTTGGGCTGGAGTAAGCAGTTCTACTTGATAACCAACCGCAGCGGCAAGGTCTGTAAACTCCTCCAGCACTGCTACCTCCTCCAACCGATACGCCAAATGTAGCGAGCCGCCCGCCGGTGCCCAGAATCCAGCTTCATCGGCCAGTTGAAGCCACGCTTCGCGCGAGCGCATGGCAATCCCAAAAGTAGCAGCCGCCTGCCCCACTGGCCATATCATGCCAAAATTGCGTACCGTAGCCCCCACCGCACGCGGATGGCGCTCAAATAATCGCACGGTAAGCCCCTGCTGCAAGGCTGCATAGGCCATAGCAATACCTACTATGCCGCCGCCAACAATAGCAACATCTACATCTTGATGCTCAAAGCTCATGTCATGTTTCTTCAAAGTCAACTTTACAGCAACAAACATACGGCCAGCTTTAAATATGATGCGCCTTTCTAAAGTTAAATAAGTGTAAAATTAACCACGCACATCACATCACCGTTTCTTATTTAGAAACAATTGATATATTTGCAATGCTTTTTATGATAATTTGAATAGCATCATATGAGTGAATATTTACTGACTGGTATCGGCAGGCGTATCAAGGAAATCAGGTTATCAAAGGAAATGAAGCTAACGGAAACAGCAGAACTGGCGGGCATCAGCAAGGGGTTGCTATCCAAAATCGAAAATGGACGCACGGTACCCTCCCTCCCTGTGCTGCTGTCGGTTGTCAAGGTGCTGCAGGTATCCTTGCCAGAATTTTTTCAAAACCTGCATTTTGAGCCAGAGGGGCGCTACATCCATAAGAAAGCACACGAATTCATCCCCTTTCAAAAGGAAGACAACGCCCGTGGATTCCAGTATTTTCACATTTTAGAAAAGAATCTGGAGCGATTCACGATTGAGGCGGCACTGTTGGACATTGAACCCGGATCCCAGCGGCAGCGCGTTTCTACGGATGCCTATGAATTCAAATTCATGCTGCGCGGCGCCGTGCAGTACGATATCGAAGGGGAAGAACTGCTGCTGGAGGCCGGCGACGCCCTATTTTACAATGGCAATCTGCCGCATGTGCCCATCAATCGAAGTGAAGAAACGGCTCGCATGTTGGTGCTATATTTGTATTACAACTCCGAAAACACCTGATTGTCAAATGTTTATAGCATTTTAGGTGCCAGAAGAGACTAAAAATACAGGTGCTGGGTCAAATGAGTGGATGTGATTTCGTAAATCTTTGAGATTTGCGAAATCTGAACAACAAAACAACCGTTTTGACCCACTATCAAAATACAATTATAACATTTTAAAAGTGATTTGGCGAACAGTGAGCGGTGACACAGGTTATTACTTGCTTCTTCGTTTTTGACTATGTTCCGATTTTTATTATTCGTCGTATTGCTCGTGTAATACCCTGATTGTCAGCTAATCTTAACACATAAATGCCAGGCATCATTTGATTAAAATTCAGTTTTATTTCGTGTTGATTTTCAGTTATTTGAACAGCGTATTGTCGTATTTCTATACCTGATAGGTCGTATATTTTTATATAATATTGCCCTGGAGGCGTATTATTAAAACGGACATATACCTCATCGGATGCTGGATTGGGGAACACCGTCATTTGCATGCTTTCGCGCTGCGGTTGCCCCATACTCGTAGTAAGTTGATTCGATTTGTATTGAACCAAGGTAGCATTCGCCTGCGCCCGATCAAGTGTTACAATCGCAATGGGTTCTTTAGAAATATGGTTTAAAAAATGATATGTAATAGTCGTGTCAACACCGAGGGTACTCAAATTGAGCGCCTGAATAGCAATATCGGTCACATCCAACCAGCCTAAGGGTGGTACTTTCGCGTCTAACCTGGTTTCCTGATAGGTCGTTCGTTTTTCACGCAATACGGGATAGGTTTGGTTAGGAATGGTTAAGTTCCCCCAAGCATCTATGACATCTAATCGGCTGATTGCCAGTCGTATGCGGAGCGAATCGGGTCTAATGGGTAGCCTTTGCAGGAGCGAGTCTGGTAGGAGGTTCGGCGAAAAAGGAAATAGCAGCCCCGTAGAGATCTGGTTGATGTCAAAAAAATTCATCGGTGCACGCCGCTCTACAATAGGCGGGCTGTACTGAATGTTCGCATTGAAGCCGATGCCCAATGGGTCGGTTCCGAAATAGCCCAGTAGCCGCACCTCTTGATTGGTAATGCGTAAATAGTTTTCAACAGCGCCGTTTAGGTATAATAAATCAGCGTTGGGAAATGCATTGCCGGCTGTGCCCATAGCGGGTTCCTGAAAAATTTGCCGCTGCGTGAACGTCGGCCGCAAACTGCTGAAGTCCCAGTTTTGATTGCCCCCAGGTGGCGTCACTACTTGAATATTGGGGGTAGCATCGAAAGCAAAAAACAGGGTATCGCCCAAAGCTGGAAAGGTAACATTGGTAACGGTAATCTGAGCCAGACTTACGGTCACTACGCTCCATATACCAAGCATTGATAAAACAAGTTTTTGTAGCATGTTTTTTGTTTTTTTGAATGGGAAAGAGGCTTCTAAAAAAAGTGTATTTATCTGAAAATCAAATAGTTTAGTTTTAAATGGTATGCGCGTATTTAGCTTGCATTGCCACATCAAAGCTACAAAACTTTGTGTAACCGATAGTAAGAATTTGCTGGCGGGCTAAATAATTATGTTTTTGTAAAAAAATATTTACATCCGGGTTGTTTTTTATTTACTTAGCATTATTTTTTTACAGATTGTGTCATACGAATTACGGGGTGCGTATTGGGTGCGGTTACGGCGTTGAGCACCTCGAATGCTAAGGTAATATCGGATAGCAATTCGCGGGTTTTCACTTCGAGGGTCATTTTGCTATTGGGTTTTATCAATACAATGTCGGTACTGGCGTGGAAGGTGTACGGGCTGCGATTGATGAGCACAAAAGGCGAGTCGCTGTGGTTGCGCAAAGTGACTTCCAGCACGCTGGTAATGCCCTGATAAGTGGCTTGCTCAATGGTAATTGCTGCTTGGAGTAAAGGCCGGAGCCAAGTGTCGCGCCCAATGAGGGTATGATTGAAATAAGCCACGGTACGTCGGTCGAGCAGCGCCGCTTTGATGGCTTCTGGGCTTTTTTCGGTAGCGAAAATCAGCGTGAGTGGCCGGTGTCCGCCTTCGCCGATTTTGTATTGCCAATCCACCAGCCCATGCACGTCGGAAGTTCCCATGATAGTCAGGTTGTAGTCAAGCGCAATTTGCAGGGCCTCATCAGAATAAGTCAGATCATTCACCACTTCGATGCCATGAAGCAATCCTTCGGCAATCAAATACTGATGCATATCGGTCATCGTGGCGACACCGTCGCGGCGGTGCGCTACCCAGTTAGGATGATTCCAAAAAGTGAAAGCACCCTGACGCTTGGCTTCGCGGAACACCTCAATCGAATCACTGATAAGCAGTTGGTTGGCGTCGTCAATAAAAATAGCATTAACATGACCAGGGGGCATCCGACGGGTGATCTCGGCGCCATTGATGACCAAAAGTTGTTCGTATGGGCGAGCCGATTGTTCTGCCAGTTGGTAAGCGCGGTTGCGGTCAGGATGTGGAATATCGGCGCTATGTGGTTGATATTCAAGATGTTCGGTTAAAGAGATCGCATCCAAACTATCCCGAAGCGCTTCCTGTACCCGAATATCCGGCCATACGCTACCATCTGAAAATACAGAGTGGATATGAAAATCGCATTTGAGGGTACGATACCCTGGAATGTCCGGAAAGCGAATAGCGCGCCCAAAAGCATGTGTATGTTGCGTTTGTGCAGACAGGGCACAAGTAACAACGCAGCCCAACGCGAGCAATAATAGTCGGTTCATCGTGTTTGATTTTAGCTCATGCGAAAGTACAAAATGGTATGTAAACAGATTATTAAATAAATGTGCCAACGAGGTGCTGGGAGAATAGAATTTGAGCCTTTTATTTAAATGATATTACTATAAAATCCTGGTTATCAGCACATCAACACATCAACACACCAACACATCCTCCACTAATTTCGAGCAGCGAGCAGATAAAGTACGGCCATGCGGATGGCAACGCCGTTTTCTACTTGTTGTAAAATAATAGAATGCTCAGAATCTGCCACATCACTGGTGATCTCTACGCCCCGATTGATAGGGCCAGGGTGCATGATAATGATGGGTTTGTCGAGGGAATGGAGCAAGGCTTTGTTGATGCCAAAATGCTGAGCGTACTCACGCAAGGAAGGAAAATACTTAATGTCTTGGCGTTCCATTTGAATGCGCAACACATTAGCGACATCGCACCACTGAAGGGTTTGACGTACATCATACGACACTCCAACGCCTAACTCGTGCAGGTGCTTTGGAATAAGCGTAGGTGGGCCGCATACGGTGACTTCGGCGCCCAATTTTTTCAAACAGAAAATATTACTCAGCGCTACCCGTGAATGTAAAATGTCACCAAAAATGGCAACTTTTTTGCCCCTCAGATCGCCCAGTTGCTCGCGGATAGAATAAGCGTCGAGCAGTGCTTGGGTGGGGTGTTCGTGTGTACCGTCGCCGGCATTAATAATATTGGCGGCAATATGCCGTGCCAGAAAATGGGGTGCGCCTGGCGCCGGATGCCGCATGACGACCATGTCCACTTTCATAGACAGGATATTGTTGACCGTATCGAGCAGCGTTTCGCCTTTTTTGACAGAAGAAGCCGACGCGGAAAAATTGAGCACATCCGCCGAGAGGCGTTTTTCGGCTAATTCAAAAGAGATGCGAGTGCGAGTCGAGTCTTCAAAAAAAAGATTTACAATCGTAATATCGCGCAGCGAAGGCACTTTTTTAATCGGGCGATTAATGACTTCTTTGAAGCTGTCGGCAGTTTCAAAAATGAGCTGGATGTCCTCTGGTAGCAAGTATTTGATACCCAGTAAATGTCTGGTGCTCAGTTGTTGTGTAATACTCATTATTCAGGTTGTAAATATTTTTGGGTAATGAGCCAAAACGATGGATGTATTACAGTACAATAAAGGTGATTAATAAAACTGTAAAATTTCAAACATAGAACCCTGTTGATTAGCTGTTTACACGATTTATACATTTTAAACTATATATTTCACAACTATAATAAAGCAAAAATTTTGTTGCCTTTATTTACAAAATCAAACATCCTCTTTACTGCTGTATAATAAAATCTGATCTTCGCCACTGGTCTCTTGCCATTGTACGCGCACGTAGGCTTCGTCTAAGGCATCCACCGTTAGCCCGATAAAATCTGCCTGAATCGGCAAATGGCGATTGAAGCGCCGATCCACGAGTACCAACAGCTCCACCGAACGCGGACGCCCGAAGTGGTTGAGCGCGGTGAGTGCCGCTTGAATGGTACGGCCAGTGTAAAGCACATCATCCACCAACACCACATTTTTATTCTCCACCAAAAAGTTAATTTCCGTGACGCTGGGGGTCAGTGGTTTTTCTCGGCGCCGAAAGTCATCGCGATAAAAAGTAATATCGAGCTTGCCATATGCCAGAGGCGCTATGTCGGGTATGCTGCTTTGCAGGCGTGTGCGGATGCGTTCGGATAGGTAGGTGCCGCGCGGCTGCACGCCAATGAGACAGGTATTGCTGAAATCGTCGTAGGTTTCGACCAACTGCTGGCACAGCCGCTCAATGGTTAGGGCAAAACGTTCGTGGTTTAATATGACTTTTTCTGCACTCATTTGGGCAAAGATAACAAGTAGCCGGCGTAGTGTGGGCAATCCTAAATGGTAATCTGCAATTTTTTTTTCAAAAGGATTAAACCTTACATCTTTGATATAGTCTATTAAGTGTAAAAAATGCTAATCCCCTTCTTAAAACACGTCAACTTGGGCACTTTTTTGACTGTTTCTTGTTTTAAAAAATTGAAAATCAACTTTTTACAAGTTAATAATATTGTTACTAATTACTGGTAGCTTGACCTTGTTATTTTAATTTTTTCACCAAAAACTTTAATCTGCTATGAAAAAGTATGTAATGTTATTCCTGTTCTTGCTGACTTTATCCTTTGTTTTTACTGCTTGCAATAAAGATGCGGACAATACCTTAGATGATGCCAACATTCGCACGGTACAGGATTTGACGGCGATAGAAGACTTAGTACTGGACATAGACGACGAAATTGACGAAATCATAGCCAACGGGTTAGCGGATAATGAAATCGAAGTGCGCAATTGCCCAACACGCACAGCTACGCCAGTAGGAGATGTTTTTCCGAAAACAATTGTGATTGATTTTGGCGAAAGCTGCACGACACAGCGCGGGCGGGTGAAGAGTGGTAAAGTGATTGTGGTGCAGAGTGCCCCAGCACGCAACACCGGCGCTACCCGAACCGTAAGCTTCGAGAATCATGTGGTAGATGGTGTACAGATCACGGGTACAGCCAACTGGGTGAACAATGGCAACCGCTCTTTCACCCGCAGCTTCAATCACACCCTTACCTTCCCCGACGGCGCTGCCGCCAATCTGCAAGCTACGCACACCTACACACAAACAGCTGGCGCTGACACGCCCCGCATTTCTGATGATGTGTTTGAAATTAGGGGTTCGGCTTCTGGCGTCAATCGGGCAGGCAAGGCCTACCGCTCGGAAATTACAGAACCCTTAGTAAAAGCTGCTAACTGCCGGTGGGTGGGCAAGGGTATGCGCCAAGTGAATCGCGACGGCAATACATTCGTAATTGATTATGGCTTTGGCGTTAGTTGCGACAATCGCGCTCAAGTGACACTGCCCAACGGCGAAACCCGCATTGTACGTATTGAAGTGTGGTGGCGTCGTTAAAATCCGACAACATAACCCACTCAAAATCAACGGCTTCAAACAAATATGTCTGAAGCCGTTGGCCTTTTTATGCCGGATACTCTACAAAATTGCGGGGCGTTTCGTACAGGCGCACTTGCAAATCGTAGCGCTCTGGCAAACGTGCGCGCAACTTCTGCCAAATGACATAGCAGATATGCTCAGCAGTTGGATTCAAATGTCGAAACGCTTCTGTATCTAAGTTCAGATTTTTGTGATCGAAAGGCAGCTCTACTTCTTCGACTATGAGTTGCTTCAATACCCCCAAATCAATCAGGTAGCCAGTATCGGGGTCCACTTCGCCACTCACTTTTACCTCCAATTCGTAGTTGTGCCCATGATAATTTGGGCTATTGCAAAGCCCAAACACGTCTCGGTTTTTTTCATCCGACCAATTGGGATTGTGCAGTCGGTGCGCTGCATTGAAATGCGCTCTTCTGAAAACAGCAACTCTCATATGGTATCTTCATTTTGCAAGCCAAACAATCAAAACAGACAGAAGGTTGCTACAATTTGCCGCAAAACAATACCCTTGAAAAGACCATACAAACCAAAAAAAGTGTATTTTTACCGGTAGAATTTTTTAAAAATCATTATTCGTGCATTCCATACACCAGTTTAAGGTACGGGGAATCAAAGGCGAGGACATAGATTTTGCCCTTTTGGCGGGTAAAAAGATAATAGTGGTCAATGTTGCATCAGCGTGCGGCTACACGCCACAGTACCAACAACTACAGGAATTGTATGAGCAATTTCAGGATCAGGTGACCATTGTGGGCTTCCCTTCCAACGATTTTGGCGGACAGGAACCCGGCAGCGATCAAGAAATACAAGCATTCTGTAGCCTGCGGTACGGTGTTACGTTTCCGATGACAACGAAGATAAGAATCAAGGGTTCTGAAGCACATCCGGTATATCAATGGCTTACACAAAAAGAACGCAATGGCGTAGCCGATAGTGAGGTGCGTTGGAATTTTCAAAAATACCTGTTAGACGAAAGCGGCCGCCTCGTCCGTAGCCTGCCCTCCTCTGTCAGCCCTTTGGATGAACCCATTCTACAATGGCTTGACGCCTGAAGCGGTGCTGTGATGCAAGCATGCAATACATGACAATATGGTATTTGCAGAAGTTGTTGGTCAACAACACGCCAAACAAGTGCTTCGGCAAGTGGTGCAGGGCGGCCGTATGCCGCATGCGCTTCTGCTATTGGGTACACCCGGTAGTGGCCATCTGCCTTTGGCGTTGGCGCTGGCGCAGTATCTTCTCTGCAACCACCGCAGCGACGACGACGCCTGCGGGCAATGCACGCAATGCACTAAGGCAGCACGACTTATCCATCCAGATATCCATTTTTCCTTTCCAACTGTAGGCACCAATGCGATCAGCGATCACTTTCTGGTACAATGGCGCACCGCACTGCTCAACAACCCCTACCTGGATGTACATGAATGGCTGCAACTCATCGGCGCCGAAAACAAGCAGGGAAACATCACCAAAGAGGAATGCGTCAATATTGTCAAAAAATTGAGCCTCAAAACCTTCGAAGGCAACTATAAAATACTCATCCAGTGGCTACCGGAATACTTGGGCAAGGAGGGCAACCGCCTACTGAAAATCATCGAGGAACCCCCAGCGAATACGATTTTCATTTTAGTAGCCGAACAATCAGAATTGATTCTCAATACTATTCTATCCCGATGTCAGCTACTGAAAATCAATCCTTTACAAGACAAAGAAGTGGTCGAAGGGCTGATGCAACGCAAAGGCGTGTCGCGCCCACAAGCCGAAACCGCAGCCTATCTGGCGGCCGGCAATTTTAATGAAGCCCTACAAATACTGGGCTTGGAAGAGAACGACCACGCCAGCCTTTTTCTTGATTGGCTTCGCAAATGCTACAAAGGCAATGGCTTGGAAATAGTGACCTGGACAGAAAAATTTGCCAACCTCGGCCGCGAAAGCCAGAAGCATTTTTTGCGTTACGCCCTGCATTTTCTGCGCGAATACCTATTGCTCAAACTCACAGGTGACGGGCATGTGCGCCTTCGCCCCAATGAATTGGCTACCGCTCAGAATCTGCTGACAATCATACAGTTGGAGCAGGTGGAACAATTATCCAACATTATCAACGATTGTGCCTTTGCGGTAGAGCGAAACGCTAATCCGAAAGTGCTATTCTTGGATGCGTCTATTCATGTACATAAAATTTTAAAACAGAAAACCGCCACCGCCGTGCGCATTGCCAAGCGGTAAGCGATGAATATTATATAAAGGCGAATAATTTATTTAGCGAATGTTGTTTTTGTTAATTTTTTTAAATAAAATTCGCACAGAAATGCCCAATTTATTATAAAGCGATTCAAAACAGATTGTAAGGTATGGCTTGTACAGGATGTTCTGTTAGTAAAAATGGCAAATCGGGCGGCTGCGGAGGTGGCTGCTCTTCTAACGGTTGCGCCTCTGGCGGCTGCAATCGGTTGAATACTTACGATTGGTTAGCGGAAATGGATTTACAAGATACCGATCCGTTCGATATTGTAGAAGTGAGTTTTAAAAATGGCGCTCGCAAAAGTTTCTTTCGCAATCATGAATACGCGCAGGCAGCTACCGGCGAGATGGTAGTAGTAGAAACCGGCACCGGCTATGATGTTGGGCGGGTATCGCTGTCGGGCGAATTGGTGCGTCTGCAAATGAAAAAAAAGCGCGTCAATCCGGATACGGTGTTGCACACGGTGCTGCGAGTAGCCAATGAGCGCGACTTGGAAAAGCTACAGGAAGCCCGCAACCTGGAGGCAGAAACGATGGTACGCGCGCGCGCGATTGCCCAAACACTGGGGTTGGATATGAAAATTGGTGATGTAGAATTTCAAGGCGACCAGCGTAAGGCAACATTTTATTATACGGCCGACGGTCGAGTGGACTTCCGAGAGCTAATCCGGCATTATGCGAAAGAATTTCGTGTAAAAATTGAAATGCGGCAAATCGGGGCGAGGCAGGAGTCGGCGCGCATTGGCGGCATTGGCTCTTGCGGGCGCGAATTATGCTGCTCTACCTGGCTTACCGATTTCAAATCGGTATCAACTGCTGCAGCCCGCTATCAGAATCTTGCCATCAATCAAGCCAAGCTGTCTGGGCAATGCGGGCGCCTCAAATGCTGCCTAAATTATGAATTAGATATTTATCTGGATGCTTTGGAGCACTTTCCTGAAAAGGCCGAAAAACTCTACACGAAGGCAGGTGCTGCTACATTATTCAAAACCGATATTTTTAAAGGCTTGATGTTCTATGTTTTTGAACACGAGCAAGGACGCGGCAAAATTTATACCCTCTCCTTGGCACAGGTAAAAGCCATCAAAGAAAAAAATGACGCTGGCGAGAAACCCGACGACTTAGGCGAGGGTGTACTGGTGCAGCTGCCTACCGCTAATCCAGACGACGAGGACGCCACAATGGACTTCGAAGATGTGACTGGTGCTATCGAATTGCCGGATGAAAAACGACGCAAAAAGCGCAAGAAAAAACGTAATAACAACAACGACGGGGCAACGGGCAAAGGACGCGAGCAGCCACAAACGAATCAGCAACCGCAGAAAGGGCAGTTACCTAAAGCTGCTGCTCCTAAATCCGAATCAGCGCCACCGCCCAGACCGGACAAACCCGACGGCCAATCGGATAATCGAAATCGCCGTTCTAAAAATAGACGCAATCGAGACAACCGGAAGAAGACATAAGCGTTTAGTAAAGTGATGTGTTGATGAATAACTACATCACTTTCAAACACAAATAATTGATTTTTAGGCACTTGTGCGCAATTAATCTTTAGCATAACAAACTGCGTAATACCATATGAAATACGATGTAACAGTCATTGGCTCGGGGCCAGGAGGCTATGTGGCGGCTATTCGGGCAGCGCAATTGGGTATGAAAGTAGCAATTATTGAGCGGTACAATACGTTGGGCGGCACCTGCCTTAACGTAGGATGCATCCCCTCGAAGGCACTACTCGATTCTTCTGAGCACTACCATGCCGCGCACGAGCGTTTCGCTACTCATGGTATCGAACTCAAAGACCTCCGAGTGAACATGCCTCAGATGATCAAACGCAAGAACGACGTGGTGGAACAAAACGTCAAAGGTGTTGATTTTTTAATGAAAAAAAATAAAATTGATGTATTTCACGGGCACGGTTCTTTCGTAGATGCCAATACTATCCAAATTGCCAAACAAGATGGCAGTACAGAATCCATCCAAACGAGCAAAGTTATTATCGCTACTGGATCGAAGCCGATTGTGCCCGCAAATTTTAATTATGATAAAAAGCGTATCATCACTTCTACCGAAGCCCTCAATATAGAATCCGTGCCGAAGCGCATGGTTATTATTGGCGGTGGCGTTATTGGGCTGGAGTTAGGTTCGGTTTTCGGGCGTCTTGGTACAGCGATTGAAGTGGTAGAATACCTCGACCGAATATTGCCTGGTATGGATACCGATTGTAGTAAAGAATTGATGAAATCCTTGAAAAAAATAGGCATGAAGTTTCACCTGCGCCACATGGTGACGAATGTTACGACGGATAAAAAAGGCGTAAAAGTGACCGTACAAGAGCGTGATTCGGATCGCACATTTGATTTAGAAGCCGATTATTGCTTGATAGCTATTGGACGCCGGCCCTACACCGATAAGCTTGGCTTGGAAAATATAGGCATTCAAACGGATGAAAAAGGCCGGATTCCGGTTAATGAGCATTTGGAAACGGTTGTACCGAGTGTGTACGCTATCGGCGATGTCATTGTAGGAGCAATGTTGGCGCATAAGGCAGAAGAAGAAGGGGTTTTTGTGGCTGAAACCATCGCTGGACAACATCCACACATCAATTATAACCTGATTCCAGGGGTGGTTTATACTTGGCCCGAGGTCGCTGGCGTTGGTCATACCGAAGAACAGCTCAAGGAGGCGGGCATTCCTTACAAAGTCGGTAAATTTCCATTCAAAGCCCTTGGTCGTGCACGCGCCAGTATGGATTTAGATGGGCTGGTAAAAGTAATTGCGCACAAAGAAACCGACGAACTGCTTGGCGTACATATGGTGGGTGCGCGCACTGCTGATATGATTGCCGAAGCGGTAGCACTCATGGAATTCCGGGCTTCTGCTGAAGACGTAGCACGCATGAGCCATGCCCACCCCACCTACACGGAAGCCTTCAAAGAAGCGGCACTGGCTGCTACCGACAATCGGGCTTTGCACATATAATTAAAGATTGGGATGGCGTGTTGGGTTGTTTCATAGAAGCATTCCAACACGCCATATTGCCTACGTTTCTTATTATCCGACCTCTGCTTCTTCTGTTTTGTGTGCTTCAATTAAGCGCATCTGAATATCAGATGGTACGGGGCTGTATTCTGTAAAGCGTTGGGAGAATTTTGCGCGCCCTTGCGACAGCGAGCGCAAGGTAGAAGAATACTGATACAACTCCGCCAAGGGTACTTTAGCCATTATTTTTTGATAATGCCCTTCGGCTTCCATCCCTTGTATAATAGCACGGCGCGTTTGTAGATCCCCCATAATTTCCCCCATAACTTCATCCGAGCAAAGAATTTCCACATCATAAATAGGTTCCAATATCTGTGCGGCAGCATTTTCAAAGGCTTGCCGGAAGGCTTGAATAGAAGCTAACATGAACGCCATGTCGTTAGAGTCCACGGGGTGCATTTTACCATCGTATATACTGACTCGAATATCCTGGCAATACGAACCGGTGAGTGGTCCTTCTTCCATTTTTTGAAGAATACCCTTTTTGATGGCATTGGAGAAGCGCTTGTCAATAGAGCCGCCCACTACGCACCAATAGAAGACGAGTTTCCCCCCCCAAGGCAAGTTATCGGTTTCGCGGTCTTTCACGGTCAGCCCAGCCGGGTCGGGCATCTCGTCATAGTAGGGTTCGATACGCATATGTACTTCTGCGAACTGCCCGGCACCACCTGATTGTTTTTTGTGGCGATATTGTGTATCCGATGCTTTGGTGATGGTTTCGCGGTAAGGAATACGCGGTTTGATGAATTCCATCGTTACGCCGTGCACCATTTCAATCCGATGCCGGATCAAATCGAGGTGCAGCTGCCCCTGTCCATGCAAAATAGTTTGTTTGAGTGCTTTGGATTGTTCTACAATGAGCGTTGGGTCTTCCTCGGCAATAGTATGAAGCGCTTTCATAAGTTTTTCCATTTCTGCTTTGCTGGGCGGATCTACGGCTACCCGTATGCGCGGGTCGGGGAAGTGCATTGGCTCTATTTTTCGATCTACCCCCCTGGAATTCAAAGTGTTATTAGAATGTGAATTTTTTAATTTAACCGTTACACCGAGGTCACCTGCATACAAATGATTAACAGCTTCGCGGTCTTTACCATTTGCCAGATAAATAGATCCGAAGCGCTCGCTGTTGCGATTGTGCGCATTGATGAGTTCATCACCGCTGTGCAACTTTCCTGAATATACCTTGAAATAAGAGAGTGTGCCTACCTTCGGTTCGGATACTGTTTTGAAAATAAATACCGTGGCGTCGCCAGTAGAACTACAGGCTAATGTGCCGCCACCATCCAGTTCGGCTGCTGGCCGATCCGACGGCGCTGGGCATATATCATTGATAAAACCCATAATGCGCCCGCTGCCCATATTATTGATAGCAGAACAGCAAAATACAGGAAAAATTTCCTGGTGGGCAATAGCAATGCGTAAGCCCTTTGTCAACTCTTCCTCCGACAGTTCGCCTTGCTCGAAGTAGCGTTCCATGAGGCCTTCATCGTTTTCGGCGGCGGCCTCCACTAAGGCATTGTGCATTGCTTTCACGCGCGCCATTTCGCTGTCGGGTATAGGGTGCTTTTCCGGTTTGCCACCATCGGCTGGGAAGACGTACATCACCATTCGCAGTGCATCTACAATTTTATTAAAACCAGGCCCCTGATTCAGCGGATACTGAAGTGGGATCATCTTATGCCCAAAGCGCGCCTGCGCCTGCTCCAGGGTGGTATCGAAATCTGATTTTTCGTGATCCACCTGATTGATGACGAACAATGCAGGCGTTTTGAACTTTTCCACATATTCCCAGATGAGTTCGGTACCCACTTCTACGCCACTTTTGGCATTTAGCAGCATCACTGCTGTATCCGCTACCTTCATTGCTGCAATCACCTCCCCTACAAAGTCATCAAACCCCGGTGTGTCAATAATGTTAATTTTAGAATCCTTCCAGGTTACGTGCATCATGGTATTAAAAATCGAATTGCCACGCTCATGTTCCAGATCCGTGTAGTCCGATACCGTTGAGCGGTCTTCTACCTTGCCACGCCTATTGATGGCGCCTGCCTCAAATAGCATGGTTTCTGAGAAAGTCGTTTTGCCCGAACCCGGGTGTCCGAATAAAGCTACGTTTCTGATGTTGCTCGTGTCGAAGTCCATAAAGACCGTTTTTTGAATGGTGAAACAATACGACCCATAGCGACCAGATGCATAGGCGATCGCTGGGTTCTTTTTTCAAGTAGAGTCAACGTAAGTTTTTTGTCGCTAATGCCGAATGTTATTTTGGCACATTGGTATTACTCGCAATGAAAATAGCCAACTATTCGGAAAATACAAAAAAAAGTAAAAAAAACTGGTAAGATTTTTTTTGGCCGTGGGTCAAATCAGTTATTTTACTTTTTAGCTTCCGCAAATCTTATACCATTTTAAAAGTGATTTGGCGAGTATGAGCGGTGATCGGCAATGGTTATCCGTTTATTGTAAGAAAATGAAGCCATCTTTATTTTTTGAAAATGGCTTTATAACCTTTTTTAATTGGAAATGACGCATTTATTCATTCTTAAAATATTGTTTTTCAACACTTTACAAAATTAAAAATCAAACTTCTGAAATCGTACACGGCATAAGTAAGGTGCTGCTGTGTGGCTCAATCTGGCATTAGCTCATCTATAATTCTAGCGGAAAGGAGTGCCAGCGGAATACCGCCCCCCGGATGTACGCTACCGCCACAGAAATATAGGTTCTTGATACGATGAGAAAAGTTGGGGTGCCGCAGGAAAGCAGCCAGACGATTGTTGCTACTGGTGCCATACAATGCGCCGAGGTGAGAAGCCGTGCGACTTTCGATGCTGCGCGGGTCAAGAATATCTTCGCATTCGATTAATCCACCAATATCGGCTTGCAGCATATGGCTCAGTTTTACGATGATGCGTTTGCGAGCTTCGGCGATGAGCGCGTCCCAGTCTTGTCCGGCATTGTAAGGTGCATTGATCATCGTGAACCAGTTTTCGCAACCGGCGGGGGCGTCTTCTGGGGTGCATTTTGATGTGATATTTACATAAACGGTCGGATCTTTATATATTTTACCAGATTCTAAATAATCAAATTCGGTTTTATAATCATCGCTAAAAAAAATATTATGCAAATCCAAGGCTGGAAATTGCTGCCGGATACCCCAATAAAAAATTAATGCCGAGGTAGATTTTTGTTGATTTAAAATATGATTTGGCTGTTTTTCATTGGGCAACAGTTTTTTATACACATGAAAAATATCCATGTTACTAATGATTCGATCATAGGGCAATGTTTCGCCCTTCACGCGCAGGGCGGTCGCCTTACCTTTATGTACCTTAATTTCTTCTACTTTGCTGTTGAAATGGAACCGTACCCCCAATTGTTTGGCCAGCCCATAAATGCCTTTTGTGATGCTGTGCATGCCTCCACGCGGGTAGAAGGCGCCAATGCCGTATTCGAAGTGCGGAATGATGCTGAGCAGCCCAGGTGCTTTGTATGGATTAGAGCCATTGTACGTCGCATAGCGATTAAATAACTGTACTAATTTGGGGTGTTGTAAATATTTTTCGTGCACTTTATTCATCGAAGTGAATAAGTCGAGGGAAGGAATTTGTAAAATGGCTTTGGCAACATCCTTAGTGAGCCAAGTATCGTGTCGGTGCAAAGATTTTTCCAGAAAGGTGCGTCCTGTAAGGTAGTATTTACGCTCGCTATCGGCGAGTACGCGCAGCACGTTTTGTGCGGGCACCCCCAGCTTTTCCTGTACTTCGCGCGCAAAATAGTCCTTATCGGCCCAAGCACTCAAACGCACACCATCCGACCAGAAATATTCGCAAATTACAGGCAATTGCTGGTAATGAAAGTGTAGTGCTGGGTCCACGCCAGCCATAGCGAACAATTCATTGACGTACTGCGGCATCGTGAATAGCGAGGGGCCTGCATCAAAGCGGTAGTCTTCCACGATGATTTCCGATAACTTGCCGCCGGGGTAGGCATTGGCTTCATATACATCTACATCATAACCCCGACACGCCATGCGCACTGCCGAAGCCAACCCCGCAACGCCTGCGCCAATAATTCCAATTTTCAAGACAAAGATTTTTTATTTTGCATCGTAACAATGGAACAAAGTAAAGGTTGAGGGTAGCCATCGTGAATGTGTTGATGTGTGAATGTGTTGATGTGTGAATGTGTTGATGTGTGAATGTGTTGATGTGTGAATGTGTTGATGTGTTGAATATTAGTAGTAATCCGACAGCATCCCCCTATCCCCTATCACCCATCACCTATATCAATCCAATACGGCTACCGCTGGGTATCGTTGCACCTTTTTTTACGACCACAATGCCATCGCGGATGCAATAAGTGTCGGTTTCGTCATTGGGCAAAGCCACGCTGCCACGTATAATAACATCATCACCGATACGACAATTTTTATCTAAAATAGCATTTTCGATGTAACAATCCTTGCCGACACCCATTGGTATTTCCTCTTGTTTTACAATTTTTTCTAATGTTTCAAAATAATCATTTCCCATCATAACGGTTTTAGTAATTTCGGTGCTCTCGCCAATACGCGAACGGATACCAATAATAGAACGCTCGATTTTCTTAGCGTGAATAATGCAGCCATCAGCCAGTACCGCTTGGTTGAACCACGTACCGAATATTTTTGAGGGTGCCAACATACGCGGGCGCGTGTAGATAGGCTTCTGATTATCAAATAGATTGAACTTCGGAATGGGGTCGGTCAGTGCAATATTCGCTTCAAAAAAGGAGCGAATGGTACCAATGTCCGTCCAATAATCATCAAAGGCATAGCTGGCTACACGCAGCCCAGCGTTGATAGCCTTCGGGATGAGTTCTTTGCCAAAGTCGGTAGCGTCGGGGTCGTCGTCGAGCATATTTTCCAATACCTCACGCCCAAAAATGTAGATGCCCATAGAGGCCAAGTAAACCCGCTCTTCACGCTGCAGCGATTCTTCCACCACCGATTCCCATTCGGGCAGCACCTCTATTTTGGGTTTTTCTATAAATTTTTCAATCATACCTTCAGCATTTACTTTCATGATGCCAAATCCAGTGGCGTCGCGCGCGTTCACAGGTATGGTTGCAATGGTAAGCGCTGCTTTCTGAGCGACATGGTACTGAGCCAGTTTTTCAAAATCCATTTGATACAACTGGTCGCCGGAAAGGATGAGGACATAATCATAATCATGATTCACCAAATGGCGCATGCATTGGCGCACGGCGTCGGCAGTGCCCTGAAACCACTTATCGCTGGTGGGTGTTTGCTCGGCGGCGAGGATATCCACAAAACCGCGCCCAAAAACATCGAAGTGGTAGGTATTTTTGATGTGTTGATTGAGCGAAGCGGAGTTGTACTGCGTGAGTACAAACATGCGCTTTAGCCCCGAATTCAAGCAGTTGGAAATCGGAATGTCAATCAGTCGGTACTTACCACCAATGGGTACGGCTGGTTTGGAACGCTGGCTGGTGAGTGGATATAATCTGGTGCCGGCTCCGCCGCCCAATATGATGCTGATAATTTTGATAGCCATGTTAATTTACGTTTGTATAATATGTATTTGGTTAGTAATGTTTTAAAACCTAAAAATCAGTAATTTAAAAGCCAACACTTTCTCCTTTACCACATCTGGCTATAAATATGCATATAATGCCCGGCGGAGCGCTCCCAAGAAAAATCCAATTGCATGACGTGGCGGCGAATGTCCTCGAAAGTGTCGCGGTGATTATAGTACAACTCTGCCGCACGATAGATAGCCAAGTAGCCATCTTCTATCGAAAAATTATTAAAGCGGATGCCTCGGCCGCCGCCGTCGGGTTCGCCAATGTCAGGCACAGTATCGCGCAAGCCGCCCACAGCGCGTACAATGGGTAAGGTGCCATAGCGCATGGCGTACATCTGATTGAGTCCGCAAGGCTCCACGCGAGAGGGCATCATCAGGAAGTCGGAGCCAGCATAGAGCTGGTGCGCCAGCGCTTCGTTGTACTCCAGCGACGCATGGAAGCGCCCCGGAAAATGATGTCGCAACTGGGCCAATGCATCGGCAATGCGGGGTTCGCCGGCCCCCAGTACAACAAAGCTGACCCGCATACCGCCATGTAAAATCCGACTAAATAAATCGGGCAGCAAATCTGCGCCTTTTTCCATCACCAACCTACCGATAAAGGTAATAAGCGGCAGGGCAGGATCGAGGTGGAATCCTTGTGCCAGTACCTGTTTGTTGGCAGCTTTGAAATTGTCCACACTATCTTCTAAATGCCGGGCAATATAGCCGTCGCTGCGCGGATTCCAAACTTGCGTGTCAATACCATTCAGGATACCTACACTTTTGTGTTGCTCATGATAAAAGAGCCATTCCATACCATTTGAGGCTTGTTTCAACTCCTCCAGATAGCTGGGGGATACGGTAGTTACGCGCCACGCGCATTTGATGGCAGCGGCCAAAGGGCAGATGGTGTCCGCCCAGTCGAGCAGGCCACGCGCCTCCGCATCGAAAAAGGGCATCAGGTATAGTTTCGACCAGCTAAATGCGCCATGATACATGCCATTATGAATCGTAAACATCGTAGGAATGTAAGCCAGCGCGCGGTACTCCGGGCAGTGCTTGACCATAAAAGGGATCAATCCGGTGTGGTGGTCGTGACAATGCAGCAGGGCTGGACGTCCAGGAGAGTTGACAATCCATTGTAGCACCGCCTGCTGAAAGCAAAGGTAGCGCTCTACCTCATCGCCATAGGTGTAGCCACTGGGGTCAGCGTAGATGCCTGGGCGGTCAAATTTGCCCGGTATATTCACTACAAAAAATGGAAAACCGAGTGTATCATGTTGTTCCTTTTCAATGGTAAAGTTGATATAATAGTTGTGCAGGCGCACCGAACCTCGATAAATAGGTGTAAAGCTATGATTTTCAATCCATTTCAAATGATATTTGGGTATAATAACACCCGCCGTTACTCCAGAATTCGTCAAGTACTTGGGCAAAGCACCTACTACGTCGCCTAATCCACCGGCTTTAGCTGCTGGATAGCATTCTGCACTGATATGTAACACTTTCATATGATATTGTTAGGATTTTAGCAAGAACCGTTTTTAGCACAGCTTATTTACTAAACATCATTTAAATTTTACAATTAGCTCAAAATCAGATTTTTATAGCAAAAGCATATATTTATTTTCATAACAAAGTTTTAATATTCAATATCTAAATATCTGATTTTCAACATCCAACATCTAAAATTTTATTACAATCCTATAATTTGCAGTGAATGATTTTCGTAAAGACGGGAAAATGATCGTGGCAGCATAGCTACTACCACCCGAAGCGCAAGCATTTCCACCTGTTAAAGGTAAGTTTTTCGATTGGAAATCTGGAAGGCAAGTGGCAATTTTTTGTGAAATGTAGGTTTTGCTGACAAAAATGGCTACAATTTGACAATTTTTCTGCATATGATGCTACCAGCATGTTCGATTCGCAGTAGGTAAACGCCGGCTGGCAAATCTGTAATATCTGTCTCATGGCGTGGCCCTCGAAAGACAACCGCAGGCTGCACGGCCCGACCACGCATGTCGTGTAGCTGAAACTGCATACCAGCGGAATGGGTGGCTTCGATTGATAAATAGATCCGACCGGTAGTTGGATTTGGATATACTTGTAGGGTTTGGGACCAAGCCGGCTCTTGTGTAGCATTCAGACCTACGTTCAATTCAAGCGTTTGGCTACAGCCTGCTTGATCGCTTACCGTTACGGTATAAGTGCCTGCTTTTAAGTTAAATACATCTTCTGAAGTTTCGCCATGCGACCATTGATAGGTATAACCCGGTACGCCACCTTCTACCATCAAATTGATGAACCATAGCGTTTCTGATTGCATCCCAACTTGGGAAGACAGCCGCAAGGGTGCTGGCTCAAACACTTGGAACGTCTTGATGCTCAGGCACTGATGTGTATCGGTTACCGTTACCGTATAGCTACCCGCTGCCAGATTGTAGATATTGGGCGTGCGGGGCCCACTCGACCAACGATAGTTCAGCGGAGCGGAGCCGCCGATTACAGTCAATTGGATAGCCCCTGTGGCTTGACCATTGCAGGGGATATCGGTCAGTTCGCCCAGCACCACCGGCCCAGGCAAGTTATTTACTTCCGTTTTACTTTCTATGATACAATTATTAACATCGCTAACGGTTAGCGCATACGCACCTGCCGTGAGTCCAGCTATGACCAAAGTAGTATCGCCGGTATTCCATTTAAACCGGTAAGGCGGAATGCCGCCCATCGGAAAACCCACTGCAATGCCATTGTCGTTGCCGCAGGTTTCGTTGATAACGGTAAACTGAATCTGCAATTGCGGTGGTTGCCCGATTTGTATGGTTTCGCCGAAGATGCAGCCGCTGGCGTCGCGCACCAAGGCAGCGTAGCTACCAGCGCTCAGCGCGGTGAACACACTATCGGGCAGGAAGTTGGCGCTGTTCAAAGCGTAGGTAAAGGGTGCCCGGCCGCCTTTAGCCACCATGAGCAAACTGCCATTTTTACCATTAAAACAGGTAGGATTCGTGATCTGAAAATCAAGCGCCGGTGCTGGTGGTGCTTCTATAATAAATGGAAATTGGAAAACACATTGGAATGTATCGCGCAAATAAATGATATAATTGCTTGCCGCCAGATTTTTAAAGCCATTTTGAGCAACAAACTGTACGCCATCGAGCGAGTACATATAATTAGCTGCGGAGGCATTGCTGTCGAATTCTACCAATACCGAGCCATCCGTTGCGCCCGGGCAGGACACTGGCTGAATGCGTAAGGAGATGCCAGGTGCTGGTACTTCGGGCACGAGGGCGTTTACCTTATGCACGCACCCGTCTGGATAGCGCACCCACACCTGATAGAGACCAGGTGCTAAGTTAGCAAAACCATTTTCACGCTGCCAGTTGAGGCTATCCAATGAAAACTCATACTGCCCGATTAGCAGTTTGCCCGATTCTACAATAACGATGCGGCCCGAGCGCTGCTCTGGGCAACTGGGCGTGACCAAAGTGCCCAATGGCGGGCTTTCTGGTTCTTCAATAGTGAATATCTCGCTGAGGTTGCAGCTCAAGGTGTCGCGCACACTTACTCGATAGGTACCCGCAGGTAAAGCCCCAAAGAAGTTACGACTTTGAAAATCCATACCGTTGAGCGAATAACGATAGCCACCATTGCCGCCAGTTGTAATCAGTTGTACGCTACCGTTAGAAGCCCCGGGGCAATTGGCGTCTTGGATGTTTAAATTTAAAGACAACGGCTCCGGTTCGGCTACCCGTGCTGGATAGGTAACGTAGCAGTCCGACCCTTCTATCACAAACACTTTATACTCCCCAGGTGACAAATTTCGAAAGACAGGCTCGGTCTGAGCTGTGGCATTGAGCGCATTTAAAGCATATCCCGTAACAGGCGCATCCGCTGGAATGCTCACCCGGATTTGCCCATTTCGGAAATTGAAACAGCTGACATCCTGTACGGCCAGTGTAGCTGGCGTAAACGATGGCACATAGCGCACGCGCACTGTATCCGTCAGCGCACACCCGCGCTGATCAAGCACTCGAATTGTGTAGGTTGTATCGCCACGCAGTTGACGAAAAATGGTATCGCTTTGCAGCACCGTGCTATTGTTAAAAGCATACAAATAGCGCC
>CALMSP010000105.1 GCA_937872405.1 uncultured Saprospiraceae bacterium | reverse complement strand
CACCCAATTTTTTGAATACAAAGGGCGCTACGCTATCGTCCACCTCGAAAATACCTTTCAGCAGGTGTCCCAGTTCGATGGCCTGGTTGCTGTTTTCCATAGCCAATTGCTGTGCGCGTTGCACGGCTTCCTGCGATTTGATGGTCAGATTATTCAGATTCATAATTTTTAGTTTAAAGGTTGAGAGGGTTTAGGAGGTTTAGGAGGTTTAAAGGTTTATAAACCACTCAACAATTCAACTTTTTAACAATTCAACCCATCAACCAAATCCATGCCATTACGCGGCAAGCGCCATTTTATAACAAAAACATCGAAAACTAATGACAGGATGACGGGAAAGCCGTGTTTTTTGGTGACAAATTGGCTTGCCAGCTACATGATAGATGGTAAATATGTATTTTTGAGCAGCATTATTAATCCCCCCCCAATGGAACAATCTCCTCAAGCGAATAAGTTTGCTCCGTTTCGAACGGATCTGACGTGGGTGCGCCTTTTAGTTTGATTGAACTTTTTAGAAATATTATTTATTATCGAAAACTACAAAAAGAAGGTGTAACAACGCAGGCTAAAATTGTAGGTAAAGAATGGCACGATGGTGGCGATTCCGCAGATGATTATTACGTTTTTTTTCAATTTCGCCCAGATTTTGTTGTAAAATATTCTGATAACACCCCTGACTATACTTATTACAACCAACCCGAAGGCTCGGAAATAAAAGTGTTGTATCTGCCAGCCAACCCTCGAATTAATATCATAGAATTTTAAATTTGTAAAAACTTTCGATCCATTTTATTATAATTTGTAATTTTAAGTAAATAAATAGCGGGCTGCCATAAAAATTAAATCGCTTATGAAATCTTTTTTGCAAACACCGGATGAGGTCTATCAGGAATTATTTGTGGACATGCATGCCAGTGGTATTTGGCCAGATGGCAAAGTGATTGCCGATGCGTTGCCAAAAGTGGCGCCAGCGATAATTCTGCAAACATATCAAGCGCAAAAAAATACAAAAGCGTTTGACTTACAAGCGTTTGTGTCGAAAAACTTTGATTTTCCGGTGTCTGCCACACAGCAATTTCAGAGTGATACCCAGCGTCCACCGGCGGCTCACATTGAGGCATTATGGGATGTACTGACCCGTGCCGCCGACCATGCGCAGCCGAGTGGATCCTTGATTCCCTTACCGCATCCGTACATTGTGCCCGGCGGTCGGTTTAATGAAATTTATTACTGGGACAGTTATTTTACCATGCTGGGTTTGCAAGTGAGCGGGCGCATTGAACTTATTGAAAATATGGTAAATAACTTTTCCTATCTCATTGATAATGTTGGTTTTATTCCTAATGGTAATCGTACATATTTCCTAGGGCGCTCGCAGCCACCGTTTTATGCGCTCATGGTTGCGCTGCTGGCCGAAGCTCGCCAAGAGGAGCAGATTTTAGTGCGTTATTTGCCGCAATTGAAGCACGAATATGCTTTTTGGATGGATGGAGCGCAACATCTAAGCCCCGCCACCCCTACTTGGCAGCGCGTGGTACGCCTTCCGGATGGTGCAATACTGAATCGTTATTGGGATCGCTATCATACGCCACGCGCTGAAATGTACGCCACCGATGTGGAATGCGCGCAGCACACACCCACGCGCGATTCGGCTCAACTTTACCTCGACCTTCGGGCAGCCTGCGAATCCGGTTGGGATTTTAGCAGTCGTTGGTTATATGATGATCAGGATTTGGGCACGATTCGCACCACTACAATTATTCCGATAGATTTGAATGTGCTATTATACAAT
Organism: uncultured Saprospiraceae bacterium; assembly: GCA_937872405.1. Taxonomy (GTDB): domain Bacteria; phylum Bacteroidota; class Bacteroidia; order Chitinophagales; family Saprospiraceae; genus JADJNW01. Next base: position 1,929 of record CALMSP010000105.1, on the reverse strand, counting down.
TTGGAAATGACGATTGCCAAAGCATATCATATTCAAGGAGATATGCAACCCTTTACTACCTATCATAATTTTGCGGAAGCGAGAAAAAAAACGATACTACAATATTGTTGGAACGAAGCCACTGGTTTTTTCCATGATTACGATCTGGAGCGCCATGCCCCTACGGATGTGCTATCGCTGGCAGGTGTTTTCCCTTTATTTGCGGGCATTACCCTGCCCTCGCAGGCGGCTCGCGTTGCCACAGTGTTAGCATCAACATTCTTGCGCCCTGGCGGTGTGGTCACTACGCTTCGTCATACGGGGCAGCAATGGGATGCACCTAATGGGTGGGCGCCACTACAATGGATCACAATACAAGGGCTGCGCCAATATGGTTTTCAGGAATTGGCCGAAGTGATCAAAAATCGCTGGGTAGCGCTTAATGAAAAAGTATATTATGCTACAGGCAAAATGCTGGAAAAATATAATATAGAAGACCTTGACCTGCTGAGCGGCGGTGGCGAGTATCCGGTGCAGGATGGCTTCGGCTGGACCAACGGAGTGTTGCTACGCTTACTATCGGAGCAGTGAGAAGAATAATCTGACAAGGCTTAAAATCGCATTGCCAGATTATTCATTCGCCATCATTTGTCCTTATTGATGATAAGCCGCATTGTGCGCCAAAGGATTGCCGCACTTAGTGCAATTACCTGCTGTACCGCTGCCACCTGCACATCCTTTGCTGCAAACGTAATGATACACCCCAGCCGCATTCTGTGCGGGTGTAGCCTCTGGCGAAGGTTGCTGCGTGGTCATGTCTATCGGGGTGATAGCTGGCTGCTGCTGAATCTGTGGATTCTGCGGTCCATTCAGGTTGTTAAGATTGGTCGTACCGCCTGTGTTGTTGTTGCCTTGATTGTGGAAAGCATCATTGTGCAATAGTTCTGAACCGCACACCGGACAAGCGCCAGGATCGCCGCTACCGCTGCCTTCGCAATTTTTAGGACAAATGTAATGATGTACTACACCGGTAGCAACCGCGCTTTGCACGGGCGCATTGGCTTTGGCTGGCTTTTTGCTATCATTAGCGCAGGATACCAGCCCTACTGCCGTCAGTGTCATTAGCAAAATAAAATGCAGTTTCATGTTTTTTTTGGGCAAAGGTAATAAAAAAAGTAAGCAGGCACAAGGGCCTGCTTGGTAGTTTGCATGTATCAGCGAGGGGAACGACGCTTTTCTAAGCATGCAATTAATCATCAATTCGGCCCCAGGGAAATGCACCGCAGTCCACTTTCAGGATAACAACTTCCAGCGTATCTGATGCCTTGGGGCAGTTATCATTCGGCGCATCCGTAGTTAGGGTTAGGGTTACCTTTCCTTTTTTCTTATCATTAGGGCCAGGTACATATTGCACCGTTGCATCCAAAGTGGGTGAAACAAGCGTATTGTTATTCGCATCTTTGAATGTGCCATCGCCCGATGTAAGCCAATTTCCAGTGGTTGCCGTGCCTCCTAATATTACGCTAATTGAAGTCAAATCCAAAACTTTAGTTTGACAGATTGGTGGCGCTGTGCCGAGTTCTACGGTGGGTATGTTGCCATTGGATGATAGAAGTTGTGCGTTGCCAAAATTGGTAGCTGAGCAGTTATTGGCATCTGTTACAGCAATCAAGGAATAATTCAGTAGTTGAAATGGATCAACAGGGATATCATCACCAGAATTGTAATTATTGACCGTTTCCGTTGTACTACCTCCATCCGAAGAATAAACTACCGTGTAAGGACCTGTACCACCAGTAATACTTACTTGCAAATTAGCTTCTTCATTGCAGATTAGAGCCTGCCCATTTAGGGTAGCAGTGATGTTGTCGGGGCAACAATCCTCGCTCGGTATCACATTCACCGTGACGCTTGCGGTTGCATCCGGGCAGGGGCTTGTGCCGCTCAGGG
>CALMSP010000104.1 GCA_937872405.1 uncultured Saprospiraceae bacterium | reverse complement strand
TATTGTGCTTTCCACACGAGGCGGCGCCTTAGCCAAGATCCTATTGCCTATTCGCTTTCATGCGGGGGCTTACTTTGGTGATGGACAGCAATGGTACTCTTGGATACACCTCGACGATGTCAGCCGGATGTTCGTGTTCGCCATAGAAAATGACCATTTGACTGGCTACTATAATGCAAGCGCTCCCAATCCTGTGAGAAATAAGGATTTCACGCAACAGATCGTTCGGGCTATGCGAAAATTGGCAGTCATAGCACCAGCACCAGCATTTGCACTGCGGGCAGCAATGGGCGAAATGGCGGATGTAATTCTGAACAGCAATCGGCTACGGGCCGATAGAATAACCCAGAGCGGCTTCCAGTTTGATTTTCCAGAATTAGATGGCGCCCTACGCGATCTGATAGCTCGAAAAATATAACGACCATTAGTCTCTGAACACTTCAATTTCGTGCGTCTCTACTACCAAATCCGTGAACTTCCCCTTAAAACGAGTAGCCTTCACAATGTGATTGTCAATCCAGTGATAGTTCCCGCCGCGCGGCTTTCCGAATAGGATAGCATGGTAGCGGAAGGTATGTCTGCGAAGCCATTCTTCTGTAACCGGGCGATGTTCTTCGGTACGCGATGTAAAAAACGTGATGATGTGCCCTTCGTCGTACCATTTATTAATGATCTTCAAAGCATCCGGGTAGGGCAAGCAAGTAGCCATTCGCTCCGGTTCTTCATTCGGGATGTCATCACAGATCGTACCGTCAATGTCTATCAGAAAATTCTTGACCCCATCTTGTAGTTTCGGACTGATGGTTTCGCCTTTTTCGTTGAAAGCTAATTTGAGCTTCCCGTTGTTGTCAGCGCTCATAATGTGGCAATGATGTTTTTCAAATTTTAAAGCGCAAAGTTAGGGTAAAAAATACAAAAAGGCTATGGCTGTTTGCAATTTCACGTAATTTTAATCTTAGGATGCATTTCCCATAAGGCTCATTTACGAAATTCACTTAGGTTGGTCTGAATGCTAAGGTGATTGAGTCCGCCAGCAATATGATAAATAGCGCGCCCATAATCGAGGCGAAAGCGGTTCACTTTGACGCCCGCACCGAAGGAAAAACCAGCAAGGCTTCCGAAACTTTCTACGGACATTTCCTTACGAAGGAAGTGATTGTACCCCACGCGCAAACGAAAGTTTTCTTTAGCACCAAATAACAATTCGCCATTGAAAATAAAATGCCGCACGAGATTGTCCATGATAAGTTCCAAGCGGCTCTGGTCATTATCTTGTCCGATAAAAAGTGGATTTCGTTCTCGGTTTGGGTCATCATAGATGATGTTCCAGCGTTGCAGGTTATGATAAATAATAGAAAACCGGAAAGGCAGGTATTTCAAGCGTTTGGAGATGCCCACTTGTATTTCAAAAGGAAGTGGCTCGAAGTTGCCATCGCGGTAGGGGGTGATTTGCGTACCCATATTGCGAAACACCACGGTGGCTGTCAGCCTATTAGCTGTATCCGCATATATGGCGGCTATATCTGTGCTCAAACCGATGGAAGAAAACACATCTAATTGAGAAGTAATCATTTTTACATTAGCTCCTATTGCAATACGTTCATCTATCCGACGGGCTGCGCCGAGCGCCAGCGCGTATTCGGCTGCTTTGAAATTACCTTCCAATTCGCCCAATTCATTGCGCGCTTCCAATTCGCCGCCGTAGTTCACATACTGCATACCCAGGTGGAAAGTCGTGTTGATACTGGGCAGGTGGTTGCCAAAAGCGGCATAACCATTTTGAATACGCCCGAGGTGAAAATTATGGTTAAATGCCAATTGGTGGTGCATAGCTGGGTTGAGCAGCGCCGGATTAGCGTAAGCTAAGTTGACATCATCGTCAATGACGGTAATCAGGTTGCCGCCCAGCGCCGATACCCGCGCCGAAGGTGATAGATTGAGGAAAGAGAAGGTGTGTTGGCCGCCCAACTGAGCGAACGAATTGGCTGATAGCAGCAGCCCTGCCAGAAGTAGAAGTAAAGATTTTGGCATCAGTTGACTGTTTTGGTTGCGTCCCAAATGGTTTGGCATATGCCTTTTTCGCAGGACATTGTGCGGTAGTGCCGGCCGGTCTCGTCGTAAAGTTTCAATTGGCCATGCTCATTATCCCCATCCAAATAGGTGCCTTGTGCTTTGAGTTGCCCGTTTGCGTGGTATTCGGTGAAGGTCCCATTTTCCTGATTGTGCTCAAAGGTTACCTCTTCCTTCAGGGTGCCATTTTCATAAAAACCGCGCCATAGCCCAGTCATCTCATTAGCAGCATATTGCCCCGCCAGCTTGATGCGCCCGCCAGGGTAGTACACCCGATAGGCGCCTTCAAATACACCCATCCGATAGGATTCGACCACTTGCGTATCTTTATTTTCATAATATAAAATACGCTGACCGTGAAGCGTATCGGCGCGATACGTCGCCTCTTCCACTAATGTACCTTCTGGGTCAATTTTTTGATACACCCCTTCTTTCGCGTAGTCACTCAAGCGACGTTCATACCGCTCGATATAACCTTCCGGGGTGGTTATTTCTACCGTTTCTATTTGTGGCACCTGCTGGCAGTTTGCCCACAGCAAAGCAAGCATTGTGAGTATGAATCCGTTTCTAAGCAGCATATCGTTTGAGCTAATTTTTATATAGGCGCTGTAACGACCGTCGTAGTTTGATTCGCCCTGATGCTTATAACGTCTTAGTAGTACGCAGGTGGTGTTGCCCGCACAGAAATGTATGTATGCGACAGAAATTGGGGTATCATTCGTGAAAACGATGGCCCGCCGTAGCCGAAAGAAGTATTGTAACAATAGCCTGCAAGTGGCACGTTTACATAGCTCGCAGCGCTTTCACCAAGTAAGTGAGCGCAAAAGGCAGCGGAATCCAGAACCATTCGTCGGCGTAGATCAGCAGCAAGATGCACAATACTGCGAACACCAAAAAGAGTACCCAGTCTAAAGCGGTAGATTTATTATTGGTTGTTGTTTCCATAAAGCATATTTTTTCCGGCTGCAAAACTAACAAGGAATTTTGCAAAATCCTTGCTATCTGGCGTGTTTTTCAAAAATTTCGCAGTAGTATGCCCATCATACCCAGCCCTATACAACAGAAAAAACGCGGCAAACCCAGCATATTTTTGTTTACCTTTGCACCTCGTTTTTCCAAACAACAATAACGCGACATGATTACCTATCTGAAGGGCATCATTACATTCAAAACCCCTACCTATATCGTAGTGGAGACGGCTGGCGTGGGCTATCATGTTCACATTAGCCTGCATACTTATGCGCAGGTGGAGAAGCTGGAAACCGTGAAAATACTGACTCACTTGGTGGTACGCGAAGACAGCCATACTTTGTATGGATTTGCGGAAGAACCGGAACGTCAGTTGTTTGTCCTTTTAATTTCAGTTTCCGGTATTGGGCCTTCCACCGCTCAGGTGATGCTCTCCTCCATGACGCCAGATGAGGTGCGCAGCGCAATCATCAGCGAAAATGCCGCGGCGCTGGCAAGGGTAAAAGGCATCGGCCCTAAGACCGCCAAGCGAATTATTTTAGACCTGAAAGACAAGCTGGTAAAGGATTCTGGTGAGACGCCGTTAACAATTTTACCGCAGGGCAATACAATTCGGGAAGAGGCGTTATCTGCATTAGTTGCGCTTGGATTTAGCAGAATTGAAGTGCAAAAGACTTTGAATAAAATACTGAAGGAGCAACCTGCCATTAGCAATGTAGAAGAGTTGATTAAAATGGCGCTCAGGCAATTATCCTGATGGCAAAAGAAGGAAAACATGGTGCATCAGTTTTGCGGGGCAATCAACTTTTTTTACAACAAACCACATCCCATACCACCGACGGAGCGCGATTAGCTCATTCGGACATTAATCCATATCCAATATTGAGAAGTGCAGCCAATGCCGCCGTGCGTTGCTGTTTGCTCATTAAAATGCCCCAAAACCGACGTTAAGATGTTAAAGTTTAGTATTTAGACAAAAAAGCAGGTTTGTTAGCGTTTTCGCTTCGCTGAATTAAGAAAATTTCGGTTTTCCCGATGCGAAGCCGACAAAAACGAATGTTAGACGCTTGACAATGATACATAAGTCGCCTACAGATAAAAAAGGCTCAAAATGCAAATCGGGCTTCAATTGTCTGATAATCAAATTGCTGTGATATAATAGCGTAATTCATGCCGGTCTGTATCGGTGTATTGACCGGGTTTAATCCCATGTTTTTTTTAGCGCATTATGAATAAAATATTTTTACCCTTTAGCCTCGTTGTTGCCATTATTGTCGCTTACACCTTCCGTGTGCAGGGCGGTAATGCCAATTTGAACGATCCTTATGCCCGAAACTATGTAGCCGCCGTAGCTGCCCAACAGGATACACTACCGCCGCTAAAAGATCGTTATGGCGATTTTATCAATGATGGAAAAAAGAATCCTTTTGACCTCAAGGATCCCGGCGTGGTAGAGAAAAATGTCGAATACGATCCGGTGACCAATCGTTACATCATCACAGAAAAAGTGGGCAACGACTTTTTCCGGCCACCTACCTACATGACCTTCGAGGAGTACATGGAATACCGCCGCCGACAGGATGAATCCAATTATTTCAAGCAATTGTCAGGTGTGAGTACTGGAGGCGGACTGAGCGCGCTTGACCCTATTGCCAAAATTGACGTACAGAACAGCCTGCTTGACCGACTCTTTGGAGGCACCAATGTCAATATCCAACCTCAAGGAAATATTGATCTTTCTTTTGGGTTTTCTTATCAAAAAGTGGAAAACCCCATTCTGCCCATTCGCCAACAACGGCAGTTTATTCCGATGGATTTTAATATGAATATCCAGATGAATGTGACCGGTCAGATCGGGGAAAAACTCAACCTTACTACTCGCTACAATACCAATGCGACTTTCAACTTTGACAATCAAATCAAACTTGACTACAACAGCGCTAACTTCAGCGAAGATGAAATTCTGAAAAAGATAGAAGCCGGCAACGTGAGCCTACCGCTGCGGGGTACGCTCATACAAGGCGCACAGAGTTTGTTCGGACTAAAAACGGAGTTGCAATTTGGGCACTTACGGCTCACCACCATCCTATCGCAGCAGCAGTCTAAGCGCGAAAATATTCAGATACAGGGTGGCAGTCAGTTGCAAGAATTTGAAGTGCGCGCCGATGAGTACGATGAAAACCGGCATTTCTTTTTCACCCATTACAACCGAGATACCTACGAGGATGGGCTTTCCAATCTGCCGCAGATCAAGTCCTTGTTTCGTGTAGAAAATATCGAAGTGTGGCTGACCAACAACCGCAACGAAGTGGACAATGTGCGCGATATCATTGCATTTGCTGACCTGGGCGAGCCGCGGCGCTTAGTTAGCCCCAACTTAGTGAATCCTTTGGCTACTGCCCCACGCGATATTGCCGGACGCCCACTGCCCGACAATCGCTCCAATGACCTATATCAAAGGGTGCTTGCCGACCCCAATACCCGCAGTATTGACCGGGCGGTAGCAGCGCTCCAGGATGGCTTCAATATGCAGCAAGCCAAGGATTTTGAAAAAATGAGCGCCCGGCGATTGCAGCCTACGGAGTACACGATCCATCCAGAATTGGGCTATATCTCCTTGAATATCAACGTACAACCGGATCAGGTGGTAGCCGTAGCTTTCCAGTATTCGTACAACGGACAAACGTACAAGATTGGCGAATTGTCCAACAATCAAGAAGCAACCAGCTCCGATTCCTCGCTCAATGTGTTGTTCGTGAAAATGCTCAAAAGCACCACGCAGCGTACCGATATTCCTACCTGGGATCTGATGATGAAGAATGTGTATTCTATTGGTGCGTTTCAGGTGAGCCAGCAGGATTTCCGCTTAGATATTTTCTACGACGATCCTGGCAAAGGGCAAAAGCGCTTCCTCCCAGAAAGTAATATTGCCGGACGGCCCTTGCTCCGTATATTCAACCTCGACATCCTCAACACACAAGGCGATCCACAGCCCGACGGTATTTTCGACTTTGTACCAGGTGTCACAATCAATCTGCGCAATGGGCGCATTATGTTCCCGGTGCTGGAGCCTTTTGGCTCGGCACTCGCCCGACAGATTGACGATGACCGCTCCCGAAGGCAGTTTGTTTATCAAGAGCTATACGATTCTACGCTTTTTTTGGCGCGCGAATTTCCAGAAAAAAATCGCTTCGTGATTCGGGGCAGCTACAAATCGAGCGTTTCTTCAGAAATATCTTTGGGTGCGTTCAACATTCCACCAGGCTCGGTGCGGGTGAATGCCGGTGGGCAGCTATTGGTAGAAGGTGCTGATTATGAGGTAGATTACAATATCGGGCGGGTTCGCATCCTCAACGACGCGATCCTGAATTCGGGCGTACCGATCAATGTATCCTTTGAAGATAACACCCTGTTTGGCTTTCAAACCAAAACCATGATCGGGTTACGGGCCGATTATCAGATTGGTGAAAATTTTAACCTCGGCGCCACTTATTTGCAATTATTTGAGCGGCCCTTTACCCAAAAGGTAAATCTTGGCGACGATCCGATCAACAACCGCATTTACGGGCTGGATATTAATTTCAGCAAAGATGCACCTTGGCTGACCAAAATTGTGGATGCCATACCCTTAGTAAGCACCCGTCAGCCTTCCAACATTACCTTTAGTGCAGAAATGGCTGCCCTGAAGCCCGGCCATGCGCGCGCGATCAATCAGAATAGTGGCCGCCGCCGCGACCGCGATTCGGAATTGGACGAAGGCGGGGTAGTGTATATTGATGATTTTGAAGGTAGCGCCAGCAGTTTCGACCTGCGCCAACCAGTCAACCAGTGGTTTTTGGCTAGTACGCCTCAAAATGATGCCTCGAATAATAATTCGCTCTTCCCAGAATCTGCCTTAATCAATGACCTGCGCTATGGTGCTAATCGCGCTAAGCTCAATTGGTACATGATTGACCAGAGTATCCGAAGCGATCGCGACCGCTTCAATCCATATACCGGATTAGTACCCCAAACCGAAGTTTTTCCCAACCTACAATTGACGCCTGATCAGTTGCCTAATATTTTTACTTTCGACCTGACCTACTATCCTAACGAGCGTGGGCCCTACAATTTTGAAGTGCCGAATGGTTACCCAGGCTACACGCGCGGCTTGGCACAAGGCGATGTGAATAACCCCATCCTACTCAACGACCCTAAAACCCGCTGGGGTGGTATCATGCGGGCCTTGCAAAACAATGATTTTCAGGCTGCAAATATTGAATTCTTAGAGTTCTGGATGCTTAGCCCTTTTCTCGATGAAGACGATCCGCTTAATCCATCTGATAATTTCCGTCAGCGCGAAGGCGATTTATTCATCAACTTAGGCAACGTATCAGAAGATATTCTGCGCGATTCGCGGATGTTTTTTGAAAATGGGCTGCCAGCGCCAACCAACCCCGATCGTCGCGTGGATCAAACGACCTGGTCGGTTATTCCTGTTACACGCCAAATTACACGCGCTTTCGACGTGGATCCGCGCGCTCGGGAGCAGCAGGACGTTGGGTTGGATGGTATGAATAACGATACGGAGCGTGAAAAATATCGAGATTATATTGAAGCCATCCGCAACTGGAATACAGCGGCAGGAGCCATTGTAGAACAAGACCCCGCCAACGACGATTTTCGTTTCTACCGCGATGCCAGTTTCTCCCCCAATGCTGGGGTGCGCGAGCGTTACCGTGATTTCAATAATCCCGAAGGAAATTCTCAAGAAAATCAAGGCGGCAACTTTGTAACCTCTGCAACCAACATTCCTGATTCGGAAGACATCAACCGCGACAACTCGCTGAATGAAACCGAATCTTACTTTCAGTACAAGGTAGCTATTCGGGCAGACCCCGCCAATCCACGCGAAATTGATCGCAATGCCACACCTTTCATCACCGACCGCCGCGTCAGCGAAGATGGACGCCGCGTTTGGTATCGTTTTCGCATTCCGCTCAATGGCCCTGATAAGGTGAGTGTGGGCGGTATCCGCGATTTCCGTTCTATTCGCTTCATGCGCATGTACCTCAAAGGATTTGAGGAACAAACCACCTTGCGTTTCGCTACGCTCGAATTAGTGCGCAACCAATGGCGCCGTTATTTGCAGGACCTCAACGACATCGGCACGGGCATTGATGAGTGCGAAACACCAGCCGCCTTTGATGTAGATGCCGTCAATATTGAAGAAAATAGCGGTCGCCAGCCTTTCAATTACGTATTGCCCAAGGGTATCCAGCGCCAGCAGCAATTGGGCGTATTCAATGCGCTACAAAACGAACAGTCCGTATCCATGGTAATACGCGGGTTGTGCGACGGTGATGCCAAAGCAATTTTCAAAACGGTAAACATGGATATGCGCGTATATGAACGCCTGCGCATGTTCGTACACGCTGAAGAATTGGACGGTATGCGCATCCCAGATGGCGAATTGAGTATATTCATTCGCTTAGGCAGCGATATTAAGGAAAATTACTACGAATACGAAATTCCACTGACGATGTCACGGGTAGAGCGCCTTACCGGCAATCCGAATTCAGATGCCTACAAACTGGAAGTATGGCGCCCCGAAAATAATTTTGACATCCCCTTGGCATTACTGCGAGATATTAAGCAAGAACGCAACGAATTGAACATTCCATTGGCTGAGGAATATAGGCAAGTAGGTACCGATCTGGAGCATATTGTCAAGGTACGCGGCAATCCTAACTTAGGCTTCATAAAAATAGCCATGATCGGGGTACGCAATCGCTACACCGGCGACGGAGCAGCCTACAGCGCAGAAGTCTGGGCGAATGAACTGCGCCTCAATGGACTTGACGAGCGCGGCGGCGTGGCGGCGATAGCTCGAATGGATATGCAACTGGCGGATTTTGGTAGCCTAACCTTAGCCGGCAATTATAGCAGCATTGGTTTCGGTGCGCTCGACCAGAAGGTGCAGCAGCGCAGCCGCGAACAAATACATGGCTACGATGTTGCTACACGCCTCGAACTGGGCAAATTTTTCCCTGAAAGCTGGGGTATTCGTTTGCCTTTCTTCGCCCAATTATCCAACCAGACGCGCACACCAGAATTTGATCCTTACGATCTTGATCTCATTTTGCGCGATAAAATTCGCAACACCGATGATGCCACCGAACGCGACTCTATCCGTCAGATAACACGCGATGTTACCAATATCCGAAGCTACAATTTTACCAATGTGCGCAAAGAACGCACGGGAGGCAGCGCTGGCAAACCTCAACCTTGGGATATCGAAAACTTTAGCTTTTCTTATGCCTACACACAAACCAGCCGCCGCGACCCCCTACTCGAATTTGATGAGCTAAATCGTTACACGGGTGGCTTCGATTATACCTTTGCGCGCCAAGTCAAGTACATCGAACCATTCAAAAAAATCATCAAAAAAGACAAATACTTGAAGCTCTTGTCGGAGCTGAATTTCAATCCCCTACCCAATAGCTTTAGTTTCCGCACCATCCTCGACCGCCGCTTCGACCGCACCCGCTATCGTTTTACGGGGCTGGAAGATCGGTTCAACACATTTTATAACAAACGTTTTACCTGGGATCGAGATTATAACGTACAATGGGATATCACCAAAGCACTCAAGTTCACATTCGATGCGGTCAACTTTGCTGTCATTGACGAACCGGACGAACTCGCTATGGCCGAAGACCCTACCATTACAGATATCAATCGCTTCCGGCGAGATAGTATCATGACGAATTTGCGCAACCTGGGGCGTACGAAAAACTACCGCCATAATATCAACATCAATTATCAATTGCCGATTCGGTATATTCCTTTTATGGACTGGATACAGGCGCGCGCCAGCTATCAGGCTACTTACAATTGGAATGCGGCGGCCCTAAACGTGGATTCGCTGGGCAACGTGATTCAAAACAACCAGAACCGACAGCTCAATGTGGATTTCAATTTTGACAACCTGTATAGCAAGAGCAACTATCTGAAGAAAATAGAGCGCCCAAAAACGCCGCCGCGACCTGGCACAGCCCCGAACCAGCGACCAACGCTGCCTAATAGAGGCGAACTGGAAAACCCAGACAAAAAATCCAGCGATAAAAGTAAAGATAAAAAACCTGGCGAACCAAGCGATCTGGAACGCGCACTCATCCGGCCGCTGCTGCTGCTGCGCAAGGCTCGGCTTACCTACAACGAACGTTTTTCAACAACCTTGCCTGGCTTCACCCCGCAGTCCGAACTGTTAGGTATGTCGTCGGGGTTCAATGCACCAGGGTGGGCTTTTGTAGCTGGCTTGCAACCCAAAATTCGACAACTCGCTGAAAATGAATACGGTACGAATAGAGATTGGCTATATCAAAACCGGCAATGGCTTTCCCAAAGCGTATTCGTGAACCAACAGGTCATTCAGGAATACAGCCAGAATCTAGATGCGCGATTAACCATAGAGCCTTTCCGCGATTTCCGCATTGATGTAGAAGCCACCCGAGTGTATCAGGAAACCCACACGGAGTATTTTAAGGTATTGGAAACCGGCGCCGATTTTTCGCATACGATCCCGCAGCAATTTGGCTCTATGACGGTTTCTTTTTTTGCTGCCAATACCCTATTCCAGGATAAGCAAAATCAGATACGCGGCATGTTCAAAACCTTTGAAAATAACCGCTCCATCGTATCGCAGCGCCTTGGTATCGGCGAACACGACGACCCTAACCTCGCGCGGCAGGGCTTCACGCGCGGCTACGGTCGTACCCAGCAGGATGTACTCATCCCAGCATTCATGGCGGCTTATACCGACCAGAATCCACAGACTATCGGCGTCAATATTTTTGATGCCCGCCCAATGCCCAATTGGCGCCTCACCTACAATGGGCTGGCTAAAGTGGGATTTTTTAAAGAGATTTTTCAGAATTTCAGCCTCACGCACGGCTACCGATCTTCCCTTACCGTCAATCGGTTCAATACAGGCTTAGATTACCTGCGCACCCGCGATGAAGGTGCTATTAATGAGTTGAATAGCAATTTTTATCCAAGGCTGGAGATACCCGAATTGATTATTCAAGAAGGTTTTCAGCCGCTACTTGCCGTAAATGCCACTATGAAAAATGGGATGTCACTGAACGTGGATTTCAAAAAGTCGCGAGCATTGGCAATGAGCTTTATCAGCAACCAGTTGAGCGAAACGCGAACCGAGGAGATTTCCATCGGTTTTGGCTACATTATTCGCAACTTAGAGATTGGCTTTTTGGGAGGCAATAAGAACCAGCGCAATCGAGGTCGCACACAGAACCAGCCGCCACCCCAGCAAGGACGTCCTACCGGGCCTGGCGGCGGTGGGCAATTGCAAAACCGCGACTTAGATATCCAGTTCAACTTTTCTTTACGCGACGATGTCACCTTTGTACATTTGCTCGACCAGGATACGCAGGAACCTACACGCGGTAACTACGCCCTGACAATATCGCCATCGGCAGAGTACAAACTCAACCGGCGCTTGTCGCTGCGTTTGTTCTTTGATTATCGGCGCAATGTGCCCAAAACTTCTGCTGGCTTCCCGCGCACAGATATGGCCGGCGGCGTGATGGTGCGCTTTTCACTAAATTAAAGGATCAAAAAAGTATAGTCGTGCAATAAAAATATAGGATAACCGAGAATTTTACAGCTTTGGCTTTTGTTCGATAATTATCTTTGTTGTTTTTTACAAAGGATTAAAAATCAAAGGATTAACTCCAACAAAAGCATCGTCAGTGATGAGGTTTTACTTACGTGCAATCAAGTTGTTATTTTGAAAAAAGGAATCGTCATAAAATCAACCGGAAGCTGGTACCAAGTACGGCTGAAAGATGATACGGTGTGGCAATGCCGGATTGTAGGCAAATTTCGATTGGAAGGTCTAAAGCTCACGAACCCAGTAGCGGTAGGTGACGCGGTGGAAATGGAAGTGGAAAACGCCGACGAATGCACAGGCATCATCAAGCAGATACTGCCGCGCCGCAATTATGTGCTGCGCCAGTCGCCACGCAAAAAGCACGACATGCACCTGCTGGCGAGCAATGTGGATCAGGCGATGCTTATTTCTACCATTGTACAGCCTAATCTGAAACAGGGATTTATTGATCGCTTTCTGCTGATGACCGAACCCTACGAAATTCCCGTGGTTATTGTCTTTAACAAAGCAGATATATACGACGAAGAGGCCTTAGAAATCTTTGGTGCCCTGAAGTATATCTATGAAAGGATTGGTTATCCAGTGCTTTTGGTATCGGCTTTAGAGCAGGGCGAAACCGAAATCCTACGTCATACGCTGAAAGATCGGCTTACGCTCATCAGTGGGCAGTCGGGGGTAGGCAAATCCAGCCTTATCAATGCCATCCAACCGCAGTTGGCGTTGCGCACAGGCGATCTTTCGGATCATTCTGGCAAAGGGCAGCATACCACTACGTTTGCCGAAATGCACCGCTTAGATTTTGGGGGCGCTATTATTGATACGCCAGGTATTAAAACACTGGCTTTCAACAACTTAGAACCTTTGGATATTGCGCATAACTTTCGCGAGTTTTTTGCCATTTCGGAGCAGTGCAAATTTGGCGGCAGTTGTTTGCATCGAAACGAACCCGGTTGCGCCGTGAAAGCAGCCATCGAATCGGGGGACATCAGTGAGCTGCGGTACTTGAATTACCTTACCATTCTGGAAGAAGTAGAAGACCAAAACTACTGGGAGCGGCACAAAGAAATGTGACCGAATAACATCGTATAAATTGAAACAATTATATATAAATAATTGATTATCAAAGTATAAACAAATTTCACATTGTACTTTGTGCCCTGCCCGCAGGTTCATCCGGTTTTATTTCTTTTTCTTGTCTTTGTCTTTCGTTTTGTCATTTTCTTGTCTGATGCGATCACCTTGTTTGAGCTTACGCGAAACAGCGGTGTACGGGCCGATTACAATTTCTTGTTTTTCAACTAAGCCCGATAGAATTTGGATATAAGAATCATCCTGAATACCCGTTTGTACGTTTACCATTTTCACCGTATCATTCTCTACAACGAATACCACCTCGATGAGGTCTTTACCTTCCGATGCACTGGTGGCTACGGCCTGCCCTTCGCCATCGTCATCGTTCTGCTCATCCTTTTCTGCTTTGGCGGCTGCTTTCTTACGCTTTTCAGCATCGCGCTCGCGAGTAGTCACCGCTTGGATCGGCACACTTAGCACATTGCTTACCGTTTCGGTATTAATTTCTACTGAAGCCGACATACCAGGCAAAAACGGATGTGCCTTGCCCGGGCGAATCAAATCCTGATACGACGCGGGGTCAATGCTGATCCGCACTTCAAAATTAGTCACCTGATCGCTTGCCAATGAAAGCGCAGCTGTACCCACGCTGGAAGCCGATCTGGCAATTTGGGTCACCCATCCTTTGAATTTTCGATCCAGATAGGCGTCCACTTCGATATCCACTTCATCGCCAATGCTCACACGAGGCACATCATTTTCGCTCACATCCACCCGTACTTCCATGGCATTTAGGTTGGCAATGCGCATCATTTCTGTACCCGTCATTTGAATAGTACCCACCACGCGCTCCCCTTTTTCAACGTTTAGTTTGGAAATGATACCACCCGCTGGTGCGTAAATGGTAGTACGACGCAGACTGGTACGCAATTCCTTGAGCGAGGCTTCGGCGCTTTGCACCGAAAATTCGGAGGCTTTCGCGCCCTCTTGTGCTGCTTTAATGCTGGCATCGGCGGAGCGCAAATTGGCTTCTAAAGCGCGCAAATTAGACAAAGATGCGTCGTAGTCAGCATCCGATATGACCCCTTCTTTTTTCAAACGCTCATTGCGCCGATGAATTTCGCGGGCGTTGACCAACTGTGCTTCTATTTGCTCTTTTTGTGCTCGGAGCTGTTCTATTTGCGAACGAGCGTTGGAAAGTTGTGCTTTAGCGCTATTGACGCCTGCGACACCACGTTCTACCTGCGACTGGTAGGCGTCTGGGTCTATTTTCGCCAGCAATTGCCCAGTAACAACCGAGTCGCCCTCGGCTACATACAGTTCTACCACTTCCCCCGACACATCCGAGCTAATCTTAATTTCTGTCTGTGGAAATATTTTTCCACTTGCAGACACCTTCTCCCGAATGGTGCGGCGCTCTACTTTTTCCACTTGTACGAGTTCGCCTTTGGGTTTTGACTGCTGGCGAACAATCGCCACACCGACCAGCACAACAATAAATGCTGCCAGCCCGATCAAGAGCCAATTCGTTTTTTTTCGCTTTGCCATGATTTAGATTATACGTTTTATTTTTTTTCTCCATCGTGTCCGTCGCCGTTTACCCGATTTTCAATCCAATCGGATCTCCTTACCTTCGTAAAAATCAACGACTTTCAAATTAAAAATATATTGATATTTGGCTTGAATCAGGCTTACCTGCGCCAGGTCGAGATTGTTGCGAGCGGTAGCATATTGCAAGCCGTTGATTGCCCCCAAGTCAAATTGTTTTTGTGCATTATCGAAAGCAATCTGAGCAGCCTCCACCGAGCGCTGTGCGGCTTCCCACGAACGCTTAGCAGCACGGGCATCAGCCACAGCGCGTTGCACATCCGCTTTCAGTTGCTGTTGCAATTGGCGATTATTCACTTCCGTGTTAAGTACATTGATGCGTGCCCGCTCCACTGCAATACGATTGCGGTGATTGCTATAGATTGGAATGTTCAAGCCAGCACCGATCGCTTGACCAAAATTCTGGCTTAGCTGATCCCAGTAAGGATTGTTAGAAAAAATTGGCACTGGATTTTCGATTTCAAAGGTCGTGGGTGTACCATTGATAAACACGGTTTGTGACAGTCGCTCCGAACCAAACCCTGTAAGCTGGCGGGCTACGCTGGAAAAGTTGGTACGAAGATTGGCAAATACGGTAAGTGAAGGTAGCATAGCGCCCTTAGCCAGCGCGATGCCCAAATCCGCACTTTGCATACGCATGTCGCCTGCTTTTATCTGAGGCTGCGTCCCCAGCGCAGTAGCGTACAGTTCATTCGCCGAAAAATTGTCAGGATTAGCGATGGTAGGTACATCAATCCTTGGACGCTGAATGCGAATATCTATGTTGGGGTCCACTTCCATCAATTGCTTGATTGTCAGATAGTTGATCACAACGGCATTTTGCGACTCTACCACCGCTTGCTCGTCGAGTGCAATCTGAGCCAGAAAACTTAGCCGCTCATTTTCGGCAAGCGTTCCGGCGCGGATGAAGCGGTCGGTTTGGTCTAATTGCCGGCGCGATTGTTCCAAGCGCTTCTGTGCATTTTCTAATTGCTCCTCCGACAACAGGATGCTCAGGTAGGCACGCGCTACATTTAGCCCAATCGTATTGGCAGAAGCCTGTGCTTCAAGTTCGGCGGCCTGCACTTCAAAACGACTTTGGCGAATGCTATTATTGATTTGATTTCCGGCGAATACAGTCACGCCGCTGTTAAGCGAATACGAATTGAATCCAATGCTTTGGTTATCAAAGCTGTTGGTTGTGGGATCAATAGTACGACCAAATTGATAACCATAATTAGCAGACGCATCGAGTGAAGGCAGCCGGCTAAAACGGTTTTGCTTTTCTGCGAGTCGGGCATTCTGAATACCGTACTGTGCTTGGCGGATGGTCAGGCTGTTTTGCTGCGCATAGCGCACGCATTGTTCGAGCGACCAGGTTTCCTGCGCCACAATGAGGTGGGTGCTGCTCAAACAAGCAAAGGCGATAAGGGCTATTATTCTACACATAAGTAAGGTTAGCATTTTAACTTTCACAAAAAAACTAAAGCTTCGGTTACCCGCCGAATTATTTCTATAAAAGGAGCATTAAATCAGATGAATACCCCTATTTGGTGGATTGGAAAATAGGCACTGCCAATGGCATCCAGCAGCTCGCTTTTATCCGAAAAATTGGCGCTCCCGTAGAAATCCTGACGAATAAAGCGATCTTACACCTTATATTTGTATTGTTCAAAAGCGTTTGCAAAAGCGTATTATCCATTTTGCCATAAATCGTTGATTTACAAACTATTACAAAATAATCAATAATTTTTCATATTAACTTTTATCAAAACCGACAATTACCATGGCAAGAAGAGTAAGGCTTACCAGTTTCACGCGGTTTCTGCTGGTTATGATCGTGCTGGTCCCGGCGGCTTACATCGGTGCATCCTATTATAATGGTGAAGATGGTATTCAAAACATCAAAAACCTATTGGGCATAGGCAAAAGCCAGCCGACCGTGCAGGTGGAAACCAACCGTTCGCCACGCACGGAAAACACCGCCCCAGCCCCTACCAACAAAGGCGCTACACAAAATCAGCTCGAACAGTTGAATCGAAAAATTGAAGAGATGGAACGCGAGCAGGCGGCCCTGCGCGACCGTATTAATCAGCAGGATTTGCAAATCAAGGAATTGCGCCGACAACTCAATGCTCGAAAATAAGGGCTTGGCAGCTCAAAAACAGATATTTTTTGCGGAATAGTTGCGAAACGCCAAAAAACTCACGTCTTTTGTTTGCAAAAAATGCGAAGCGTCATACAACGCGTAAGCGAGGCTTCTGTAACAATTGATGGGGTCAAAAAAGCTGCCATCGGCTGGGGATTGCTCATCTTAGTGGGCATAGAAGATGCCGATACGGTAGAAGACATTGACTGGCTGTGCCGCAAAATTAGTCAATTGCGCGTCTTTAATGATGAGCAAGGCATTATGAATAAATCGGTCATGGACATTGGTGGCGAGTTGCTGGTGGTTAGCCAGTTCACCCTGCACGCAAGCACCAAAAAAGGCAATCGCCCTTCCTACATTCGAGCATCCAAGCCCGAACAAGCCATTCCAATGTATGAGCGCTTTGTACAACACCTGCGCGAGGTATCTGGGCTACCGGTACACACGGGCGAATTTGGCGCTGACATGAAAGTGGCGCTGCTCAACGACGGCCCAGTCACTATCGTGATGGACGCCAAACAAAAAGAATAAATAGACCTTATGCACATCGTAGAAGCTCAAGAATTAGTGGATCAATGGATTCGCACAATCGGTCGGCGTTATTATAATGAACTGACAAATACTGCCATTTTGATGGAGGAGGTAGGTGAAGTAGCACGCCTGATGGCTCGAATGTATGGGGAGCAATCCTTCAAGCATACGGAAGATGCCGCAAAAGCCCCAGCAGATTTGGCGGATGAAATGGCGGATGTTCTGTTTGTGCTGATTTGTTTGGCGAATCAGACTGGCGTCAACCTCACAGAAGCGCTCCTCCAAAATATCGAAAAGAAAACCAATCGCGACGCATTGCGGCATCAGCAAAACGAAAAACTACAGTCGTAACCCACTACTACACGTTTATGTAGTACGCAGCATGAAAAATCAGGTTTATATTTGCAATCTAAGTACAGGACAAAAAAGTGAGTAATTGAAAGAAAAGGTAAATTGTTGTTG
>CALMSP010000103.1 GCA_937872405.1 uncultured Saprospiraceae bacterium | reverse complement strand
CTATCGGGCAGGCCAGTCGCATCAGCGGTGTGACCCCAGCCGATGTGAGCGTGCTGCTGGTGCATATGGGGCGGTAGGATTAGGATTTAGATGACCAAGCCATTGTTTGCATCAATTTTCAAATTATAAAAATCCAAATGACTAACGAAAAACATATCAAATGGCTATACAAGGAACTACCACGGTTGGTAGCGCTTGGTATCCTTTCCGAAACCCATGCCGAAAAACTGCGTGCACACTATGGCATAGTTGATAACAAACCTGCGTATAATATTGCTTTTATTGTTGTCGGCATTATTGGGGCATTGCTGGTGGGTGGTGGCATCATCCTTATCTTTGCTTACAACTGGGACTCCTTGTCGCTGGGCTGGCGCACTGCGCTGAGTTTCGCGCCACTGGTAGTAGCGCAAGCGATCTATGGCTACGCTTTTTTCAAACAAAAACAATCGGTAGCCTGGGTGGAGGGTGCATCGGTATTCCTAATGCTCATGCTGGCTTCGAGCATCGCCTTGGTGAGCCAGACCTACCATCTCTATGGGGACATGCCTTCTTTCCTCTGGAACTGGCTGGTGCTAAGCATTCCTTTGATGTACCTGCTGCGGGCGAGCTTGGTGACCATCATTTTTCTCATCGGTAGCGCCAGTTGGGCGACACAGGTACACGACACCGAATCCGTTTGGTACTGGGCATTGCTAGGCGCGGCCTTACCTCATCTCATTGGGCATTGGCGCAAGCCAGAGGAACCCATCCGTCGGCAAGTGCTGGGCTGGGCATTCGTGTTGACGCTGGTGCCAGGCTGGTTCGGGACGATTGAAAGCAATATTGTCGTGTTTTCTTTAATTGGTACCTCTTTGATAATAAGCTGTTTAAATCTTTTATCGCCTCTTTTGGCCCTCGAAAATGAGGCGCTGCCAGCGTTTCGACCTTTTCGATTCACGGCAGTAGTGGGCACCTTTATTTTATTATTCGTACTTACATACAATGCCGACTTTGGCGATTTTTACGCAACAGAACTCTGGCAGGGAAAAAACTATGATGCTTGGGCCGGGCACATCAATTTTGTGGTATTGCTGCTGCTGGCAGGCGGCTACGGATGGTTACTGTATCGGCAAAAATCATTACAAATCCTTGATAATCTGCCTATTACACTACTGCCTTTTTTCGCTATTCTATTGTTCCTGCTTTCGCAGATCGGCCTGAGCGATTGGTTTTCAAAACCACTGGCGAACCTATACCTGCTAACTTGGGGCATCTTACTGCTTCGAACAGGCATTCGGGCACGCGATATGGCGCGCATCAATCTGGGCATGTTTGTACTGCTGTCCGTCATCGCAGCCCGCTTTTTCGATACCAACTGGAGTTTGGTGGTAAAAGGCATCGCCTTTGTGCTGCTGGGCATGGGCTTTTTGTTAGCCAATGTAAGGCTGGCCCGAAGGGTAAAGTGAATGGATTGTAATAGTATAACTTACGTAAGAACTCAATTCAACTAAATACACTTGCGTGATACTATCTAAATAAAGTAGTGTTGTAAATAATTATTGGTTTATTATTTACGATTTGTAGCATAATTAATACGATCGGTATTCACCCTAAATTTGGCAATAAATAACGCTAGTCTAATGTCCGAACATAAGCTGCATAAGCTAAATTAGTGCCACATGACGCCTCATTGCATTAATTTAGAGCTAAATATGATTGCGCGGTTAGTTTTAGTAAATCACTTAAATTATAAATATCATCAAGCGTTCGTATATCATATTTGACTTCTTTTCTATTAGGATCAAAAATACCAATGTACTTTTTTGAAGCGTTAAAATATAATCGGCAGATAGTCCGACGATTATTATCATCCAATAATACTACAAAATAGGTTAGTGCATCTCTATAGCCAATTCTATTGGGTTCTACTTCTGTACGAAGGATAGACTTAATTATGAAGAACGCCTCCATCTCTTCCTCCGTAGTTTGCATTACTCTTTCTTTTACATTATCATTTTCTTCAGAGGCTCCTGGAACTTCTTCTTCCTTATGTTTTGATGCTTCATTTTCTTTATCAATTGCAGATTTCAGCACATGCGTAATCATCTCACTTGAAACTTGTTGTATAGATTTTCTCACAAGGTCGGAAAACTGGAGCAATACGTTTTGAGTTATTTTTCTAGGATAAACACGTTGTGTGAAGTATCTGATAAAATCCTCGCTTGGAGATTTTAATTCAGAATTCAAAAGCGTTTTTATTTCATTGGTATATTTTAATTCACTAGCTGAACTAATAATTTTTTCTATGTCAAAATACGATTTATGAAATTTTTTGAGCTCTTCAATTTGAATATCCTTCATTTCGGGTATATCAAATTCTAAAAATGGTTTCTCGTCCATTCTATTGGATTCGACTAAATCGGTATAGAATTTGTAGCGAAAGCCATTCATTGGTAAGAATAGCAAACTTAGCTTTAGTAACGTTAAAGTATCTAAGCAATTGATTGTCATGTATATCAAGTTTTTGAGCCCAATGTTTACACTCTATTAAAATAATTGGTTCATTATCTTTAATGATGGCATAATCTACTTTTTCACCCTTTTTTATACCAATATCTGCGACAAACTCAGGAACAACTTCTAATGGATTGAAAATATCATATCCTAACATTTGAATAAAAGGCATGATAAAAGCGTTTTTAGTAGCTTCTTCTGTATTTACTTGGTCTTTGAGCTTAGCAACTCGATCCACCAGTTGTTTAATTTGATCTTTAAAATCCATGGTTATCATTGTTTATTTTTTGTGTACGAAAGAATTCCCATAAAGTTGTTCTAAAATTAAAAAATTATTGAAATGTGAACCTATATTAAAAATCCATAGTGTAATGAAAGTACAAAAACTTTTATATCATTAAAAAAACGTTACCAATGGCGTGGGTTCATCAAATGTTTGTATTCTGGGAATTTTGATCTAATTATCTAATTTGTCACCTGATTTTTTGGATAATGGATCAAGCCGCTGAATGAGATTTTGTAAATCTTTCAGAGGTGCGAAATCTGAAAAATAAACCAATTGATTTGACCACTGGTCATTTTTTTTATCCACAAGTTACCAGAAGTCCGTCAAATTTCTTCATTTTGCAATGCCATTAAGTATTTGACTATTGACCATTTCAACAACAGCATGGAAAAGAAGCGTGTATTATCTTGTATTCAGCCTTCGTCGGGCGATATGCATTTTGGCAATTATTTTGGTGCGGTGAAGAATTGGGTGGATCTTCAAGAAAGCTATCACTGCGTGTATGGTGTCGTGAATTATCATGTGATGACGATGCCCTACGAACCCAAGAAGCTGCTGGAGAATACCTGGCATATGGTGTTTAATTTGCTGGCGGCAGGTATTCAGCCGGAGCACCTATTCATACAATCGCTTGTGCCCGAACACGCCGAATTGTGCTGGATTTTTAATTGCTTCACTTCATACGGTCAATTGAGCCGGATGACGCAGTTCAAAGATAAAAGTAAGCAAAGTGAGGATGCCTCCGAGGGCTTTATCAGTGCTGGGTTGTTGGATTATCCAGTGCTACAGGCTGCGGATATTCTGATTTATCGGGCGGATTATGTGCCCGTGGGTGATGACCAAGAGCAACACCTGGAATTGTCGCGTAATATTGCACAACGCTTTAATAGTCAGGTGGGTAAGAATTATTTTCAGCTGCCCGAACCGCTCTTCACGGAAGTGCCGCGCTTGATGTCGCCAGCCGACCCGACCCGTAAAATGAGTAAGAGCTTGGGCGAAAAGCATTATATTAATGTATTCGCTGAGCCTGAACGCATCCGTAAGCAAATTCGTTCTGCTGTAACCGATACCGGCGACACCCCAGCGGGCGAGATGAGTGCAGGGGTTCGCAACTTGTTTGCGCTGTTGCGCGCGTGCGACCAGACAGCTACTTTCCAGAGTTTGATGGCGGATTATGAAGCGGGTGCCTTGAAATACGTGGATCTGAAAGAAGCGGTAGCCGAGGCCTTGGTAGCGGTGAGTGCCCCCATGCGCGATCGCAAAGCCGCTATAGACGCACACAAAAAAGAGGTGAAGGAGCAGATTAAAGCTTCTTCCGCACAGGTACGCCGCCGCGCACAGGAGACCATCCGCGAAGTAAAGGAATTAGCAGGATTGCTAAATGTCAAGTTTTGAAGGGGTATTATGATATTGGGATATTGGGATATTATGATATTATGATATTGTAATGCGATGTGCTGCTTCCTTTTATAAAGATGCGCGTTCGCCTGTTTGGGCACGCTGTACAATTTGCTGAAAAATAATTTCTGGGGAATACTCGGTTTCTGGCTCGTCGTCATCGTGTGCTTCAGCAGTTTCTACGCGCAGGCGCGGATTGATATGTTCATAATCTGCCTCATCATATTCGTATAATGACCACTGCCCCCACTTATATTCCAGCGCGGTTAAGCTCTCCACCCAGTCGCCCGAGTTGAGATACACAATACGCTTGTCTTTTGTGTCCACGGTGCGCATTTGAGCGCGATGGATGTGCCCACAAATCACATAATCATAGCCTTGTTCGGCAGCCATCTGGATGGCCGTATCTTCGAAGTCATTTACAAATTTGATTGCTTCCTTTACACTGCTTTTCACTTTTTTAGCAAAGGACATTCGTGACATACCAAGCGAAGTACGAATATTATTCACAAAACGATTTAGTAGTATCAGCCAATCATAGCCTTTACCACCTATCTTTGCAATAAAAGGTGAATATTTTATAAAAACATCAAAAATATCGCCATGAAAAATCCAATACGTTTTATCGCGCAATTGTAATACTAACTTATCACGAAGGTGAATATTTCCGGCCGAAAAATCAGAATACCGCCGAAGGGCATCATCATGATTACCTGTGATGTAATATACTTTCGTGCCTCGGGACGCCATTTTCAGTACGCGCTGTATCACCTGCATGTGCTCGCGTGGAAAATAGTGCTTGCGAAATTGCCACATATCAATAAAATCACCGTTCAGTACTAAGGTACCGACTTTGATACTTTTCAGATAGTTCAACAATTCTTTCGCATGGCAGCCATAGGTGCCAAGATGTACGTCCGAAATTACAACAATGTCCAGTTCTCTTTTCATGGGCCGACTATGTATCGTTTTGTGATGTCCGTTTTAGTGAATTAGGTGCAAGTTGAATATTAATTGTAAAATGAGTGTAAAATAAGGATTATCAAATGATTAAGAGTGCAAGAAAAGTGCATATACAAAACCCGGATGTGAGAGACGGAACATTTTGAAATTCCCTTTATCTGCTTATTTTTGCAATCAAAAAATACCAGTTGGCATGAAGAACAAGACGATTATATTATTTTTCGCGGCAGCCTTGGTGGCGGTATGGGCTTGTAAGAAGGACACAGGCAAAGACCCCAAAGCGCCCGATCTGTCGCAGTTAAAATCAGATCCAACCAATCCTACCGTGTTAGCACTCACCGTTGGCCAGCAGATTTTGGATTCTATATCAAATACAATGTCGCGTCAGCTACAGGCAGCTTTAGCGGAAGGCGGCGTAGCACAGGCGATGCAATACTGCCAGATGGGTATGTATCCGCTCATCGAACAGCTATCGGCGCAGCACAATGTGATGTTGCGGCGCACTAGCATGAAACCGCGCAACCTTAATAACGTAGTGACGGTGCAAGACATGCCGGGCTACCGCAGCTTGGTGGATCAATTAAGTGTGACGAACGAAATTCGGCCAGTGGTGCGCAAACAAGATAACTTTAAAGCGGTGCTGCACTCCCCCATTTTGATGAAAGAATTCTGCTTGCAATGCCACGGGCGCGTCAATATGGAAATCCGCGAAGCCGATTATGCCCTGATCAAAGAACAATATCCAAAAGATGGTGCCACCGGCTACCGAGTAGGCGACTTGCGCGGCATGTGGACTGTGTACTTCCGAGAGTAAAAAGAAAATCGGTGCCTGAATTGAAAAAAAGCTACCGCCAACCGTTGCTTTTAGTGGTTTCAGCGTTATGCTTGTGTATCAAGCAATTGATTGTTGGTGTAAGCACCAGCTGTCAGCTTTCAAAGCATTAAAAATCAAGGACTTGTGTAAAAAATATAGCCAGTCGTTTTTTCAAAACAAATGCTTGTCATTAGCAACAGCATTTTTTTAACGATTAGGTGTGCTAATTTTAACGTATAACTAACGTGACCTCACCAGGGTTCCTGCGTCTGAATGGTAAAGCTAAAGGATGCAAAAGTAGCAGCCAAGCGCTTGACAATCTGTACGTGTTACCCTAATTTTGGGGAAGGAAATCAATTTTGATCTCCGCATCATCATTCAACCTGATTGAGCCATGAACATTCGTAAAATCGCCTTGTACCGCCTTCTTTATCTGGCAGTGTTCGTATTTGCCTTGCAATATATCGCGTTGCACTCGCATGGTGCTGATAATATGAATGCGAGCAACCGGTACTACCACGAAATAGACCAGGCCCGCCAGCAGCTACAATCGCTGTTGAAGACTTACCCGGGTATTTCTGTGGCAGTGGGCGTGGGCGACGAAATCGTTTGGCAGGAAGGTTTTGGGTTTGCTAATTTAAAAGACCGCATCCCCGTAACACCGGAGCATCAGTTTCACTATTACAGCATTTCCAAGTCCATGGCGGGTTTGGTAGCTGCCAAGTTGGTAGAAGAAGGGAAGCTCCTGCTCGATACGACCATCATGCTGTATCTGCCGGATTTGCCAGATTCGTATTGCAATGTGACGGTAGCTCACTTACTTAGCCATACCGGAGGTGTTCGGCATTATAAAAAAGGCGAATGGATGAAGATCAGCCGCCAGCATTGTTTGAATGTAGAGGAAGCACTGCCAGTGTTTATCAACGATGCGTTAGAATTCGAGCCAGGCAATGGCTACACTTATACTTCTTTTGGCTATGTGCTGCTGTGTCGGGTGCTGGAAGTAGCAAGTGGGCAAGCTTTTGATACATATCTGCAAACGCATTTTCTGAACCCCCTAGGGTTGGATGATATTGGATTAGACCAATCGGCTGTGGCGCAAAAAAATCCGGTGCAGTTCTACGAATCTTGGGATGGCAAAAATGGTAAACTGGCGCCTCCTGTGGACAATAGCTGCAAATTCGGTGGCGGTGGTTATGCTGGTACAGCCGTAGAAATGGTGCAACTGCATCAAGCGCTACTCAACGGGCGATCGTTGCAACCACAAACGGTAGAACAGTATTTTACTAGCTTTAGTAAAACCGATGGTAGCTCGGTAGAATATGCTTTCGGGATTGGCACTAAAACGGCAGCGGATGGCACGCGCTACTTTGCACACACGGGTTCGGCTATGGGTGGATTCGGGGTGTTGATCGTTGTGCCCAGCGAAAAATTAGTGATTGTAATGCTTACGAATCGTTGTGATGACAAGATCGTGCCCGTGGCTAAAGACATTCTGAAGCTATTCCGCCAGGTTGTATAAAATTTGTTTTGCCATAATCATAATAAAAATCGAACCTCTGCACGCCAGAGGTTTCGTTTTTTAGTAGCCGCGGCTAATTGGCAATGTAATGACCATCGTTGTGCCTCTATCGGTAGTAGCCTGCACCACAATATTGCCCTGATGGATGTTGAGAATCCTTTTGGTGAGAGAAAGCCCCACGCCAAAGCCTTGAAAATCAATAGCATTCGTAGAACGGAAAAAGGGTTCAAATACTTTATCCACATCGGTTGCCGGAATACCGACTCCCAAATCGGTGATTTTAATCTCAAACCTGCCTGGCTGCACGTTAAAATAGACATCTACTGGCTCCCCACTCGAAAATTTAATAGCGTTTTCAATCACATTAGCAATCGCAATTTTAAGCAAACTGGCGTTACCAGGCATTTCCAATTGCGCCGATTGTGCCGGCATATTGCCAAAATGCAAACGCAACTCACTGAGCGGTGCTGTTTCGTTGATTTCTTCCACTACATCCAGCAGCAGCTCGTCAAGTCGGATCATACTGAAGGCTTTGCCGCTTTCCGCAAACCCACTTTGTGCCAGATGCAGCAAGCGCAAGGTCAGTTTTTCGAGGCGTTCGGCTTCCTTCGCAATGCGCACCAGCCACTGTCGGTACTCTTCGGCGCTACGTTCGGCGCGCAGTGCCAGTTCGATTTGCCCCAAAATAGCAGTTAGCGGATTTTTTAACTCGTGCGAAGCATTGCTAATAAAATTGTGCTGGGTTTCTACAGCGGTTTCAATGCGATCCAGTAAACTATTGAAGGTATTTGCCAGTTGATTCAGTTCGTCATCGTAGCGCCGGCGCGGTATGCGCAATCGCAAATTCGTAGTATTGATGGTGCGCATCTGCTGGATAATATCAGCAAGCGGCGAAAGGGCATTGTCAGCGTACCAGCGGCCAATAAAAAAGACAAGCAATAAATAACCCAGTACAACTGCCGCCAATACCCGCATCAGGTTGTGCAATTTTCGAATGCCGGAGCGATCCTCTGCCGCTACGATCACCGCGAAATCCCCCTGGTTGTCTTCATAACGAATGCCCACCATCGAGGTATCACCGACCGTTTTTGCTGCAAATTGCTGACTATCAACTATTTTTACAAAAGAATAATTAATATAGCTTGGTAAAGAATCGGGTAGGTGCAAGCCATCTAAATTCACCAAGTAGCCCTTCTCTGTTGGGATATTCTGTAGGTACTGCCTTTTGATTTCGCTGTACAATTTCTGACTGAGTTCATCTTCTTCCAGCATGAAAATAGCGACGATGTTGGCGCGCTCATGCAAGCGTTGGTAAAAATCGGAGCGCGTGTAGCGAAAGGATAAGCCGTAAATAATACAACAGATGCCGATAAGCAAACTAGAGGTAATGAGGGTAAATGTTAGCGCAATTTTATTTTTAAGCGTCATCTTTTTTCAACATATAGCCCATACCAATCACTGTATGAATCAATTTAGTAGGATAGCCCTTATCTATCTTGTTGCGCAGGTAATTGATGTACACATCTACTACGTTGGTGCCCATGTCAAAATCCACGCCCCATACCTGCTGTATAATCTTAGTGCGGGAAAGCACCCTGCCGGGGTTTTTCATAAAATACTCCAATAACTTGTACTCCCTAGCTGTGAGTTGAACTTTCTCTCCTGCCCGAAAGGCTTCTCTGGTTTCGAGGTCTATCTCTATATCGGCGAATGACAATCTTGGATTTTCTACTAATTGCCCCTTGTGGCGGCGATGCAGCGCGTGCAGCCGAGCCACGAGTTCGTCCATTTTGAAAGGCTTACCTAAGTAATCATCCGCACCAACATTCAGCCCTTTAATAACCTGTTCGGTGGCGTTCAGCGCACTTAGCATAAGTATGGGCGTAGCAATACGCAAGTCGGTACGTAAAGCCCGACAGATATCCCAGCCATTCATGCGGGGCAGGATGACATCCAAAATAATGACATCAAAGGTTTCACGGGAGGCGATTTCCAGCCCCGTATTGCCATCATAAGCTACCGCAACATGGAACAATTGGTCTTCTAGCCCCTTTTTAATGAACCCGACGACATTTACCTCATCCTCAATTAGTAGAATATTCATAGGCAGATGCCGGCAGCGCCTTATCGTCGGGTTGCCGGCATTCAACTAATTATAATATTAGTGAATAATAAATAGTCAGTTATTTATTTTTTATAACAAATCTCATAAGTAAACTCGTACTATCGGGCGCTTACCTCCACTTGCTGCTGCTTCTTTTCTTTGCGAGGGGTGGTGCCGAATACATAGTCCCATAAGGGTGAAGATACACCGAAAAGGATTTCATCCTCGCTGTAATGATGGATGGCATGGTTGACCCAAAGCGCTTTGAATACATTATTGGGTGCCCGAAAAATATGCACACTATAATGAATCAAGAGATAAAAAGCGTAGCCTACCATAAAACCCGCTAAAAAAGCAAAGGCGTATTTGCCCAGAATGGTGCGGAAGATCACGAGCAACAGCGTTGCGGCCAACATAGCTGGGACGGGCGGCATGGCTAAGCGCTGCTTGTCTTTCGGATAGTCGTGGTGAATACCATGTACCGTGTAACAGAATTTTTGGCGATCTTCGGAGGCATGCTCGCCAGGATGATAGAGCCAGCGATGCACCACATATTCTACAAAAGTGAAGAAAAATGTGCCTCCAAAAAACAGCATAAGCATTTGATTATCAGATAATTCCGTAGCTATTTTTGTGTAATACAACAGTCCGGCGGCGTATAGCAGGAACATAGACACCGGAATGGCGATGTGCGATCGGGTCAGTTTATCCAACCATTTGTTTTGAAATAGAGGCACCGAAATGTTTTCATTCGATACATATCCTCTTTTGCCGTTGTAAGCCATAACGATTCCTGTTTTAGGTTTTGAAGCGCAATTTTTTGTACCCTAAAAATAAACAATTTTCTTGATAGTTCGTATGCTAACTATGTAAAATCAAGGTCATTATTTCCACGCTTGCTAATTGGTGCAAAAATACGCTGCTATGCTTTAATTTTCAGCACTTTTGACCAATTTTCCAGTCTAATTTTTAAGACATACTGCTAAGCTGGCGCAGGTATCGCCGGTACTTTCGCACATATGTTTTGTAAATACGCTTGAAGTTATCGTATTGCGAATTAGAATGTTGTACGCCCAAGAATCCCTGCTGCCGCATCCATTCGTCGTTGTAAATTTTACCTACATAGCGACTGCCGTGGTCGGGCATCATCACCACCACCATATCCTCCGGTCGCAGTTGCTTCTTGAGTTGGAATACCGCCTGGAGGGCCGAACCACTCGAGTAGCCAACCAGTAGCCCTTCTTGCTTAGCCAAATGGCGCGCCCGGTGCGCACTGCTGCGGTCGGTTACTTTCACAAAATCGTCAATCAAATCGAAGGCTACATTATCCGGAATGATCGTTTTCCCCAATCCTTCTACTTTCCAAGGGAAAATTTCGGTTTTATCGAGCATACCGGTTTCCCAGTATTTCTTGAGTACCGATCCGTAAGCATCTACCCCAATAATTTTGACATTCGGATTTTGCTCTTTTAGGTAGCGCGCCGTGCCCGATAGGGTGCCCCCCGTACCCACGCAGCATATATAATGTGTGATCTGCCCCTCCGTTTGTTGCCAAATTTCCGGGCCCGTAGAGTGGTAATGCGCATTAGAATTGTTGAGGTTATAATTTTGCCCCAAGTAGTAGGCACCAGGTATCTCTTGGGCTAACTCTTCAGCGCGCTTGTAATACGAGCGTGGGTCTTCGGCCTCCGCATCGGCGGGGCATACGACCACCTGTGCCCCCAGAGAGCGCAGCAGCATAATTTTTTCCTGCGATGATTTACTCGTCACCGTCAGCACACAATGGTAGCCTTTCAGTGCGCATACCATAGCCAGGCTAAAACCAGTATTGCCAGAGGGTGCCTCTACGATCGTAGAGCCTGACCGGAGTTTGCCTTCGCGTTCGGCTTGTTCAATCATGTACAACGCAATGCGGTCTTTCGCAGAGTGTCCAGGATTAAAGGACTCCACCTTGGCTAAGATAGTAGCCGGAATGTCCTTACAGATCCGGTTGAGTTTGATGAGTGGCGTATTGCCGATAGTTGCCAGTACGTTTTCGTAAAACATAAGCGTTTCCGGGTTTTCTTCAAAAAAATAAATTACCAGTAATTCAGGATGTTGAAATCAGGGAGACCACGGCGCCGGTAAGCATGTTATTCTATTATTAACTATCAATTCAAAATTATAAAAACACATGTATAAAAAGCTGTTAATCTGCTTTTTATACGCAAAACAAAAAATTTCCGGCGGAATATTTCATCAATACGAAGGCACAATCATTATGTAGTTTTGGATGGCGGGTACGCGCCCGTTAGCACGCAAATCGTACCAAAACTATTGCAAAGATATAAAAATATCCTTACTTCTATCCGCTGTGGTCAACTTCTATCATACCGGAAGAAGTCCTGACAAAAAATTTGACTTTATGAGATGTTACGCTTACCTTCGCGGCATTTAAATTTTGGCATGAATACTTAGTCGTGCAATACGATGACTTTCGGTTCTTTTTTACTTATCATGTCTGAATTGCATCAACCATGAAAGTAACGCTCAAAGTTCGACTGATTTTGTACCATCGGGGGCAAATACTCTTGTTGAAACAGACCAAGCCCAATGGTGGCAACTATACGCTGGTCGGTGGTAACATTGAAAATGGTGAGGCCGCACGCCAGTGTTTGGTGCGCGAGGCCTTTGAAGAAGCTGGTATATTGCTGAAAGCGAAGGACTTACAATTGGTGCATGTGTTGCAAAAAGTTAAAAACGAGGAGCAACGTATCGTCATGTATTTTAAAGCTTACAAATGGGAGGGGGATCTTAAAGCCCGCGAAACCCACAAATTCAAGGAGGCGGAATGGTTTCACTTGGATGAGTTGCCTAAAAATCTTACCGAAACCGTACGGCATGTACTTCAAGAATACCGTAGTGGTAATCTTTTCTCAGAAATTCCACTAAAGGCATTAAAAAGCAAAACTCCCTGAAAACACAAAGCGCAGACAACTGCTTACTTTTACAGCACGCGCCTGCGCTCAATATCTTTTTACCCCTTGATTATCAGGGTTTTACATTGACAGCCACATAAGCAGCCTTAGCCGTTTTGGCTTTTTCACCCGCTTGAAAACAAGCTGCCTTTTGCGCAGTTGTACCATACAATGCGGTGCGGCTTGCCATAGCGCTATACGTTTTAGCGCACGCACTCAGCGACTTCGTGCAAGTTTTTTTCGTCTTTGGCGTTGCTTCAACAAATCTGCCGGTACGCGAGCAAAATTCTACTTCTGCATACCGCACATCGCCCGTAACAGGGCATATTTGTTTTTGCAGATAAACGGTCTGCCCCGTAGCGATGTCCTTTTTTTCGAGAATATCCTGTTGCTGCACAGCAGCTTGTAGTGCATTGATCTTGTTGCAGGTTTGTGCATCTACGGAAGTAATAAATGAGAAAACGGAAATGGCAAATAGAAGGCAAAACTGCTTCATAATCGTTATTTTTGTTAGAAATTAGCATAAAGGCTGAATCCGGCTGCAAGTTATAAAACCTACCTGAATGAGGATGTTATCGAAAATTTAATATTTTCTTAAAAAAGCATGGCCCGAACTGCGCCGTATGCCAGCAAAAGCTGCGCCCGGAAGCAGGATGCTTGCCGGGCGCAGTGGTTTTGTCGTATTATTTGGGAAGGCATCAATTACTTGGAAGTGCCTTTCTTTTTAGCGGGTTTGGCGGGCGTAGCAGGTACCGCCGGCACAGCTGGCACTTTCGGTTTCCACTCGCTGAGTGCCTTATCGTTCATGCGCACATACGCGTCGTCACCAGCTTCTTGCGCCAGCATTTTCGACTTTTCGGCAGTCTTCATGGCGTCGGCGTAGTTACCCATTTTTGCCAGAATCAGCGATTCGGTGCGCACATTCCAGTAGCGCGGATTCTCAGCGTTTGCCTTGCGAATCCACTCTAAGGCTTTATTCATATCCTTGTCGTTGTCCATATAATAGTTAGCAGCAGCAGCATAATCATTTTGCCCTGGGCCAGCCATTACGCGCTCGATATCCGCCATTACACGCGCATCATATTCTACCAGTAGTGGCAGGCTGATAATCGTTTTTTCCCAAGAAATAGTAATATCAGCACCCGTATTTGTAATGTTATCAATTCCGATAGTAAATGTTTCAATCATGTCAGCGGTCATCCGTGGCTTCGCCGTAAGGCTGACCACCGGCGTCTTGTCGCCATAAGCACCTGCGCTGGGTGTATCATAGTTGAATAGCATCACTTGCCAGTCGTTCGCGCCAGGTTTTGAGAACAAAGCATAAGAACCTTTTTTAAGATGCTGTCCGCCCAATTTTACATCATCGCTGAAGGTAATTTTCGTGGCGGCATTAGCGCCGGTTCTCCACATGCTGCCATAGGGCACGACGCCATCCTGACCAAAGACGCTGCGGCCTTTGGCGCTTGGGCGCGAATACTCAATGGTTACTTCGGTTAGAGCTACGGTTTGGGTAAGTTTGCTTGCTGGGCTGGGCTGCGGTGTGCGAATCTGAGCATTAGCATCCAGTGCTAAGAAAGCAAGCAGCGCAAGTGCGCAGATGTTTAAGAATATGTTTTTCATTACGACCTGGTTTATAATGTGATTAATAAGAAATCACTGCAAAAGTACATTTTTGTACGTAGCATCTCCTAATAGCTCCGTAGTTTTCACATTTCTTTAAGAAATTCTGCTTGCGCGATACTTCATCTGTTGGAAATGAGATTTTTTGTACCTTTGATTTGGTAAAGCCCAATGCCAAATAACCGGCAACAATACCTGTTATAACATGACGATTGCAATTATTGCCCACGATGGCAGAAAAGCCGATATGGTCGCTTTTGTTAAAGATCATATTACCTTGTTTCAGCAAAAGAATATCAACTTGATAGCCACAGGCACCACGGGGTCGCACTTAGAACGCGCCGGTCTGGAGGTGGAAAAAATGTCGAGCGGCCCAATGGGCGGTGACGCGCAAATCGCCAGCCGCTTGGTAGAAGGCAAAATAGATATGGTCATATTTTTTCGGGATCCATTAGGCAAGCACCCGCACGAAGTGGATGTGAATATGCTCATGCGCTTGTGCGATGTCTATAATATTCCATTGGCAACTAATCATGCTGCCGCTATTCGTTTTGTAAAAACATTATAATTGCTAAACAATACATCATGAATATACCGACTCAAGCACCGTCGCGTATTACCATGCGTAGTATTTTCAATGCTGTGCTGGATGTTTTTGACTTAGAGCGTGGACTCTTGCACACGCTTGTGGCACTCACACGGCGCCCAGGAGAGGCGATTCGAAATTATATCGAAACCGACCGCACACGCCTGTCCAAACCGTTTCGGTTCTTGTTGCTAACAATAGCGGTGGCTACTGTTATTACCCACCAATATTTCAATGACCCAGCGGTATTAGCAGCGTTTCAGCAGGGTTTTACAGATAACTACCAACTTGGTACGGAGATCGCAGGGGGCGAGGGGGAAGCCTCCAGCGGCAAGGCCTTAAAGGCGATGCAGCAATGGAACGAATGGTTCAACAATTATTTTAACCTATTTTTGTTGCTTGGCGTGCCCGTACTGGCATTATCCACTCGTATCATGTTTCGCCAACCCTATAATTATGCCGAGCATTTAGTAATCAATAGTTATGTAACTGCTTATTTAACAGTATTATACATCATCGCTACACCATTATTGTTTTTAAATGTTTCTTTCACAACATTTAGCATGGGCTATGCCGTTGCGACCTTGATCTACACTATTTTTACTTACACGCAGCTATTTCGCGTCCGTTTGTTGACTGGTTTGGTTAAGGGATTATTAGCGAATATTATTTACATTCTCATTTATTACATCATTATTATCATTATTGTAGTTGCGATGCTTTTTTCAGCAGGAGTGTAGCGTCGCATCATCGCAATATCATTACTTCCCCTTTTTTTGTAATAAATAAATCGCTGTTAGGCAACCGATAACGCGCAATCCAGGCGTATGCATCGGCAGGAGCGGGCTGATTGTTAAACATGCCATTCCAAGCAGCAGCAGGATCATTGGATTCAAATACCAGCTGCCCCCAGCGATTAAAAATGCGTAGCTGAAAATTGCGTAGCGTGCAGTTGGAGAGGAGCCGGAAAGTATCGTTGCGACCATCTTGATTAGGAGTGAAGGCCGTTGGAAATTGCACCGAGCAATCCTCTGGGCGGGTACAGTCTTCTACCTCCAGTAGCGCCACGCTGATGTACCGGCAGCCCGCAGCCGAGAAGGCTTCCGCCGAAAGCGTATAACTGCCAGGCGTTGTTAGCAGCAGCGTCGCCACTGAATCCTGTGTGCTACTGCCATCTGGTAAAAACCAGGTGATGCGCGTCAACTGCAGGCTATCCGGAAAACGCCACTGTATAGTAGAGTCGCGGCACAGGGCTCCTTCTGGGGTAAGCATTACAAAAGTATCACCGCCGCAGGGGGGGCAGTTGTCAATCGTCAGCGATAGCAAAGCTGCATGAGTACGCCCGCTCGAATCAGTGGCCACGAGGGTGATCACATAGGTATCAGCCCGACTAAAACGCAAGGATGGCGCGGTATTGGCTGTTGTTTGACCATTGTCGAAATCCCATTCAACCCTTTGTATGGGGAAGTTCGCTACGGCCCGAAACAGGAGCGCTGAATCCACGCACCGCGCACCACTTGCCTCTATGCGCAAGCTATCCGTAGCGCCGCAATTCCAGATAATAACCAGCCATAGTGCGCAGCTTAGCAGCGTTTTGTTCATGTCGGTTGTTCTTTTACTTACTGATCCGTTGCCGCCGCGCGCCGCAGTCGGTCGTTGATAGCGCGCCCCAAGTCTTGCTCGGGCAGGGGTTCGGCTAAGATAATATCAAGCGCCAGGTTATCTAAATAACGTATTCCAGTAAACAAGTTGCGTGCAGCTTCTTGAAAATTTCCGGTAGGTGATAGCGCGACCTGGCATTCCATGGGCACATCAGGAAATGTTTTTTGAAAATGTATAATGCCGACACGCCAATGGCGATATTGAGGCAGTAGTTCGTCCAGACGCCCCAATACTAGGGGTATGCGCGGTGCGTAATGGCTTTTGAGCATTCCAGGCGCTTGCGGATTGGAGGTAGAATGGGGCTTCACCTGCACCGGCCCAATGTGCGCTTCGATCGCTTCTATCGCAATGCCGCCTTTGCGATAGATGATGGCCTGCCCACCTGCCTCGAATCCTACGATGGTACTTTCCAGGCCTACTTGGCAAGGTCCGCCATCAAGGATGTAAGGAATTTTATCCCCCAATTGCGCTGCCACATGTTGCGCGGTGGTAGGGCTAATGTAGCCAAATGGATTTGCACTCGGAGCCGCCAAAGGAAAATCGAGCAGCCGTAGGAGTTTTTGAGCCATTGGATGACTGGGCATACGTAGTGCCACGAGCGGGGAGCCAGCAGTGACTAAGTCAGGGATGCGATCGGACTTTGGCAAGAGTAGTGTGATTGGGCCAGGCATAAAAACTTCGAACAAGTGCTGAGCAAAAGGTGGCATCTCCAATACGAGGCTTGTAAGTTGCTCAAAATCAGCTACATGCACAATCAGCGGATCAAATGTTGGGCGGTTTTTTACGGCAAAAATTTGCGCCACAGCCACCACATCGAAAGCGTTGGCGGCTAAGCCATACACCGTTTCGGTCGGTATTGCTACCAACTTGCCTTGCTGTAATAAATTGCTTGCATGATATAGGTCGGTTCCAATCACAATTGTTTTTACCCGCAAATATAGGAATCTATGACGACGCGCTTACCATTTCATATTCGGATAAGCGCGCTGCATGAATTGCATATCGGCAAGGATGTAACCTAAGTGCTCGG
>CALMSP010000102.1 GCA_937872405.1 uncultured Saprospiraceae bacterium | reverse complement strand
GCAGGTGCTTTTCTTGCATACCGCCTACGTGCAGGGGCGTGAGTACACGCAAGCGCAGTCGGTAGTCTTTATTAATGGTGTTTACTGTCATGGCTTCAAAGGTTTACTGGAATGAATAATGCCCTGCCGGAACGATAAATCGGGTGCGACAGCAATCGCCCGGGCGGGAGGGTATCCGGTGTCAGGTCAACATTTGCCAACCCCATCTGTGGGATGGTTTCTGCCGCGTCCGGATGCACCAATACCGAGCCTTCCCGAAGCATATACACCGGTTTTTTGCGAATGCCCAAAGCGCCATCGCTGGTGATCCAGCCGCCGCGTTTCACCAGATCGTAACTGCCCCGGAATGAATCGTCGGCAGGAATGAGCTGGCGCAGTTGCTCCGGTGATTCCGGGCAAAAGAGCGACAGGTTGGTCATGTAGCTGCCCGGTGCTGGCAGATTTAATTCCAGCGTATCCGACCTGTAGTAGAATTGCCCGTTGCCGACGTTGCGATCCGTACCGATGCCTTCCTCGCCGAGAATGTCCAGCGCCCGGCACAGCCAGTTGAGCGCAGTTGTATCGCCCTGAGCAATAAAATACAGCCCGGCGCCTTCCCGGAAACGCAGCATTTGCATGTAGAAAATCTCGGTGGTGTTTACCTCGTTCTGCTCATTCATGGACATACGCGGCACCTGCACGCGCGGGATGGTTTGAGCGGTATAGATCGGCGCTTCGATTGTTGTGCGGGACAGAAATTCGCCCTGCAAATGTGCATTTCCTTCGCCAAATCGCTCAATCTGCCGAAAATGGATCATATCCTCGAGGTAGCCCTGGTCGAGCCAGGCGAGTTTTTTGAGTTTTTTGGCAAGTTTGTCCGCTGGTGGTGTATTGAAGCGCAGCGCCGGTTTTGGGAAAAAGTATTGCGTGAATCCGCCTTGCTCCTCTCTAAACGGAAACAAGCTGGACAGTGCGAATGGCAATTTCCCTGCTGCCGGCACGGTGTCGCCAATGCGCGCCATTGCTGCAATGAGCGCCGCCGTAAGCATATCGGAATGCGCAATTTTTTCACTGTTGCCATAGTCCTGCCGCACGTCCGACAGGTGCAGCGAACCGGTAAAGTAGAGTTTGAAAACCTGAAATGCTGTCATAGCTTACGCGGTTTGGGGTTCTTTCTGAAAAGGAATCTCATCTCGTGACTGATCCAATTGATCCCAGTCAATTTCAATCTGCCCGTAGCCGCGCGAGCCACTGCCGCCGAGGAAGTCATTTTCCAGTGCTTCTAGTCCTTTTTTCAGCAGGGCGATGGAATTTTCACCATCTGCGTCATCGTCGAATACATTGACTACAAAGTGCACCTCGAATTTTGCCCCGGCGGGGATGCGTTCCTGCTGGCGAGGATTATCTGCTTTCCCCTCCAATCGCTTAATAGAATTCTCAAATTTCAATTCCGTATAAGGCATGTCCGTATTGGGTGAGTTGCGCAGCATTTCCGCCGATTCTTCCATTAAATAGGCATCGCGGAAAATGATTTTGGAAGCTTGGGTATCTTTCTTTGTGGCAATGCCAAAAACTTGGTTGACCTTATCACTTCCACCAATATCAGCGCATCCTTCAATCTGCTCCAGCAGGCAGCGGATTTTGCCTTTGATGGAACTGCCAGGAATGTACGGCTGCTGATTGTCCTTGCGGCGAACCACGGGGTTGTCCACTCCGCCAATCTCCACATTATCCTTGGAATCACCGATGTGCAAGCCACTGAGCAAGGTAAAAGTGGTAGTCAGTCTTATTTTTTTGATAAGTGTGCGTGACATATTTATTGTTTTTTAGTGGTTATCAGAATTTTTATTATTGTTGCTGGATTCATACACCTTGTGGTAAGCGACGATGGCTTCCACCAGCTTGATGAAGTTTTTGAAGTGGGTGTACTCTTTTACTTCGGAAATACCAGAAGTTAATTCCCGGTAAAAATCTTCTACTCGAACTTTATTACCCCTGTTGTCTTTCTTGGTACGACCAACGTCATACGCCAGTTTGGGAATCAGCATCACCAATTGGTCGGTTTTGAAATCCTTTGGTTCAATTTCCGCTTCAAGCCGACGCAGTTCACCGAAGAATTTCCGCAATTTTGTAGTAGAAAGTTGTTCCTTCCCTTTGCCACCGGCAAGGTATTCACCAAAACCATGTGCCCAGGCAACTTCGTCGAGGGTGATACCGTCCTGAATTGCCTTTCTGGGGAAGGAATTGGATTGGTATTGGATTTTTAATTCCTGCATAGTATTATCAAATTTTATTGTGAAAAAATAGGTGCAATATTTTCCTTGATATGGAACTCTGCCCAGCGCGCCGCTAAGGCTGCGAGGTCTAAGTAACGGTCTTCGCCCATGGCGTGATCGGCAAAAAGCTCGCGTTGTAGCCGTTTGATGAGATCAATGACCTCCTGGTGTTCCGGCTTATTCGTTTTGTAACGATCCAGTACCCGTTTCAGGTAGTAAGCCGCATTCCAGCGGTAGCTGTAATCATTACCATCCCGGTTGTGGCTGCTTTTCAGAAAATCCTTGTGATTTTTCAGTTCGATGAGCTTTTGCAAAAAGCCTTTGGACAATTGCTCGTCGGTTTCTACCAGTTTGTAAAAATCGCACATCAGCTTTTTGACGTAATCGAACTCCGTTTCCCAACTGATGGCTTCGCCAAAGAGGCAGATGGCGTTTTTATCAGCTTCCTGCTCCTGACTTTTGTTGCTGTGTTTTCGGTAAGCTTTGGCCCTGCTTTCGTATTGCCCGGCTTCTTCAGCGCCCAGCGAAATCGGGTATTTTTTCCCCATCAGGGCAATGCCGCCCGACAGGGAAAAGTCGGTTCGCCCGCACACGAAACGTTGAAACTCCCGGCGCACAACCTCCGCAAACGCTACGATTTCTGCCCAGCGCCCCACAGCAAAAAGGTCGTCGCCACCGGAATAGACGATGTTCACCCAGTCCTTGAATTCATCTCGATCGCGGATGGTGTTGATATAGCCGCTGAAGAAATAATCGAGCGCCCCGGAAAGGGTGGCATAAGCAGCAAAAGACTTATCTTCATTGGCGAAGCCATGCTGGAATACCTGCCCCAAGCCGTCCACATCCATACGCAGCACCGCGAGAAAGGTATCTTCACCGTTGTCATTGATTGCCAGATCGTGAAAAGTTTTTTCTTCGCCATTACTTTTACTGGCCGGGCAGTTGCCACCGTAGAAAAGAAACCCCATGCCGGTAGCGATGCCGCGCAGTTGTTCTTTGCCAAGAAAATCGGTATTGTTGATTTTATAAACCGTTGTGAAATCGGCCGAAGTGATGCGCTTGTGCTGCTGAATATCCTGATCGTCCAATAGATATATGTGGTGTCCCAAACCCAGGGGTTTAATTTGAGCCTTGATACGACTGCTGTAGTAAGCCTCGAAGTCCTGATCCTGCTTATCCAGGAAGAGCAAATAAGTGGCATCCTTGAGTGCGCGACCGGTATCCACCTGTTGTCTGACCTGTTCGAGTACTTTTACGTCTTTGTATTTATTATCGTCTAATGATACCAGTTTTTTATCCGGTTCCGGTTCTTCGCCGGTGACGCTGCACACGCCTTCGTCTTGGTCCAGATTGACGGCAACGCCTTTACCTGCCTTTCCGAAGAGCAAATCGTAAATATCGGTCATAAAATGCTGGTATTTCCTGCCTTTCAGCGCTGCGGCTTTATCGGTGGCTGCTTTCCAGAGGTCGCCGAGGGTTGTGATGGCGCAGCCGGTGTCGGGCATTACTTCCGGACTTTCAATGCGAGCGTTTTCTTTTTTATTGGCAGCCGGATAATAGCAAAACGGAATCCATTCTATGCAAGCGTATAGTTTCTGCTTTTGCTCTTCCCAAAGTTGCCGTTCAATCTTGTCACGCGTAAGTCGCAATGCTTCCTTGACGTCTTCGGTATTGGGCAGCAGCATGTAAAATTTGCCGCCGCTGGCGTAGATGACATGCCCAGTTTGGGTATCGGTTTTATGGATGAGTTCCTGCTGGATGATCTCCTG
Source organism: uncultured Saprospiraceae bacterium (assembly GCA_937872405.1). GTDB lineage: Bacteria > Bacteroidota > Bacteroidia > Chitinophagales > Saprospiraceae > JADJNW01. The sequence goes on along the minus strand of CALMSP010000102.1, from coordinate 974 downwards.
CACCAACTGGATGTAAAAAGACCGTCCTTTGAGACTTACGTTGGCTCTGCTGCTGGAAATATTATAAATGAATTTCTGAATACCCGAAAGGTCGCAACACAACATGAGCAATGGGTAATTACCCTGTTTCACGCTCATTTTTTTACGTTGTGCATCATAATGAAAGTGATCCCGATGCTCTAACCAATAGGCGTACAGACAATCTGCAATAGCTGCCGTGCTTTTGAGATGGTCAAACAAGCTCACATTTGCCATATCCTGCGTACTGGATGGTATGCACCAGGTATATTTCTTGAGCAGTAGCAGCAACGATTCCAGAAACGGACGTACCCGATCGGGCAAGGTTTCAAATTCTGCGGCAAATTGTTTCCAAAGTTTTTGATAATCCGCCGTCAGGTCTTTGACATTCTCCTGCCCAAATTCATTTGGAAAAAAGCATTGTTCGGATTCAATATCCAAACGCTCCATAGCGTAGCTATGCCGTTGGGAATGCTTCTGCTCGTTGACCAGAATATTGCTAAAAATAGAAAACAATGGCACTTTTTTAAACTGCGGTTTGCCATAGTTGATATGCTCAAACTTCCATTCCTCATTCGATTCCATATTGTCTTCGCGCCGGTCAATGCCCGAACTCCAGTGATCTGCCAGTTGGATCAATGCCTGCAATTCGGTATAGGGCTGATGATGATAAATGGAAAGGTTGACCAGATTGTCAAACGTATTTTCCCGGTTGTCAATTTGGAAAAGCTGCTGCCCATCCTGATCCAGCACCTTATCAAAAATAGTACGGAAAGATTGAAAAAGTTGGTGCGTCCAGAGTACGTGTAAATAACCAAACCCTCCCTTTCGATTGGGCGGACATATCTGTCCATCGAGCTTCTTTGTCTCTGATGTTAGCTGAGAACTTTGTTCATACCAGGCATCCGCGCGCTGCCAAAACTTCCCGATATCGTGCAGCAGGGCGGCGAGGTAGA
>CALMSP010000101.1 GCA_937872405.1 uncultured Saprospiraceae bacterium | reverse complement strand
ATTTAAAGTTGAGGAAGGGCAAGAGCTCTTCGTCCACCAGTTAGAAGCCGGCGCAGGCGACACCGTTACTTTCGACCAAGTATTGCTGGTGGAAAGGGGCGAGGGCGACGTCTCTATCGGCATGCCGGTGCTACAAGCCGCCAAAGTGACCGCCACGGTGCTTGGTAACCAGAAAGGCGACAAGGTCATTGTTTTTAAAAAGAAAAGACGCAAGGGATACCGCGTAAAAAATGGACATCGCCAGCATTTTACTAAAATCAAAATTGACAATATCGTAGCCTGATCATTAAGGATGTAGTATGCTACAAATCACGTCAATGAGTCTAAAAATTTCCAAATCATGGCACATAAAAAAGGTGAAGGTAGTACCCAGAATGGCAGAGATAGTCGCCCCAAACGCTTGGGCGTCAAGCTTTTCGGTGGCCAGGTAGCTAAAGCAGGTAATATTATTGTTCGGCAGCGTGGCACGAAGTTCCACCCTGGGCAGTACGTATATATGGGTAAGGATTACACGCTTCATGCCGAAGTGGATGGCAATGTGGTGTTTACCAAAAGGAAACACGATCGAACCTTTGTGAGCATCACACCTTTCGAGGTGGTGCAGCACACAGCAGCGCCCGTACAACCCAAGGTAGCTGCGCCTGTGGTAATGGATACGCCCGTCGCACCCGCTGTGAGTGAGGTACCAGTGGTAGTAGAAGCGCCAGCAGCACCTGCAACCGAAGCACCGACTGTTGTCCCCGAGAAAATTAAACTGCCTTCTGGCAAAACGATTAAGGCGGACGACCTGAAAATCATTGAGGGCGTAGGCCCAAAAATTGAAAGTTTGTTACAGGAAGCCGGTATCAGCACTTGGAGTGCCTTAGCAAATGCCGATATAGAAAAATTGAAAGCAGTGCTTGCCGAGGCCGGTAGCCGCTATAAAATGCACGATCCTGCTACTTGGGCTAAACAGGCACAGTTAGCCGTAGAAGGCAATTGGGAACAATTACAAACGTACCAAGAGCAACTGAAAGGCGGCCGTGAGGTAGGAGAAGAGGAGTAAGATGATGCCATCAATCATCCATTGTAAATGAATTAAATTCATAAAACTTTAGTTTTCATAGCTTTATGTTTTTCTATCCCTGTGTGCTACACGCATTCAGGGATTTTTTTTTATTGTTATCATTATTGGTAACTAAATGCGTTCCAGCGTATTAGCTGGCAGCCAGCCCTCCTCCCCATTAGCGAGCGTCACCTTATACCATTGGTTGATCTGGTCAAGCAATTCAACGGTGGTGCCTTCGTGCAATTGTCGTACTACAGTACTGATCGTATCTGGCGCGCTATGCAGTGTCACTTCCGATTGCATGATAACGGCTCTTTTATTATTGATTTCCAACTGATTACGATTGTAACTTAATGCAAAAGTAAATAAAGACAGCATAAACAGCACAATACCGCCACCAAACCCCCATTGCTTGAGGCGGCGGGTATGCCCCAGCAGCCAAGTTGCCAACCCACCGGCACTAAGCCAAATCAATACAATGGACAAAAGGCTCCAAGCATTGGCAGAAAGCGCAAGGCTCAGCCCATTCCACCAGGTTCGCAGAAAAAATGGGGGCAGCACCTCAATGTCATCAGGCAGTTGACTACGAACAACTTGCAAGTTGTGCCGCACGTCCGCATCGCGCGGGCCATAGAGCCGTGCACGCTCATAATGCAGGATGGCAAGCCCTGGTTTGCCCAATCGGTAGCAAGCGTTGCCAAGATTGTAATGCAGCGCCAGCGAGCGATAGCCTTCTTTTAATAACGTCTCGTATTGCTCGGCAGCTTGCGCATACGCCCCCGACTGGTATGCGACATTGGCGGCTTCCAAACGCTGTACGGCTGTTGCCTCGGCAGCTTGACCAACACGGCAGGCAAGCAGTGCCATCATCGGTAGTATCCACCAGAGCTGTTTCATTGTTTACGAGTTGTAGTAGTGGTAGCATCTTCCGGCGCTTCTGGTGCTGAGGATGGCAGCGGTGTAAGTGCATCCGGCACGAGTAGCACATCATCCGGCGACTTGGGGCGCAGCCGGATTTCCCATCGAAAACCTGGCATTTCCAAATCTTTATGATTCGCCTGCCGCATCGGGTACAAGGTGGACCGTGGCTGGCTGTAAAATTTTATTTTATCAATGGTATTATTACCAAAATACATCAACATATCACTACACACGATTTTATTTACACCGATGTAAGCATTTTGTTCGTCTAAAGCATAATAAACAGACTCCGCATTACCCTGCACGTCCATTTTTCGTAGCTCGCTTTCTTCAAAAGTAGCAATAACATTACGTCCTTTTATCTGATTGAAATAAATTTCATCCTGGGAATTTACAATAAAAGCATTGTTATATAAAAATATTTGATCCAAGCGTTCATTGCGCAACTGAATATGCACCGTATCCGCCACGAATTGCGAGGTATCCGACCAAATGATAGGCTCCTGAAACAGGCGAAAAATAGAGTCCTGCGAAGTATAAGCAAGCGAATCGCAGACGGCTTGCAAATTGTTTTTAAAAATGCGCACCGCATGATAGGCAAAGAGCAATCGGGAGGTATCCTGGCGGATGCTATCAATTGCTTGGTTAGCCAACAGCGTATCCGCAGACAGATACAGAGAATCCTCTTCAATGAGGGTAATGAGCATAGGCCGGCCATTACGCCCGCCGGAAGCCTTGAGATAATTGGTTTTACGGTCAAAGTCGGCGCGCTCACATAAAACCGTGAGATTGGCAGAGGTATCCTGCCAGATAATATTGCCAGAAGCCACACCCAAGCCACGCCCTTCTGCATAAGCCACAGCGTCTGCTTCTAATAATTGCGGCGGGTCGCTGATGAGCGATCGCCCTTTGGTCGAATACAATTCATTTTTTCGATCATATATAATTTCATCGGCAATTATGTTGCGCGTAGAATCTCGATAATTAGCTTTGCCGATCAGGAAGTACTTATCATTCTGTTCTTCATATCGAATTACATCTGCCTTGGCATTCTGATTGGTATCGGTGAAGTGGGCATTCCCGTCAAGGGTGTATTCTTTTTTATTACCATTGTATCGAATAATTGTGGCGGTGGCGCGTTGGTCGTTGCGCAGATACTGTGCATTCTTGCGAAATTCTGCCAAATTATTAGCGGTATTATAAAAGCCATCCTCGCAATAAATTTTACTGCTATCGGTCGTAATAAGTGTAGGGCCCAGGAAAAATACAGTACGGCTTTCGGTATTGAATTTGAGTGTATCCGCGCGTAAGCTAAACGAGGGGTCAATGACCACTACGCTATCGCGGAAAAATACTTCATTGGCCCGAACATAATAATAGCCACGCTTGCTGCTGAGTTGTGTTGCGTTGTTGGTAAGCGTTGCGCCTTCAAAATAAGTTGCAATTTTGGTATTTAAATCATAATCGAGGCGTTCGGTAAATAACTTTTGGTCTCTATTTACCAAAGCTACATTACTAAATAATGTGGCGAGCTTTACATCACCCCGATATACCAAGGAATCCGCAAAAGCGCTGGTGGTATCACCTTGCTGTATAATAACGTTGCCTTGGGCAATGACATAATTATTATCTTCGATTGTAGCGGAATCACAATACATGAAGATGTCATCCTGCCGAAGCTCTACATTGCCACGCAATTTTTGGATGATCTTTTTATCCTGTTGAATATTTTCAAAAGTATCCGCCCAGTCCACTTTTACTTGGCTTTTGGATTTGGCCGGCGGTTGGGTTTGTGCGGGCAAATGCCAAGCAGCAAGCAGCAACAGCAATAAAGATAGGTATCGGATGCGCATTCGGTCTTTTTTTCTAAAAAACGATACGGTTGAAGGAATGTTAGTGTCAAGGAGCACCTTTTAACGAAATATTAAGCAAAACTCAAGCTTGGAGTATCCGCTCAGCGGCTTCGTCGCCAACCAAGCTGCCAATGGCAATGCCCATACCGCCCATGCGCACCGCAACTAATATATTGGGCGCGACCTCTTTTAAAATGGGTGTTTTTTGATTGCCAATGCCTAGAATTCCGCTCCACCAGTTGTCAATTTCTACTGGCTGCCCAGGCAAAATAACTTGCTGTAACAAACGTAGCAAAGCCCCTTTGATCAAATCGGTTGTACCAAACTCATCGGTTTGTTCGGTATTGGGAGCCAAATTGCGGCCACCACCCAGCAATACCCGATTGTGAATGGTGCGAAAATAATAATACCCCCGGTCGTAATGAAAAGAACCCGCGAATTTTAAATTAGCTAAAGGCTTGGTTATCAATACCTGATTGCGCGCAGGTAGCACAGCGAGTTCGGGAAATAACTGTTGCGCAAAGCCATTTGTGGCTACCAAAACCTTACGGGCAGCTATTTGCCAACCTTCTACACTATGAATACGTACCCCGTTGGTATTGTGCTCAAAAGCAGTCACTTGCAGACCATTGAAGAAGCGCACGCCTCGTGCCGCCGCTATTTGCATGAGGGCAGCCATCATCTTACCCGCGTGCAGTTGACCTTCCAATCTATTGACAATCAGATGATTAACCCCTTTAAAGCCAAACTGGCCAGCGCGTTTGTCTATGATTTCAAAAGCAGATCGCTGCCCGGTCATGGCATTAATAATTCTGTTGAAATCAGGCAAAGCCGCTCGACATTGCTGAAAAAGCGCTTCGTCATCGGGTGTAAATAATTCGTAGCCACCCAGCATTTCATATTCCATCCGTTGGTCACCTATCCGCTCGCGTAGGCGTTGCAATCCGCGCCACCGCCGCTCCACCAGCAACCATACTTCTGCCTCGGTATGCCGGGTCAGGTCATCCAACAATTCTGTCATGCTACCAAAACAGGCAAACCCAGCATTTCGTGTACTGGCGCCAAAAGGCAGCACGCCGCGCTCCAGAACAGCTACGTGCAGCGCTGGTTGCTGCTCTTTCAGGGCAATAGCAGCGCTTAGCCCCACAATACCACTACCTACAATGGCGACATCCAGGTGCTGGAAGAAAGTTTCACGTTCCCAGTAGCTCAAGGTGTCTGGCGATTGAAAAATATTTTTATCCATAGCATCAAAGATATAAAGATGCGCAAAGTTTTTCACAATGGAAAGCTACTCCTACCAAGCGAGCGTACAAAATACTCCGCTGCTTTATGTATCTTTACAGCAGGAAAATTACTGCGTATGATTCAAAGAATACAATCCGTATGGCTGCTATTAGCGGCAGCAACGGCTTTTGGCGCTTTTGGTGTGCCATTTGTATCCAGCGATACATCCATTGCGGAGACGCTTTTAGCCGATCAGACCTATCGTGTACAAGATCACTTAGTGCTAATGATATGTTTTGCGCTGGCAGGTGCTTTGTCGCTGGTAAGTATTTTTTTGTATAAAAAACTCCAAATACAGCAGCGGCTCACGTTGTTGGCGGCCGTATTGGGCATAGCGGGGCTGGTTTTTGGTATCGGTTACTATCTACTGGATGTACCTTCACCACAGGCTACTGCGGTCGCACTGTCGCCAGGGCTGTTGCTGCCGCCAGCTACCATTCTTTTCGCGTTATTAGCTAAGCGGCATATTCGCAAAGATGAGCAGTTGGTACGATCACTCAATAGCGGCAGGCTTCGTTAATATACATATTACAAAAGGGACACTCTATTTAGTCAGAATGTCCCTTTTTTTATCAGATGCTAATAAGGCTTGCTTATTGAAGATTAGTCGGACGTTTTTTGGCCGAATAGTTCACTTTAAGCTGACCTGCCTTTCTCAACTGCGTTTTAATGTCCTGTACGATACCCATCGTCACAGTTCCATCCACTCGAAGCGAAGATGTGATCTGTGCGCGGCGAGATTCGGGCACTTTCACTTTGTGGCGCTCCAAGAAAAGTGGAATTTCCGAAACATCGGCAAACTTATCGCCTAATTGTAAGCGAGGCTTTGTGCCATATATGGATTGATACTGCGGCGTAGGGCGCCCAACGTACAGGTAGTTGACCAACGATTTTTCCTCTAATTTCGTCAGTTCGGTCGCGTAAGGCGTGCTCACCTGCACCTTTAACTCTGCATCTCGCATGGTTGTTACGACCATGAAGAAGAAAAGCAACATGAAGATGATGTCCGGTAGTGACGCGGTCGAGATAGCAGGCGTAGCCTTACCTCTTTTTTTAGAAAATTTAGACATAATCCGTCAATTTTAGCTGCAACGAAGCAACTGGTCAATTGATAATGATTGATGCACGGGGCGTTTTTTAGCAACAACGACCGCCATTAATTCTCCTCCCCATATGCTGTAGGTTCGGCTTCCGACAATACGAAGGGAATCTCTGCCTTGATTTCCTTTTGATAGGCGCGAGGCATATCATCGCTATATGGAATACCATACTTGCGTTGGCTGAATTCATCCCAAAGTTCTGTGTAAGCAGCTTTCAGTTCATTGTAAACCTCCAAGTACGTTTTGTAATTAGTACCCCGATCATTTTTTAGTGAAATAATCGCGCGCGTAGGGCGTTCTGCTAAATCTTCCCGTTGTTGCGGGTTAGCAATAAACTCCTTGGCGCGGTCTTTCAAATAGCGGATGTCAACCGGTTCGCCACGTACCAAGAGTTGGTTTTGGGCATTTACCAGCACCGAAAACACGTTGCGCGATTTCAATTGCTGAATATCCGGTTTTTCTTCCGACCAGGGTGGCAGCTTTACAGTGATACCCTTGTCTTCCACGATGGTGGTCGTCACAAGGAAGAAGATAAGCAGCAGAAACGCGATATCAGCCATAGAACTGGCATTGATTTCATTGGCTGTTCTGCTACGGCTATTCTTTGCCATACGCCTGTATTATTTGAAAAAGTTACGAATTTCGGATACAATGAATATCAGTGCCGCCAAGCTCAACAATATGAGCGCTGTCGTAATGCTAGCGCCAATAAACTTGAGATTGCCTGCTGTAAGCCCGCCTGCATTTTCAGCAGCACGCGCGATAGCGCCCGTAGCTTCACCACTTGCCGTTGCGTAGGATATCAAAAAGATAACCACCAACGCTGCTACGCCCAGAATACCCATGAGTGAAGAGCGCAGGTTACCTGCTATCTGCAACACGGCAAAACCGATAGTAACAATAGTAGCTACAACAACCAAAGCAAGTGCTCCCATCAGACCGAAGTCAAAGATGGTTGTCGAAAGCTGTTCTTCCTTTGGAAGTGCGTTGAATTTACTTAGACCAGCGGTTGCAATCAAAAGAAAGAGTACCGTGATAGCCAGCCCCGTCCCAAATGATAGCGCTTGTCCGTTTTTTGTTAGAAACTTGTACATAGCTTTTACGGGTTCTGATTATTTCTTGAAAATACCATTTGCAGCCAAAATGTCCACCAAGGCAATCGAAGCGTCTTCCATCTTGTTCACAATACCATCAATTTTGCTGATGATATAGTTGTAGAACACCTGAAGAATAATCGCCACAACCAGACCGAACACGGTGGTTAGAAGTGCCACTTTGATACCGCCGGCTACAACCGTCGGAGAGATATCACCTACCGCCTCGATACGGTCGAAGGCCGAGATCATCCCGATTACCGTACCCATGAAGCCGAGCATCGGCGCCAGAGCGATAAACAGCGACAGCCACACCAAGCCTTTTTCAAGAAGCCCCATTTGTACGCTACCGTAGGATACGATAGCTTTTTCTACTGATTCGGGGCCGTCTTTGGCTTGCTTCAAACCTTCGTACAGGATGCTGGCGGTTGGGCCTTGTGTAGATTTGCACACTTCCATAGCGCCATTTACGTCGCCTGATTTCAGGTTTTCGTCAATACGAGCCAGTAGTTTTTCGGTATTCACCGTAGCGATATTGAGGGTGATGATCCGTTCGATGGCGAAGGCCAGACCGAAAATCAAACACACCAATACGAGGCTCATGAACTGCCAGCTACCGTCAATGAAATACTTTTTCAGCAATTGGTAACCTGCCACCTGCTCTATTTCCACTGCATCAGCGGCGGAAGCAGCTGGAGCTACCTCTACTTCTTCATCTTCGGCTGGAGCCTGTTCGTCCTGCGTCGTAGCTTCTGTGCTCTCGGCATTATCCTGAGCATATACAACGATATTGCTTGTGAATAAAGCTAACACCAGTACAAGCAATAGAGTCCATAATTTTCGCATAGCTAATAAGGTTTTACGATTGTTTTTTGTGATGAAATTAAGTGATTTTCCGTTTGTCCCAGCATTGGCGGAGAGAGCGGGATTCGAACCCGCGAGGCCCTTTTGGAGCCTACACACTTTCCAGGCGTGCGCCTTCGACCACTCGGCCATCTCTCCTGCTATTCCTTGCATGGGGAGTATGTTACCGCTTTTAGCAACATACTTCCCGCTGCTAACGCAACGCTCCTGCCCCGATTTTTTCCTACCTAACAAGGGCGTTTTTCATTTCAAACGCCAACAAAAATAAACATTCACTCGTTTTAAGCAATACTGCTCGGCACAAAAATTGTAAAAAGATGTAAGAATTCAAAATTTTTTAAGATTCTGCCGTCAAATTTGCCATGTAAAAACTGTGTGAACCCTTAATTTTCCTGCAAAATCTGCTGTGGCAACGATTTTGTTTTTTTAGCAAAAATTTTTTCTGCCGTGGCGTTAGTCGCTGCTGCAATGTGTTCTAACGTAGTTTGTTTTACCGCTGCTAAATGCTCGGCTACTAAGCGTAGAAAAGCGCTTTCATTTCGTTTGCCGCGATGCGGAATCGGTGCGAGGTAAGGTGCGTCCGTTTCCAACACAATATATTGTAAATCAATCGCTTCCAGCGTTTTATGTAAGCCCGACTTGGGGTAGGTCAGCACACCGCCAATTCCCAAATGGAAGCCCAAATCTATGATGGCTTCCGCTTCGCGCACTGTGCCGCCAAAGCAGTGGAAAATACCGCGCAGCCGCTCGTCTTTTACTTCACGTACTAAGTCAATGGTGCGTTCTGTGGCTTCGCGGGTGTGAATCACAATCGCAACATCCAGTGCTTTAGCCCATTCGCATTGCGTTAAGAAAGCCTCCTGTTGTGCTTCGATATGGGTCTTATCCCAATATAAATCAATCCCGATTTCGCCTATTGCCACAAAAGGGCGCCGGTCGAGCCATTCGCGCACGATGGCGAGTTCGTCCTGGTAATTGGCTTGCACGGAGCAGGGATGCAGCCCCATCATCGCAAAACAATGCGCCGGATAAGCTGCTTCTAAGGCCAGCATAGCGTCAATAGAGGTACTATCCACATTGGGCAGGTACATTTTATGTACGCCTGCGGCTAAGGCGCGCTGCATCATGGCGCCTCGGTCGCTATCGAACTGGCGACTGTACAAGTGTGTGTGTGTGTCGGTCAGGTTCAATTTCATACCATTGATTGGCAAATTGGGGCAATGCGTTGGAGACACGGGCGTGCATCATGTACCACCATTGCTCATGCTATCTGCAAAATATTTGCAATCATGTACACCTATTGCACCCGGTGTCTATTTTTAAAAATAGTATCCAAAAAACAATCGTAAAGGTACAGATTAATTTTGGATGATTTTTGGCGGATGCCTTTTCTTTTTTATTGCAATTTTTTTGTTAATCCATTCTTTATTTCAACAGCGCTGTCCAATCCGCGCCGATACGCAGCCAGCGGCCAGGCATAGCTACTAAATTGGTTTCGGTGTACATAGTATTTGTAATATTGGTCATTTCCACAAAAATGCGGTAGCGCTTGGCGTTCCAGAGCAGACGGGCGTCGAGCACATTGTAATCGGGCAGATTGACTCGGTCATTGTAGCGATACTGAGCGCTGGCGGACAATTTCTTTACAATTTTCGTTTCCAATCCTACAATAATCTGATGCCGTAAGTTATCTAATGCATAGCGCGAGAATGCGGCGTCTTCATTAAAAGTCTGAGCGGCGATATAGGTGTAGCCAACGTTCATGCGCTGCACAGGCGTAGCGCGCCCCAGCCACAGCGGAACCACGATGTCCGCGTTGATGTCCCAGCCCTGCATCGTCACTCGCCCGAAATTTTGAGGCTGCCAGGGGTCTGTCGCCTGCGCCTTTGTCCAGTCAATCAGATCACGTCCTTCTCGGCGGAAATAACTCGCTTGGGCGCGCCAGCCTGTGCGCGTGTAGGTGAATCCCGCTTCATATGACAATGCCGCTTCGGGCTGAAGGTCAGGATTGCCAATATTGGCGCGATCCGCATAATATAGATCTGTGAACGTAGGTACCCGATAGGTGTAACCTGCATTGGCAAAGAGTTTTAGGGTTTCGCTGAAGCGATAGCCCAGGTCAAGCCCTGGAAGCAGGTTGCTGCCAAAGTCAGAAAAATAATTGAATAAAATGCCGGGGGTAATGTCGAGGCGATCCTGCCACAACAGAAAGCGATGTTCCAAGAAGGCGCTCAGCACCCTACGCTGGCGGTCGCCGAGGTTATTACTGCGCAAATTGACATAGTTGGCATCAATGCCGATACCAGTAAGCCCAAGCGCACTGCGGTAGTTGGCATTCAGCTCCGCGCCTGCGACATCGCCGATGTGCATATTGCGATAGATAGCCGGATTATTGCGTACAAAAATGTACAAATCTTGATTCCGACGCCAATAGGCACGAGGTGCTACGGTCCAGCGCTCCGATTGGAACTTATAGCCGAGGCTCAGCAGACTGGTTTGTACCGCTTCGTACTGGTCTTTGAAATCAGGGCTAGCATAGAATCCGTTGGCACCAAACTGGCGCTCGGTAAATCCTGCCATAACCTGTAGGTGCTGCGCTTGTGTCAATTCCCATTCCGATTGATAAAAAGCATTATGAATGGTGTAGTCTGTATTGTAGCGATAGCCGCTGGAGGCGTCGCGAGCCAGCGATACATAGTGCCGGGCATTATTGGTAGGCAAAGAAGCGGAAAGCCGCGCACCATACAATCCAAAATCACCGCCTTGCAATCGAATTTTTACAAACTGCTCTGTCGGATTTTTAGTGATGATGTTGATGGCGCCGGCAAAAGCATTTTGTCCGAAGATACGTGCTCCAGGCCCCTTCAACACTTCAATACGCTCCACGTTTTCCAAGTCAATGGGAAGATTAAGACTATGATGTCCGGTTTGGGGGTCTGCCATTTTTACCCCATTAATGAGCACCAACACCTGGTCGAAAGTGCCCCCCCGAATGCTCACGTCTGCTTGTATGCCATGCACGCCACGCTGCCGAACATCCACACCGGATACATACCGGAGCACTTCTGCTACACTAACGGAAGGTAGATTTTCCAATTGCTCGCGCGTGAGTACGCTGACGGATCTTGAATTCTGGTTGAAGGGTAATTGTAGCCGGTTTTCTTGGATGATCAATTCGGGAAAGGTATATTGCAGGCTGTCATTTTCCTGAGCTACCACTTGCACAGCAATGGCCAACAGGCACAGTGAAAGTATGTTTTTCATGATTGGTGTGTTCAAAATTTTTTGCAGCAAAAATAGCAAGGATAATGAAAATTTGATGCTATTGCCTAAAAAACTCCCCCACTCCTACCCTACCGGCTTCGGGCCATATCCAAATACAGCGCTGCCGTCACGGGGCTTTGCACAGATGCATGTTGGGCTGCAGGCGCCCCACTGGTCCCATCAAATCCCTCGCAGAAGCCATATTCGGCTATAGCCGCCAATAAAAACTGGCGCAATCGGGCAGCATACTCCGTCATATCATAAAATAGCAAGCCCTGCCAGAGCAACCACCCCTCCAGCATCGTGATTGTCTCCGAGAAAAGGATACGTTCAAGGTGCCGCAGCATGGCTTCTGCTTGATCCTGTGTGGGTACTTCCGCGGCCATAGGCAGAAATCCCCTTAACCCATTGGGTCGGTAACGATGCTGGTGTGCTACATTGCGGGCAAGGTACAGGGCAGATGCCGCATCCCACAGTTGGTCATTCATACTATAAATCGTCAACTCCTGCCACTGCAATATAGCCGAGGCGTCGGTGCCAAGTACATGACCAATCCGTAAAAGACTTGCATTCGACCACACCAACGCCGTTAGCTGCAGGGGGTCTTGCACACCACTGGGTGCGGGCAACCCATCTTCCGCCATATCATATTGTTCGTAGTAACGCTGATGGCGAGCGCACAACACTGCATACCAATGGGAGAGCACAACACGCGCCGCCGCTTTGTCCTTACTTTGTTGATAAAAATGCCAAAGAAGGACGCCCTGCCACAAGCCATCTTGGCACTCATGGCTCATATATTTTAATAGAAATTGTAAGGATTTGTCGGTCGAATAGTGCGCGTACCCCAACGCCAACCAACCAGATTGTGCAATGGATACATGAGCGCATTCTATCTGTTCTATCACAGCAAGTGCTGCCCCTATTTGCTTGTTTTTCAAAGGGTTATATGTTTTTCAAAATCTTTAAATGGTGCTCGTGCAAACAGGGGGAAGCATACTTGCCTTGTAACAAATTTAAGCGATATATTTTATATATACGCAAAATGCGCAAAAAGTTACAGGATAAATTTTTCAAACTTTTTTACAAAATGATTGAAAAATTAAAAAACAACCCTATTTTTACTTGAAAACCAAACACCACGCCACGGCTAAAACGATCCTCAACGATATTTTAGGAATAAAAGAAGATAGATTCTTATCCAAAGAGATGCTGGCTGAAGCGGAGATATTTATTCGAGGACTGTAGGAAAAACACTTATAAGTCTTTGATATTTAATATAAAACGAATTTGAATTAATTAACATATACAAAGCAGTACGAAGAAATACTCAACACAACGCAGCTTTCACTTGCTGTTCTACAACCGGTAGAGCCGCTTTTTAATGAATGGTATCAAAACGATTAAAGAACGGGAAATCCAGTTTTTGGAAACCCGCCTGCAAGGGGCAGTTCATGCTGGCGCTTTGCAAACCACTGACGGTACGACCCTGGCAGCTACCGCTTTTCTTTATTAGCATGTGATACGCCATCATGATATTGTAAATGATTAAAGTATAGAAATGTAATTAAATTTTCTTATGCAACTGATTTTCAGAGGTTTAAAAACGCAATCACCATGAATAAAACGGTTTTAATTACGGGTGCATCATCGGGTATTGGTCGGGCAACGGCAGTGTATTTTGCGCAACAGGGCTGGCAGGTAGCCGCCACAATGCGGGATCCGGCAAAAGAAAACGAATTGAATCAACTGCCCAACGTGCGCTTGTATGCGCTGGACGTCACAGATCAGGGTTCGATAGAAAAGGCGCTAACTGCAGCTCAACAGGACTTTGGCCAACTCGATGTCGTAGTAAACAATGCGGGTTATGGCGTGGATGGCGTATTTGAAGCCATGAGCGATGATGTTATTCGCCGACAATTCGATACCAATGTGTTCGGACTGATGCGCGTAACGCGCGAAGCCATTCGTATTATGCGCTTACAAGGCGGCGGCACCATCATACAAATTACATCCATAGGCGGGCGAGTAACTTTTCCTTTGTATAGCATTTATCATGGTACAAAATGGGCGGTTGAGGGGTTTTCCGAATCTTTGCAATATGAGTTGCAACCCCTTGGTATTCAGGTACGTATCGTAGAACCAGGACCAATTAAAACGGATTTTTACAACCGCAGCCGTGAGTTTGTAAAGCCTGACAATACGGATGCTTATTCCCAATTTATTCAGCGCGTGGAAAAGGTATCACAAGAATTTGGCGCCAACGCGAAGGGCCCTATCATTGTAGCAAAAACCATTTTTAAAGCTGCCAATGATCGAGGCAAGCGCTTGCGCTATGTGGTAGGATCGCCTGCACCAATCCTGGTGGTGGTTCGAAAGTTGCTGCCGCTTAGTTGGTTTATGGCTACGGTAAGAAGCACTTACAAAATTTAAAACAAAAAAGGGTTTCCAGGAGTTTCTCCCTCTCTGAAAATCTTTTTTTATTAAAAATCAGCGCTTTATATAGTATAAAGATTTATTTGATGTTTCCAATGCGTTGCAGCGGTTTCTCTGGACGCTCCTGAGCTACCTTTTTGTAGGCCTCCAATCCGCATTGTAAGAATTCCGCATAATCGCGGGCAGCAGGGGTGTAACCCACTGGCTGGTTGAGCAATTGCCCATCAGGAGATAGCAATACATAATACGGCTGTGTGTTGGTGTTAAAATATTCGGTTTGATAATGCGACCATTTGTGCCCCACATTGCGCAATTTGCGTGTGCCACCGGTCGCTTTTTGCACTTCAATTTGCTCGTTTTCAGGGAGTTCTATCTTTTCATCCACATAAAGTGAAATGAGCACATAATCATCTTTCAAATATTTGTACACCTCCTGCCGAGGCCACACATGTTCTTCCATTTTACGACAGTTTACGCAAGCATGGCCCGTGAAATCAATCATTACTGGTTTATTGATTTCTTTGGCGTAAGCCATTCCTGACTCCAAATCTTTGAAGCAATTCAAATTCTGCGGGCAGTCGCAGGGGTAAAAAATGCTGTAACAAGCGGGGGGCGCCAAACCACTCAGCAACGTAAGCGGACGCAGCGACTGGGCTTTCTGGTCATAGATAAATCCGGTAGCCATATATACGGCAAAAGCTATCGAAGTAAGCCCCAGCGCAATTCGGGTCAGCGATAATTTTTTGATAGGGGAATCATGCGGAAATTTGATCCGACCCAATAAATACAATGCCAAACCCAGCGCAATCAGTATCCAAGCAGCCAAAAAGGTTTCAATTTTGAGCAATCCCCAATGCTTTACCAAGTCAGCATTTGATAGGAATTTTAATGCCAGCGCCAACTCGGCAAACCCCAGCACCACCTTTACGGTATTGAGCCAGCCCCCTGATTTGGGAAGCGAATTCATCCAGCCGGGAAAAGCCGCGAAGAGCGTAAAAGGCAATGCCAACGCCAGCCCGAAGCCGCCCATACCCACCGTGAGTTGCATCGCGCCACCGTCAGCACTTAGTGCACCCGCCAGCAAAGAACCAAGAATAGGCCCCGTGCACGAGAATGATACCAAGGCCAACGTAAGTGCCATAAAAAATATACCAATCACACCGCCAATGCCTTCCGCATTGCTCACACGATTTGTCCAACTGCTGGGCAACGTGAGTTCATAATAGCCAAAAAAGGAGAAAGCAAAGAACAAAAAAATGGCAAAAAATGCCAGATTGAGCCATACATTGGTAGAAATATCATTCAGAATATCAGGATTGATGCTGTCCATGAGGTGGAAGGGAATGCTCAACAACAGATAAACCGCCAGAATGAAAAAGCCGTACAAGGAGGCATTCGCAATACCTTTCTTGCGATCTTTGCTGCTTTTAGTAAAAAAACTTACCGTGAGCGGCACCATCGGAAAAACGCAGGGTGTAAGCAGCGCCAGCAGACCACCGATCAGACCCAGCAAAAAGATAGACCAATAACTTTTACCGGCATTGGTTGTAACCACTTCACCGCATTGCGCTACCGGATTTTGCAGGTCGGGCTTGGGCAAACTTCCATATAAACCACTGTAAATCAATT
The DNA here is from genome assembly GCA_937872405.1 of uncultured Saprospiraceae bacterium. Taxonomy (GTDB): domain Bacteria; phylum Bacteroidota; class Bacteroidia; order Chitinophagales; family Saprospiraceae; genus JADJNW01. The sequence goes on along the minus strand of CALMSP010000101.1, from coordinate 7,210 downwards.
TATTAATAGGCTCTTGAGGTATATCAGCATCCTCGCCAATGCGCAGCGTCAGGTTCGCAAAATCCACTCTAAAAGGCGTTTCAAAAGGAATACAGCGCTCCTCATCGCAGGTCATATAAATGATAACGCCTTGAGCAGGCAAAGCAGGATGCTGCACTTGCACCTGCTGCACAAAGGTCGCTTCGCGCTTGTATTTGATGACCTTCATATTAAAAATGGCATCCATGCCTTCTTCGCGCTGAGGGCCCGATTCTTGGGCTTTGCTGGCTATTTTCAGATGCACATTCCCCGAAAAATCAAATTCTGTAGGAATAGGGCCGCCATCGTCAATAAACTGCGAGTAGATGTACCAACCTTTGTCGGCGTTAGCTTTGAACACCACCTCGAATGCGGCATCACTTATTTTGCGTACTTCGCCGCTCCATTTGACCGGCTCCAGGATGCCGGCACGCGCACTGGCAGCAGGCACTTCGGGCAGCGTAAGGCGATCGGGGGCAGGTGCAACACCAGGCGATGCATTGGCGGAAGCACCCGTATTTTCAAGCGTTTTGGCTGTATTTACAAGCTGAAAATTGAAATCCTCCTCGGTGGGCGGTAGGCAGCGCTCGTCGTCGCAAGTCATAAATTCCAAATAGCCTTTCACCGGTTTGCTATAGTCCTTTATCCGAACGCGCTGTGTGAAAATTGCTTTTTTGGAAAATTTTGCCAAATTCATTTGGAATACCTTATCGAAAGCCTCCTTTCGGTTGCCGGATTCTTTATTTTTTCCAACCAACTCGAAGTGGTCGCCCTTTTCAAAGTGAAAGCTGGTCGGGATAGGGCCCTCGTCGCTGCTGAGGTACTGCGAATAGATAACCCACCCGTCGTCAATGGTAGCCGTAAAAACCAGATCAAATTCATGGTCGCCCACTTGCTTGTAGGCAGTGCTCCATTTGACTGGGGTAAGTATTTGCGCAGATAGGCTGTAGCCAATCGCGAGCAGGAATATGAGTAAATGTATTTTTTTCATCATGTGCTTATTCTATAAAGAGGAAACGAGTACTATAATAGCCCATACGAGCTTAAAGTATTGATTATCAAAACTTTACGAACCTTTTGTCACATAACGCTATTTGCTATTCACTTCAACATTATGCTGAATGCTATCGTTTCAGGGGGCAGGCACTGCTCGTCGTTGCAGGTCATAAACTCCACAGAGCCACTAATACGATTCGTTTTGCGCAGCAAGTTGACCCGCTGGGTAAAAACTGCTTTGGTGCTAAACTTCGCTAAATTCATACCAAAAATTTCGTCGAAACCTTCTTTTTTATTGCCACTTTCGAGTGTTTCGCCCGCCAGCCGATAGTCGTCGTCTATTGCGAACGTAAAATGTGTGGGAATAGGGCCTTCCTCCGATTCGAGGTACTGCGAATATACATACCAGCCTTTTTCAATTTTGGCGGTTATAATCAAGTCGTAGGCGTCAGCGCTTATTTTTTTGGCTTCAAACGACCAGCTTACTGGGTTGAGTTGTGCTTGGGCGATAAGACTTAGCAGCATCAGCCCCAAAAATACAGAAATAGTTCTCATCTGTTTGGTGATAATTTTTACAAAAATACATCCGCTAAAGAATTTTGGTCGGTAGCAGTTGGTGTATTAATAAAAGATTAACATCATTGAAGGGGCGAATGCTTCATTTGCAAGGCAAGTTTGCAAAAAATATGCAAAAACATTACTTTTGGCGATAGTTAGAACGATGGCGGAACCGCCTGTAGGGCTTCACAAAACGAAGGCTACTTTGTACATCATAAATGGTATTCATTAATCCATCATGCATTATGCTACCCAACTCTATTGACACCGACAAAAGCAAACGACAGATCATTTTTGAAGCAGCGGCTCAGCTTTTTCGAGACAAAGGTTACTCGGCTACTTCCATGCGCGATTTGGCTCAAAAGGTTAATCTGAAGGCTTCCAGTCTTTACAATCATATCGGCTCCAAGGAAGAAATCTTGTCTTCTATTTGCTTTAGCAATGCCAAACGCTTCCGCGATGGGATGCAACAAGTAGAACAGATGCCCGGATCGCCCATGGATAAGGTGCGGATGCTCATCCGACTACATGTTGAGGTGGCCACAGAAGACCTGACCTCGGTCACCGCATTCAACGATGAATGGCGACACCTGAGCGAGCCTTTGCTGACCGAATTCAAAACGATGCGCAAGGATTACGAAAATCGCTTTCAGCGAATCATTGAGTCGGGCATACAAAGTGGTGCTTTCCGTGCCCTCGATTCGTTCACGGTTTTGTACACCATACTGTCTTCTATCAGATGGCTACACGATTGGTACCGACCAAACCGCCAAATAAGCCCCGAAGAATTGTACGAGCAAATGACAACGCTACTTCTGAAAGGGTTGGTAAAATAAGCACCCGACGCAAACAACATTTTATGTTTGAATTATAAATCATTTACACGCTTATTATACACCAATTTCAATCAGCTGAAAACCAACTTTTTATAAGACCGTAGCATGTAATATCGTAAAATCTATTTGTAATAGATGCAACATCCGTTTATTCGGCGCAACCTATAAATACCTCCCCATCCCGTTCTATGCGAACCGCGTGTGGATAAACATAATCCGACATGCCATCGCTACAGGTTTGCTTCAAAATGGCTACGCGCAGTCGGCTTTCGTAATCGCCAGCATCATAGACGGTTTCGTATATAATGGAATCACCGCTCATGGTTGCATCTGGCTTGGGGTAGATTATTTGGTCGGCGCTTGCCAGCAAGAAAGTGATGGTAGTGGTGTCAATTTTTAAAATCCAGAAAGGCTCGGTACCCCGACAGATGTAAGTCAATTGAGCAGAGCGAGCAACCGACTTGGAAGCATTGCCAGAAGTACCTGTGCATTGGTAGCCGCTTAGGCCCGCCAGCAGTAGCAATGCGATCATCAGAATATTCAGTGTATTCAGGCGCATAAATTTTTTTTGCGGCAAAGGTAGGTAAAATCCATTATTTTGAAGCTGCCATCTGCAAGATTGATTCGTACACGGCACCCCACGGCTGCCAGTCGTCAATGCTTGAAAAGGAGCTATTGTGCCAAATTGTAGAGAACACACCGCCTACCTCGCGTGTAGCCTCTATGACCAAACGCACAGCCTGCAACGCTTCTTCTGGCGACAGCCTTAGATAATGCTTTAGCGTTACATCCATCACTTGAAAAGGATGAATCATAAATGACGTAGCTTGCTCCGCCAAGAGGTCGTACCAAGGGTAAGGCGTAGCGATGCTTGCCCGAAAACCAATTTGCTGAGCAAATCCCATAGAATAATCAGCATGAATGCTCGCCACTTGGAGGGCCCGATAGGTGTGTGGAAAGTGCAACCGTAAAAAATGCTGCCGACTTTTCAAAACAGGCTCTCTAATGATGACTTTTAATCGCCGAATTTCTTCGCGCAACGAAGCATCTGCCTCTGCAGCGCGGTACGAAGGATGGATACCTACAGGAAACCGTTGATGCAAGCGCCGAATAAGCTGCTGCATAGCTGGCTGCCGATGGGAGGTATTTTTATCATAAACACCGTAATTGCCTAAAAGAAAGAAAAAAATTGGTTGTAGCCCGTACTGCGTGTGCAGGCGCTCAATGTAAGAAAAAGTGAAGAAAGGATCATCCACCCTGCCGGAAGCCACCTGTATCCGTCGCTGAGCATCTCGCCAATCGCCTTTTGCCATACTGCGCAGCAACGCACCAGCATTACGCCCCCAGCCTTTGTAGCGATAGGCCCAAGCCATATCCACATCAAATGTCGGTTGAAAGCGATAAACCGAAGAAGCGAGCGCTATGCCATAACGCGCTTCAACGCAAGCACGCAAGTGGCATGCCCACTGATTGACCAAAGGCTGTTGTAAGAACCCATACCGAGACGCCAAGCTCTCCTCAGCCCGGAAGCGTCCATGTTTGTCCGGCTGATGCGGCAGGTACTCCTCGTAGCGCGTGACCAGATAGAACACCAAAGCCGGCAAGTCAAAAGGCAAATCTGCATCGGCAGCAGCCACCGCAAAAAAAGCTGGCCATCCATCATGTTGAAAAACAGCAAGCGGCTGCGCCCGAAGCCCTGCCTCCAGCAAAAGCGGCCCCGCTGGCAGAAAAATTTCATCCGCCCGCAGTCGGCGCGAGCTATAATTAATACATACCCCAGCGCTGCGCCGGTAAACTTCGGCATCCGTTTCTATCCGAAAATCCACTTTTAATAAGTGATGCAGCAGCACCTCCCAACTGTAAGCGATCCGCGGTGTAAGCGTCGGCGTATGAACGGTCCATGGCATAGGCAATCAATTTGACAAAAAAGGAATGTAAAAATGAATAAATTTGGCAAAAAAGGCATTTATCGTATTTATTTTTTAAATTTATACCGGATTGGCAGTATTTTACAAAACAAAAAACAACCAGACAGCAAGTAAATATGTTCTGATACCAGAATAAAGGGGCGTCGGAAGGCATGTTGTGAAAAATTAATTTTTATTAAAAAATAACGCCCTTCATAAGTAACTGTATTCCTGTTATTTACAACATCATGGACACCAGCCGACACTTCTTGCTTTGCCATAAAACAAAATGACTCATGCGTTGTAATAATTGCTATATGAATAAGATATCGTTTTTGATGACGCTTTTAGTCTCCTGTTTGTTGCTATCCGCTGCGGCACAGGAAACGCTGATTCCTGGTCAAAACTATTATGAGGATCAGAAAGGAATCGTGTATAACAAAGAATTTGCCGTTAATTTCAAACTGCATACCAACGGATTCGGGCTTGGAGTGGATGTGGGCACGCTCAAAACGTATTATCTCACGCGCTATTATAGCTTTGAAATCGGCGAAATTAAGCATCCAAAGGAGTTTCGGCAGAGTTTCGATTTCCGTGTTCCCTCTACCGGGCGGATTTCGCGAGCCTATATTTTTGGCAAAGAAAATAATTTCATCCCGCTCCGAGTGGGTTTTGGCGAAAAGCGCTACCTCTCAGAAAAAGCCAAGCGACGCGGTGTGGCCGTAGGGCTAAGCTATGCTGCTGGCCCTTCATTGGGTTTCCTGAAACCTTACTACCTCGATCTGGTGCGCTATCCTGATTTTGGCAGTGGCGATCCCTTCATCCGCAGCGAGCGCTTTACTGGTAGCAATGCCGATGCTTTCCTCAATTCTACCAGCATATACGGCTCTTCTGGCTTTGCCAAAGGGCTTGACGAAGTATCCGTACTGCCGGGCGCACATGCCAAATTTGCACTCCACTTCGACTGGGGCGCCTTCGATGAGTTTGTAAAAGCACTTGACGCTGGGGTTATGATAGATGTTTACCCACGTCGTGTACCGATCATGGTGGAGGCTCCGCAAGTACAAAATGCTGAAAATAGGCTGCTTTTTGTGAATCTGTACGTAAATTTGCAGCTCGGAAAACGGTGGTAAAAGCTTGCATTTGAGAAGCTGTCAAAAATATTTACTTATTATAATATTTCAAGCTGGCAATAAATTCTCGGCTATTATTTTTAACGCTGTAACATCCTTTAAATCAGCTATTTAGAACAAAAAAATAATATTATAATGCATCCTATTTGCTTATGATTATTGTAAGCAAAAAAATTACAGCAAGCACATGCACCGCTTTCCAAAAAAATTGAACCTTTACCTGCTTAAATTTGTCTCTTGATTTCAAACGTTTGATGATGGTTGAACTACCAATAATAGAACATCCTGACATGCGGCGCAAGCGCCCAGATTGGCTTCGCGTGAAGTTGCCCATTGGCGAAAGCTACAAAAAGGTGCGCACGCTCGTGGACGAATATAAATTGCATACAATCTGCCAAAGTGGCAACTGCCCAAATATGGGCGAATGCTGGGGTGCCGGTACGGCTACTTTTATGATATTAGGCAACACTTGTACACGCGCCTGCTCTTTCGGCGGGGTGAAAACTGGCCGCCCCAATGAAGCCGAGGAAGATGACCCCCGCCGAGTGGCCGAAGCCATCCGGTTGATGCAGGTAAAACACGCCGTTATTACCTCTGTAAACCGCGACGAACTCAAAGATCGGGGCGCTGAAATCTGGTATCAGACGGTGCGCGCTGTAAAAGAAAGTTCACCGGAAACAACCATCGAAACCCTCATTCCTGATGTGAAGGCAACCTGGGATGCGCTCGAACGAATGATCAGTGCTGGTCAGGAAGTCGTGTCGCACAATATGGAAACCGTAAAAAGTCTTTATCGAAAAGTGCGCCCCCAAGCCAAATACGAGCGCAGCTTGGAGCAGATACAACGCACCAAAAACTACGGCAAGCGCACTAAATCCGGCATCATGGTTGGACTTGGCGAAAATCCAGAGGAGGTTTTCCAAATCATGGACGACCTGCTGGCGCATGGCTGCGACGTGCTCACCATCGGGCAGTACCTGCAACCCACCAAAATGCACCTCGAAGTGGTAGAATTTGTCCACCCCGACACTTTTGCGATGTATCGGGAGATCGGTTTAGCTAAAGGCTTCGATTATGTGGAAAGTGGACCGTTGGTGCGTTCTTCTTATCATGCTGAAAAACACATATAACCCTGATTTTCAGTATTTTAAAATAATCGGTGCATCTTCATGTTGCTCCCTAAAAACGCATCCTTTTACATTGGGGATATGTTCAAACTACTGCACGTAAACCATTCTTTAAAAAAAGTGTATTAAGATTAAATCAAAATTAGTTTTTTTGCACTAAAAATAGAACCTATGTATCCGGCAGAACTCACGATGCCAATGGCAAAAGACTTGACAGAATATGGCTTCGAAAGTCTTCAAACCCCCGAAAGCGTCTCCCAAGTGCTTGATAATGAGGGGGGTACCGTTTTATTGGTTGTCAACTCGGTGTGCGGTTGCGCTGCTGCCAATGCCCGCCCAGGTGCCAAGCTCGCGCTGCTCAACGAAAAGCGCCCCAATAAACTGGCTACGGTATTCGCAGGCGTAGATCAAAACGCTACGGCCAAAGCCCGCGAATATTTGCTACCTTATCCGCCGTCTTCACCAGCTATTGCTTTATTCAAAGATGGTAAGTTGGTGCACTTTTTAGAACGGCACCACATCGAAGGGCGCTCGGCAGAAATTATTGCCGCCAACCTTCAGATGGCGTTCGATCGTTTTTGTTAAAGCATACAACATAGCACAGCCTGCTGTATTGCAATAAATTGATTTTCAGC
>CALMSP010000100.1 GCA_937872405.1 uncultured Saprospiraceae bacterium | reverse complement strand
TGGTGTCCACCTGTTGCTGATTGAGGCTGGCGGCCAAGCGCTGGGCAGCAAGAATAGCTTCTTGGGCTTTGACGGTGAAATTCTCGTAGGTCATAGGATCAATTCGGTTACGAAATGCGTTGAGGTAAACAAAAACAGCCCGCTTGCGATGAAGCAGGGTAAATAATTTTACAAAAATAGCGGGAAAATCATCAAAACTCGGATTTATTTGGATGAAAGCATCATTTTTTGGGTTCTAATGGCGGATAAATCTATTTAAAAAGTGTAAAGCGCAAATTTTCGTGTAATTGGCAGAATGCTATCCGGAAAATGTTACATTCGCTACCGAAAAATGGGTCACTTTTATGAATATCCTCATCACAGGCGCCAGCAAAGGCATCGGTTATGCTACGGCACTGAAGTTAGCAGAAAATTCTGAACATCGGATTCTGGCGCTTTCGCGCAATGCGCAGGGTTTGCAACAATTGGCGCTCACGGCACCCCAGATTACACCATTAGTATTTGATATCACCCAACCGAATACAGCTATTTTGCTGCAACAGGTAGAAGCCATGGGCGGCTTGGATGTGCTGTTGAATAATGCGGGTGTGCTGATCAATAAACCCTTTCAGGAATTGACCGTATCCGACTGGGAACAATCCTTTCAGACCAATGTACTTGGTGTAGTTCGGCTCATACGGGTGTTGTTGCCGCATTTGGAGCGCAGCCATTCCGCGCATGTCGTTAATATTGGCAGTATGGGCGGTTTTCAGGGGAGTAGTAAATTTCCTGGGCTGGCAGCGTATAGTGCCAGCAAAGCAGCTTTAGCCAACCTGACCGAATGCCTCGCTGAAGAATTAAAAAACCAGCGTATTGCTGTGAATTGCTTAGCTTTTGGAGCGGTACAAACCGAAATGTTAGCGACGGCATTTCCTGGGTATCAAGCACCCCTTGGTAGCGCCGACATGGCGGAGTGGGTAGCTTGGTTCTGCACACAGGGTCATCGGTTCTTTAATGGGAAAGTGCTGCCGGTGTCGGTTTCAACGCCCTAATATTTTTTACGCAAAACCCGTTTTTATGAAAGTTCACTTACTCTCGGTTGGCGATGAATTGCTCATCGGGCAAATTACAGATACCAATTCCGTCTGGATAGCGCAGCAACTCAATCTGATTGGCGCAAGCGTCATTTGCAAAACAACGGTTGGCGATAGCCTACAGGACATCCGTCGAGCTATTGGCGAAGCCCTGACTTCCGAGGCAAATATTATATTGATGACTGGCGGCCTCGGCCCCACCCCTGATGATCTTACATTGGAGGCAATCGCTGGATTCTTTGGTGTGCAGCTGGTTTTTCATCCGCCAACATATGAGCGTATTGTGCGCTTGTTTGAAGCGCGCAATATTCCAGTCCGCGAATCGCATCGCCAGCAGTGTTGTCTGCCAGCTAATGCTACGGTTTTGTTTAATAAAATGGGTACAGCTCCTGGTACTTGGTACGAAGTGGACGGCAAAGTACTGGTATCTATGCCTGGTGTGCCTTACGAAATGCAGTATCTGATGGAATACGAAGTGCTGCCGCGTCTGTGTGAGCGATTTCCGGGTCAACCAATTGCGCATCGCACCATACTAACCGTCGGCACCGGCGAATCAGAAATAGCGGCACGTATTGAGTCTTTTGAAAACAGCCTTCCGGCAAATCTGAAAATAGCCTATCTGCCTAATCTCGGTCAGGTACGCCTACGCCTCACGGGCACGGGGGAGGATGAAACGGCTTTACACCAACTGCTCGATGCTAAAGTTACCGAGTTGGAAAATCTGATTCCCGAAATTATCTTTGGGCACGATAGGGAAGAACTGGAAGCAGTGCTTGGACAAATGCTACGCGCACGGGCCCTCACCATAGGCACAGCTGAAAGTTGCACTGGCGGATATTTGGCGCATCGCATTACCAGTGTATCCGGTTCTTCTGCATATTTTCAGGGGAGTGTGATTGCATATTCGAATGATTTGAAAATGAGGCTATTAGATGTAAAAGCGGATACCTTAGCGCAATGGGGTGCGGTAAGTGAACAGACAGCTACGGAAATGGTACAAGGTGCTATTCGAACGCTGAAGGTGGATATTGCTATCGCTACAACAGGCATTGCTGGCCCTGACGGCGGAACAACAGAAAAACCAGTAGGCTTGGTATGGTTAGCTGTTGGCGATGGACAGCGCATCGTTACAAAAAAAATCATTAGTGGCAAAGACCGACTCAAAAATATTCACTACGGCTCAATAATTGCCTTAGATATGCTGCGCCAATTTTTACAACAAAACGAAACGAACCACTCACCCCTGACCTTTTGACGACAGATCGTCCCTTTTAGATACGACAAAGTGCTGGGAAACAAAATTTTTGTTTGTTCCTGCACGAAAATTCGCATATCTTTGTGTAAAAATTTTGCTAACCAATTGTAGAACCAAATTCTAAAAATGTGCTTTGTATAGCCGAAATGCTATTTCAAAGTTGCACCTTAAAACGTGATAAGCTATGACGCTCGTAGAATTAGTAATGCCCAAAATGGGCGAAAGCATCATGGAAGCTACCATTCTAAAATGGGTGAAACAGGTGGGCGATAAGGTAGAAGTGGATGAAACCATTCTCGAAATTGCCACCGATAAAGTAGATTCTGAAGTGCCTTCTCCGACGGCCGGCGTCCTTCAGGAAATCCGATTCCAGGAAAATGATACCGTGGAAGTAGGAAAAATAATTGCCATAATTGCTACCGAAGCGGACGAGGCAATCCCGCTACCATCACCCAGCGTGGAAAAACCAGTTGCTGCCACAAGTGCGTCCAATGGCAAGGGGCAGCCCGCCGCTGTAGCCGAAGCGGTTGTAACGATGCCTGCTGATGCTGGGGTAATAGAAAAAACGGGCACTTCCCAACGATTCTATTCGCCGTTGGTACGCAACATTGCTAAAGAAGAGCAAATTACGATGGCAGAATTGGAGCAATTAGAAGGCTCTGGACTGCATGGTAGGGTAACGAAAAAAGACATCCTCGCTTATGTAGAAAACCGCAGCACAGCCATAGCGCCGCAGCCCAAGCCAGCTCCATCAGCAACGCTGTCCGCACCTCCTAAACCTTTGGTCAGTGCTGCGTCAGTTTCTGGCGAAGTGGAAATCATTGAAATGGACCGGATGCGCCGTCTAATCGCTGACCACATGGTGATGTCGAAACAAACCTCAGCGCATGTGACGTCCTTCGTGGAAATAGATGTAACCAACATCGTACAGTGGCGCGAGCAGGTGAAAAAAACGTTTGAACAAAAATTTGGCGAAAAAATCACCTTCACGCCTATATTTATTGAAGCTATTGTGAAAGCCATTCACGATTTTCCGATGATCAATATATCCGTAGAGGGCACGAATATCATTCGCAAGAAATACATCAATAT
>CALMSP010000099.1 GCA_937872405.1 uncultured Saprospiraceae bacterium | reverse complement strand
GGCATCTTCGAGTATTTTGCTCAGATCACTGGGCTTAGCGGCTGCCAATTGTGCCCAAGTGGTGATGCCTGCTGATTTAAGCACCTGCTCAATTTTGGCGCCAATGCCTTCCACGATTTGCAGGTTATCATTTTGGAATACGCCTGCATAGTCGCCTGCGCCTGGGGCACCCACCACAATACCTGCTTGGTCGAGACGATTTTTGAGGATAACCTTATCCGCTTCGCAAATTTGCAGCTTTGTCTTCAGCGAAGCATCTGCTTTGCGTAGTTCCTCCATTTGGTACTCCAGTTCTTTGTTCTTTTCCTCCCATTCCACCAAGCGAGATTTTAGTGTAACGACTTCACTTTCAAGCTCTTGTGAGCGGCGCCGATATTTATACCATAGCCACCAACCCAATAATAAACCAAGTAAGAAAGCGCCCAGCGAGGCCAGTAGCCACCACCACCAGCAGTCGGCAAGCGATATTTGCAATAATATGATTTCCATGGTTCGTTCGTTTTATGTTAAGATGTAATATTGTAAATGGTTTACTAAATAAAATTCCGTTTTATTTACTACTTTTTGATGAGGCGTACCTCTACCCGACGATTTTCGTGGCGCCCTTCTTCCGTATCGTTGGAAGCCACCGGCTGGGTCATCCCTTTGGAGTCGGCTTTTACTTGTTCTGCCTTAGCGCCTTTGCGCAGGAGAATGCTGCGAATAGCCTGCGCCCTCGCCATGCCCAGTTCTTGGTTGCGCTCAGCCGTGCCCACATTGTCAGTATGGCCAATCAGCGTCACTTCTTCGCCCGTTTCCTTGATGCGCGCTGCCAGTTTGGCAAGATAATCGTCCACTTTCGGGTCATACACTTTTTCGGTAGAACCAAACGGGAAGCGAATAATGATGCGGTCGTCAAGTTCTTCCACCGTGCTGCGAGGCGTGGCCGTAATCTCTGGCTCAATCCAGTCAAACAGTACACTTTCAAAGTAGCCCTCGCGCGCACCGTCGCGCTCATCAAGGGCGCGCGCGCGCAAGCGTATGTGGTCGTTGGGCAGGCTGCCAGCAAAGAGCGCTTTTACTTGCTCGGCGCGGGCAAAGCCCATGTTGTCAAAGCCTTTAGGCTTCGATTCGCCTTCAAAATATAGCCCGACGATTTCGAGGATGCCATTTTGTGGGGCTTTCGCCAAAATGGATTGCCGGAATGCTTCAAAGCCTTCATTGGTGAACGCCTTTGGGTTATTCCATTGAAAATCAATAGGATAGCGGGTGAATGCCACTGCACCGGAGTCCGCACTTGGTACATCAGTAAGCATGCCCCCGCCGCAGTTGGTACATAGCTCGGTGGAGCAGCCGCGCCACACTACAAAAGTGTATAGCAGCCACAGCGCCAGCATGATGAGGACTTTAGGAATCGCTGTCATAATGGTTTTTATTTGCTGAAAAAATAAAATATTTGGATATGATAAAGTAAATATAAATAGCCAAAAGATTGAAAATCAAAGTTTTGTGACATTAATATTTTGAAACAATGATTATATAAAGCTTCAAAATAATTTTCGGGCGAATGGCTTGTTGAACAGTTGGCCCGTCGCATGTACTGTGCTTTGAGCCACCTATTCGGCGTTTCCATGAAAAGGGAAGCGATAGTTGTGTAAGAGCACCAAATATAGGTATTCGGCGGCAGATTCGTTCGTTTTGCGAAAAAAAAATTAACACGTCATGGAAGCGAGCATTCGAGCAGAGAACTACGCGCAATTGTTTGCTGTAAAAGCCTTTTTTTGTACCTTTGCTTGCCCATAGAGAAAATGAAGTATGGTTTGTGCATACTAAATAATAAATCAAGCACTTGGTTTTTGGTGTGTTGATGTGTTGGTAAATAATGGATGATTCGTTTTTATGAAGATTCATGGGTTTACATCAAAAAATCCAAAATTATAATATTTCAACATCATAAAATATGTTTGATAATTTAAGTACAAGATTGGAAGGCGCTTTCAAGGTGCTGCGCGGCGATAATCGTCTGACAGAACTGAATATTGCAGAATCCATCAAAGAAATTCGGCGAGCGCTGGTAGATGCCGACGTAAACTATAAAATTGCGAAGGAATTTACGGATCGGGTGAAGGATAAAGCCTTGGGTACGGAAAATGTACTCAAATCGGTGCGCCCAGGTGAGTTGATGGTGAAAATCGTGATGGATGAGTTGGTAGAACTGATGGGCGGGCAGTCGGCGGGTATTAATATTGCTAAAACCAAACCTTCGGTGGTATTGATTGCGGGTTTGCAGGGTTCGGGTAAGACGACGTTTTCGGGTAAGCTGGCTAATTATTTGAACCAAAAGCAGAAGAAAACGCCCTTGTTAGTAGCCTGCGATGTGTATCGTCCGGCAGCTATAGATCAGCTCACCGTGCTGGCGGAGCAAATCGGTGTACCGATTTACAAAGAACCAGAGAATAAGAACCCGGTGCAGATTGCACAAAACGCTATCCAACATGCCAAAGTACATGGCTTTGACGTAGTGATTGTAGATACAGCGGGTCGCTTGGCCGTAGATGAAGAGATGATGAGGGAAATTTCCAACATCAAAACGGCGGTGCAGCCTCAGGAAACCCTATTTGTAGTGGATTCGATGACGGGCCAGGATGCGGTGAATACGGCTAAGACTTTCAACGAAGTGATCAATTATGATGGGGTGGTGCTCACCAAACTCGATGGCGATACGCGCGGCGGGGCAGCACTTTCTATCAAATACACAGTGGGTAAGCCGATCAAGTTTGTCAGTACCGGCGAGAAAATGGATACCTTAGATGTGTTCTATCCCGACCGGATGGCGCAGCGCATACTGGGCATGGGCGACATTGTGTCTTTGGTGGAGAAGGCGCAGGAGCAATTTGATGAGGAAGAGGTAAAGCGCTTAGAAAAGAAAATTAGACGCAATACGTTTGATTTTTCTGACTTTCTGGCACAGATTAACCAACTCCGGCGCATGGGTGATCTTAAAAATCTCATGGGTATGATACCTGGTATGAGCAAAGCCTTGAAAGATGTAGATATTGACAATAGCGCTTTTAGCAAAGTGGAATCTATCATTTTCTCCATGACGCCCCAGGAGCGAGCCAATCCTGATTTGCTCAACACAAGTCGCAAACAACGTATCGCCAAAGGCTGCGGGCGTACCTTGCATGAAATCAATCTATTCATCAAGCAATTCGAACAGATGCGTAAGATGATGCACAAAATGAGCAAAATGCCAGGTATGAATGCGCCGATGCCACCAGGTGGTATGCCAAAAGGCTTCGGGCGCAAGCGGTAGGTTGAAGTATTTGATAGGAAATTGAGTGGGCGGTGGAAAAATATGAGCTTTGAATTGGTCAAAACTCAAAAACTCTCATGCTCATGCGATTCAACATTTTATTTATATTACTCAGTACCGCTTACATTCTAACGGCACAGCAGCCCCCCCACACGTCAGCGACAGCGCGTATCGAAAGTTTCAAACAACGTCAGGCACTTGAAGCCAATTCATTCGTCAATGGCATGGCATTTCGGAGCATTGGCCCAAGCGTGCAAAGTGGCCGCGTGACGGATTTGGCGGTATCGCCTGCTGATCCAACCCATTTCTACGTAGCTTACGCATCGGGGGGACTTTGGAAAACCACCAACAATGGACAAACTTTCACACCGCTGTTCGACAATGAAATGGTGATGACCATTGGCGCTATTGCTGTGGATTGGGCACGCAACACCATCTGGATAGGCAGCGGTGAGGTCAATTCTAGTCGCTCATCTTACGCGGGTACCGGCATTTTCAAAAGTACCAATGGCGGCAAAACCTGGCAACACATGGGCTTGGGCGAAAGCCACCACATTGGTCGTATCATACTGCACCCTTCTAACCCCAATATCGCTTGGGTAGCAGCATTGGGGCATCTGTATTCGCCGAACCCGGAGCGGGGCGTTTACAAAACAACCGATGGTGGTCGCAGTTGGAAGCAAGTTCTTTTCGTAAATGACAACGCAGGTGCTGTTGACATCGTCATAGACCCCAACAATGCCAAGGTACTTTATGCTACTATGTGGCAGCGCGAGCGGCGCGCCTGGGATTTTGTAGAATCGGGGGAAGGCACTGGTATTTACAAAAGTACCGACAGTGGCGACACCTGGACGCTGCTCACCAATGGTAGAAATGGCTTCCCGCGTGGCGAAGGCGCTGGTAGGGTAGGGCTGGCTATTTCCAAAAACCAAGGCAAAACGGTACTTTATGCAGCTATTGACAATTATTTCCGACGCCCCAAAAAAGAAACAGACGACGAGGAAGATATACTCACCAAAGCACAATTGCGCAGCATCTCTACAGCCGCTTTTTTAGAATTACCAAAATATCAAATTAAGGAATACTTGCAACGAAATGGATTTCCAGAGAAATACAGCGTAGATAAGATTTTGGATATGGTTAAAAACGACCAAGTAAAACCCACTGATTTAGTGGAATATACAGAGGATGCTAATTCGCTATTATTTGATACGGATGTAATTGGGTTGGAGGTATATCGTTCAGATGATGAAGGTAAAAGCTGGCGCCGAACGCACGATACATACCTCGATCAGATATATAACAGCTATGGATATTATTTTGGCATGATCCATCTATCGCCGCGCAATCCCAATAAGGTCTATACCTATGGCGTACCCATTATACGCTCGGATGATGGCGGCAAGACTTGGAAAAGTATTAATGGCGACAATGTACACGCAGACCACCACGCGCTATGGATAAACCCGCGCCGCGAAGGGCATCTGATATTGGGCAATGATGGCGGCGTCAATATTTCTTATGATGATGGCGCTACTTGGATCAAATGCAACACCCCCGCCGTAGGACAATTCTACGCGGTAGCAGTTGATAATGCTCGTCCTTACAATGTGTATGGCGGCTTGCAGGATAATGGTGTATGGATGGGACCCTCCAATCATAAAGAGAATACCGAATGGCATAGCACCGGACACTATGGTTTCAAAGATATACTTGGCGGCGACGGTATGCAGGTAGCAATAGACACCCGCGACAATGTAACGGTTTACACCGGTTTTCAGTTTGGTAATTACTTTCGCATCAACACCCGCACAGGTGAACGCAAATACATCACCCCAAAGCACGAGCTTGGCGAGCGCCCACTTCGCTGGAACTGGCAAAGCCCAATTCAATTGTCCACACACAACATGGACATCGTTTATTTTGGTTCAAATAAATTGCACCGCTCTTTGGATAAGGGTGAAACGTTTCAGCCTATTTCTAATGACCTCACTAAAGGCGGACGCAAGGGCGATGTAGCTTACGGAACCCTGACCACCATTCACGAATCACCAATGCGATTTGGGTTGATCTATACCGGCTCCGACGATGGGTTGGTATATGTCACCCGCGACGGCGGCTACACTTGGACCAACATCAGCAATGGGCTACCACAGGATATGTGGGTAAGTCGTGTACAGGCTTCTGCACATCAAGAAAGTCGGGTTTACGTGACGCTCAATGGCTATCGTTGGGACAATTTCACACCATATATATATGTATCCGAAGATTATGGCGCTACCTGGGTAGCTATAGGCAAAGACTTACCGCTTGAGCCAGTCAATGTGCTGCGCGAAGACCCTGTCAATCCGGAACTGCTGTACGTGGGTACCGATCATGGTTTGTACGTGTCGCTCAATCGGGGAACATCTTTCATGCAATGGAATCGCAATCTGCCAGCTGTAGCCGTACACGACTTGGCTATTCAAAACCGCGATAAAGAAATCCTGGTAGGCACACATGGGCGCTCGCTTTACATTGGTCGCATCAAAGAATTGCAACAACTAACGGCCGAAAAATTAGAACAAGCACTCTTAGCCTTTGAACCCGATAAGGTTCGCTACAACGCACGCTGGGGCACTACCTCTTGGTGGGGCAACAATACACCACAAGTTGGGCTGCCGATATATGCCAAAAACGCAGGCAAGGCAAGCATCAGCGTACAAACCGAAGGCGGAATAAACCTCTATCAGGAAGAATGTATGCTGCCTAAAGGGCTGAGTTTGGTGGAATACGATTTGACTTTCGATGAAGCATTATTAGAGCCCTATAACGAAGCGCTTAATGAAAAACGTAAACCAGAAGACAAGCCCATCCGACTCAAAGCAGCAGATAATGGACGATTCTACCTCTATCGCGGTACATACAAAGTACAAATAGAACAAAACGGCATCCGCCAGGAAATAAAACTCATCATAGAATAAAAAAGAAGGCAGTCGAATAAGTTTTTTTATTTATAATCAATTGATTACCAATTTTTTAAGCACTTAAAACTTATTCGACTGCCCCCCCTATCTCCTTCTCAACCCCCCACCAAGCCTCCGCTTCCTTCGTGGCATCCAAAGGCAGGCAGGCATGTTTCAGAATGGTGGTTTTGAAATGCAGGCGCGCGGCATCTAAAGCGGTAGCGACGATATCATATTCTGTAGCCATTCCCATCAGCCAGATTTCCTGAACGCCCCGTTCTTGCAAGATGGACTGCAATTCGGTATCAGCAAAAGCACTGTACCCGTCGGTATCCGGTCGGACGCCTTTATTTACAATCACATCGAATCGCTCGTACTGCAATCCAGGCATCCATTCGGCGCCAAAACTTTCCTGTACGCAGTGCATTTGCCAGAGCAATTGCTGCCGTTCGCCCAGTTGAATGACCTGCCCGGGCCGCCGCCATAAGTGAGTGGATGCGAAGCTGCAGTGTTCGGCCGGATGCCAGTCGCGTGCTGCCACAACCAAATCAAACTGTGGCATCAGTTCATTAGCAATCGGGATGAGCCGATCGCCGCCTGCTATACCCGTGGCGCCGCCAGGATAAAAATCTATTTGTAAGTTGACCAGTAGAAGTGCGCGCATTCGATTTTGATTTTAACGGTACAAAATACGCAATAACCCATAATACCAACAACATGTTACCTCAAGGACTAAAGGAAATATAATGTTTTGATTATCAACTATTTTACAACAGCTAAATAGCTCTTAAACATGCTAAATTGAATTTTTTTTAAAAAATAATTAAAAATGTTTGGATGATTAGAAAAGGTATCATATCTTTACCATATCAAACGAATATAATTTCTTCTCCCTTACCTAAATGTGCATCTAACCTTTCAAAGCTATGGTGCATTCCAAGCCTACAAGGCACAAGTACTTTGTACAATTATACAATGTATTCTCGTTTTGATTTTATAACCCAAGTATCTAAACAATAAAACTATGACACTATGACCACACTATTATCTACTGCATTAATTGGCAGCTCTTAAATCAAAGTCTGCATCATTCAGATCAGACTTCCGAAATCCATTTTTACACTACATGTATTAGACATAGTACTCCATTTGCAACCTGTACAAAAGAATAGGTTTATACCGTATTCATATCGTATGGACTGCGAAGCGGTAGTGTGCTTCTAAGGCGCTGTTCACTTCCCCCTATTCATGTAATTAATTTCTCTGATCTCTTTGTAAGAGATACGACTTAACAAGGTATTAGCAGACGACCTGCGTGTCTTAGCGTATCCGCTATACAAAATTGCGCCTCTTTTATGATGAAAGGGGATGACCTTGGTGTGCCTATGATGTTAAGTTAATATGTTCAAACTATGAATTTGACTAAATAAACGTTGTTTTTGACTAAACACTTTGTAATGAAATCTCAAACAGTAAACACAATTACTACTTTAGGCATTTTTACATTTTTTATCCAATTCCTTTTAGTATTATGCGTATTTAGCAATACGACATTGGTGACCGCTCAGTCATCAATACAGCATGATTACAATCCTAATAAGGATACTTCCTTTCAGAGGCTATATACACCGCCCCCCGGTGTATCTTCTCTTCAGCTCGAGCAATGCGTGGAAAGTGGGCTGAAGGTCAATAATTGGAAAGATGCATTGGAAATACCAAAATTTGATGCCACATTGGGCAAGTTGGTGCGTGTGGAGATCGAAATACAGGCTACGGTGAAAGGTACGATGCAAGTGCTGAAGCCGGAATTTGCAGGTACCCAACTCAAAATTACCAGTGACATCAAACTTACGCTTCCCAACAATACGGACATTACGGTACAACCCTCCGCTGAGCTATCTGCTGCTGCAAAAGACAAAAAAGTACCCATCACCGAAGCTATTAGTTCTGAGCGACAACAAGTTGACTATAAAGGAAATACAAATGATTTTATTGGCACAGGTAAAGTGCGCATTCCGGTGAGCGGGAGTGGGCTTACGATTGCCAAAAGTAAAGAATCGCCCTTACAGCTTACCTCGTACTCTGGGGTACGGCTTTGCATACGCTATCACTATACAACAGATAACTAAATCCCTTCGTGGGGACTTACACAACCCATTTTATTTAACTCAATATTTTAAACACAACTATTTAAAAATGAAGCATTTAAACAACACTATGAACAGTCCTGACTTGAGTTCGTGTTGGACGAACTTTGACAGGGACACCACTAAAGCAAGTACGCAGCGTTTGGCGTCCTATCTATTGAAAGGGATGCTAACTTTGACTGCGCTCTTGCTTTTGGCACTGGCGCCTACGGAATTACAGGCGAATTGCAACCCCATAACAACAGGTGGTATTGTACCTACTACTGTATTATCAGGCAACCCTGATGCCTGCAGTCAATGTGGCACTGGTGGCTTTAAGTTGGATTTTACGCCAACTACTGGAACGTATTTTTTTACAATGGGCCCTGGTCAAATATTTACCAGTTGTAGCAATGGGCCAAGTGCGCCAATGATTGCTGGTGCTGGTGTGAAGTTGACCGTAACAGGCAATACTTTTAGCTGGGAAGTGATCGGCAACATTACCATTAATACAATCATTGTAAAAGGGGGACCAAATGCGAATGTTTACAACTACAATGGTCAAAGCTCGGATGGTAATTTACATCCGCCAATTAATAATCAGCAAAATTGCACCTTTTTCGGCATTAGCCATATTGAGTTTTGCTACCGCGAACAGGTAGCTCCACCTTGCCCGGATGTGCCAGTAATTTTAAGGACAACCAACTGGACGACGAGTAGTAGTAATCCAGGTACCCCCGCAGGAACGACGGTAGTACCCAAAATTTGTGTACCGTCTTTCAGCAGCGATGAATGTCTGGTAGGCGCTGAGCTTTGTATTTTAGGCAAAATACAGGGGCGTGCTCGCTATGAGAGCCTTGATGCTTCGCCAGCTACGATTACATTGAATCTGCAAG
>CALMSP010000098.1 GCA_937872405.1 uncultured Saprospiraceae bacterium | reverse complement strand
GATTTGACGGACTTCGAAGCGCATTTGGACGGCGTGAATCTCATCCTCACTGGTGAAGGAAAGATAGATGCTCAGACATTGCAGGGCAAACTCATTAGCGGGGTGGTGCAACGGGCGCGTGGCATACCAGTAGTTGCACTTTGCGGAACCTTATTAGCGGATGTATCAGCTATTCAACGTATTGGTCTGGCAGCAGCTTTCTCTATTTTAAACCAACCACTCAACCTGCCAGAAGCCTTGGAAGCTACGCCTCATTTATTACAGCAAACCACAGCACAGGTGGTATCACTTTGGAAGGTAAATGGCTGATAATTAGAGTGTTGAGTTACGATTCGGGCTGCGTTTTATTCATATTCCACCACATATCAAAAAATGTTTGCACACTATCACCAATGAAGTGGCTAATGCCATTGCTCAATATAACGATGCCAATTTTCTCTTGCGGATCAAAGGCAATTTCCGAGCGATACCCATTAACAAAGCCACCGTGGTACATTAATGTGGTGTGTGGAAAATCGAGTACCCGCCATCCTAAGGCATACCAGGCGCGCTGCAGCCCATCCCAGTGGCGCATTTCTTTCAGATTCACCTGCACCTGCGGTTGGAATATTTCCTGTAGCTGGGCTGCACTAATTAAATCTGGACGATTGCCGTACAATACTTGCAACCAACACACCATATCGCTAATGCTTGCATTGACGCCAGCAGCTGGAATGACTTCGTAATAGTTGCGCGATATTTCCATAGCTTGATAGCCACCGTCCTTCAAAATATTATGTGGATAAGCCAAATCGGGCGTTTCCAATATGCCATCAAAAGTGGCCGAAGCATATTTCATACCTGCTGGTTCGAAGATGCGCGTTTCAAGCATGCGCGCGTAAGGCCGATCCGTAACGGATTGGATCACATCGCCGATAAAACTATATGCAACATTTTGATAGCTGTAATATTCGCCCAGCCGATGCGTTAGTTTTACCTCCTTCAATTTGGGTAAAATTTCATCGTAATACCAGCCCTGATTCAGCAAATTGGAGAAAGACTGTCGAGGCATACCCGTTGTATGGCTTAAAACATGCCGGATGTTCAGATTTTCCGTATGGTAAGCCGTTTTCAAATTTAAAGCAGGGAAATGATCAATTATTTTATCTTCCCAGCTTATCTTACCTTCCTGTACAAGCATAGAAGTAAGCACCGGCGCAAAGCCTTTAGACAGGGATGCTAACCGAAAAACGGTCTGAAGCCCTACGCTGTCCGTTGTGCCAGTTTTTTTTATGCCAAAGCCTTTAAGTAGTACCACGGTATCATTTTTCACGATGGCTACTGCTGCACCTGGCACTTGCTCCGCACGCATAGCTGCTTGCACCCAGCCCTCATAACGATCAGCCAGCGCTTGTAATTTCGGATCCAATATCGGTTTAGCGGGCGGCGCTTCGATTTGATCAAACGAACTGATCCATTTCCACAAACGATTATTGGCCGGTACGCTAAAAGCTACTACAGCGACCGCCAATACAAAAAATTTCTTCACCATATCAAATTGCTTCATTGCTTTGCTCCTCTTAACGCGATATTGCTCAAAAGTAACACTTTTGTTGAAAAACGCAATCTTCTGTCTGCTATTGCGGTGCAAGAAGCTACGGAAATGTTAAAAAATGGGCACACAAGGTGGGCATCGTTGATGAAATAAACGTCAGGTTGGCTCCAATTCATTGTTTATGTGCTCGATACTTGCGGTCACAGCACGGTACCGGTTTTCTAATTGTTGGAGCTGCTCGGCTTCGTGGGTGAGCATCGCATCAAAATTCTGGAAGTTGCCGTCAATTTTATTTTTTAGTTGCCCGATGTAGGTTTTAAGTTTGCTACTCACCTCCGTTTCAAGGCGATTTTTGCCGTGGTTAATTTCTTGACGAAAGCTGCGCATAATCTGTCGGCGCTTTACGCTGCCCGAAATTCCTGCAAATAGAAGCCCAATGGTGGTGAGCACCCCACCAGTAATATCAAATATCATATTTTGAGTAACTGCTGCCAGCACGATTCCCACTACGGCCAAGCCGCTACCCGTGGCGATATTAGGCGAAATCGAAGTCT
The DNA here is from genome assembly GCA_937872405.1 of uncultured Saprospiraceae bacterium. Taxonomy (GTDB): domain Bacteria; phylum Bacteroidota; class Bacteroidia; order Chitinophagales; family Saprospiraceae; genus JADJNW01. Next base: position 7,203 of record CALMSP010000098.1, on the reverse strand, counting down.
TATCAGAAAAAAGGGTACTGTCGGTGAAACCCTCGCCGCGTTCCATAAAACGGTTGAAAGTTTCTTGCAACTCCTGCATGATGCGTCCGCGCTGCTCCGTGATGTCGCGAAACAAATCTTGCTCTCGATCTAAAATGGATTTGTTGCTTCTGATTTTTAATTCAATCAGCCGCGCCATTTGCTGAATATTGTCGGCTAAGTCGGCCACACCTGCGTCTAACTTGCTTCGGAGTTCGTTGTGGAGTTGCTGCTCTAAGTCAAGTGCAAGTTGCTGGAGCCATTCTTGAATGGATGTTTTTTTACTAAAAATGGCTGAAAATGATCGTCGGAGCATAGAAAAAAATGACAGCCCGACGCTTAACTCCTGCTCTTTGGTGCGGGTGATGCGCTCGTAGGCAGCTACGATATTTTCGGTGAGTACATCCACCTGTTTTAATGATTTTAACTCTTGATTATCAAGTGTTTGTGCAATTTCTTGACGAAACACGGTATCCGCCTGAAACTGTTCCTGTCGAATATCAAGCGCTTGCCGAATGCGCGCATTGATGTTGGCGCAGGTGGCTACGTTGTTTTGCAATTTTAATATAGGCGCTCTGCCGTTCGTGATATGCGCCCGGATGTAATCGCGCAGTGGCAGAAAGCCACTTTCTTCCCTGCGTTTTTCCTGTTCCAATTTAGCTGATACAACAAATACTTGCGGTTTGCCAATACCTTTTTTAGTGGCATAGTCGCGCACGCCTTGCAGATTTATAGCAAGATCATCATCGGACATCAGGTCTTTTTGTTGTAATACAAAAATGATCTTTTTGTGCCAATCGGTGTGAATATAATTAAAAAAGTCCCAAGCGGACTGGCGATATGGATTTTTTGCTTCAAATACAAACACGATCAGGTCGCTGGCAGGTATGAAGCGTTCGGTAATCTCTTGGTGGTGTTGAATAATGGTGTTGGTACCTGGCGTATCAACGATGGCTATTTCTTGCAAAATAGGCACTGGCAGTAGTATCTTTTTCAAATACGGATTCACGCTAATGCTTTCTTCCGGCTCCCCGTAGAGGATTTGCAGGATGGTATCCGTCATAGGCTGGGGTGCTACTTTGGTAATTTCGCGGCCAGTTTCCAGCAAAGCATTGATGAAACTGCTCTTACCTGCTTTCACCTCCCCTACGATTACAAACATAAATGGTTCGTGGATACGGTTGCGCAGATCGCTTACGGTATTGGCTAAGGCTTCGTTGCCAGTACGAATGGCAAGTTCGTGCAGGTCTTTGGCTAATTCGTCCACTTTAGCGCGTGTGCGCTGCAAGTTGTCGCTAATAAACCCTGACATGCGGTAGCTGATTTGAGGTGCGTTGTTACAATTACGTTTCCTGTCATTGCCGCACGGAGGCTATCGAAGTGTTACCATTTAGCCTTCAAAGTGCAACGACAACGTAAAGGTACGCGATAAAATCTTTTCCAGTACAGTTGACTCCTCAAGTCTTGGATTATAAATTAAAATATTGCCAATGCCTTGTGAAATTTTAAACTCTGGTGAAAAAATAAAATACGGGAAGAAGAACTGAATACCAGCGCCCGTTTCTATCGAAAAGTCGTTGGGAGCAATCCTAACAAGTGATTCTGCCTGACGCGCGCGCGATTCGCTGGCAACGTCAAAAGCATATTTCACCCCAGCTATTACGAATAGGCGGATATCTTTATAAGGTGCTGATTTGTAGCGAAAATGAAAAGGTAATTCTACAAAAACCGACTCTACCTTACGTTCGCTGAAAAAAATATTACGGGCATCTTTCTCATAGCGAATATTGCGCTCCGCAAAAGAGAGGGTCGGCAAAAATCGGAGATCAAAATGTTGACCAATTTTTAAATTGGAAACAATGCCGAGATTGAATCCTGGCCCATTGATGGATTGGATCGCCAAAATGCTATCACTGCGAATAAATTCGCTGGATCGAAAAGGCTTGAAACTGGAACTGTTGTAACCCAGTGTGATACCGAAATAGTAAGATTTCTGATCAAATTCGCGGAAGTTGTAACTGCCGTCGTTGTAGCGTTGTGCATGTGTAGTTGTGCTCAGCATGAATCCGAGCGCACACAGTAGCAGCGCTATTTTTCTGTCAGATAGATAGAACAGATTCCGAATGTTAGCGGTTTGCATTGAGATGATTTGTAACCGGTTTTTTGTAATATGTTCAGGAATTCGTCTCCTTCGGGGAATGCTTGCACAGATTCGTACAGATAGCTATAAGCGCGTTGGTCCCGAGAGGTCCATCTGCCGACAAGCGGCAAAATGTAGCGAAAATAAAACTGGAATAGTTGCTTGAGCGGAAAAACGCGGGGCTTGGAAAATTCAAGTACTACCAACTGCCCGCCCGCTTTGAGTACGCGGTGCATTTCGCTCAGCCCTTTTTCTAAGTTTTCAAAATTTCGCACTCCAAAAGCAACGGTAATTGCATCAAATGTATTGTCTTGGAAAGGTAAATTCTCGGAATCGCCGTGTTGCAATTCAATCATGTGGCTCATATCTTGCTTGTGTATCTTTTCCCGCCCAAATTGTAGCATTTCGGATGAAATATCCAAACCGATGATACGCTCCGGCTGCAAGCGTCGAGCCGTTTCTAATGCCACATCAGCTGTGCCGGTGGCTACATCCAATATCAAGCGCGGCGCTTTTGGCCGCAGATACTCAATGGCTTGCTTTCGCCAGATGCGATCAATCCCTAATGATAATACACGATTGAGCAGATCGTAGCGTGGTGCAATATTGTCAAACATTTTAGCTACTTGCTCTTTCTTGCTACCCGATGCTTCGTAGGGCTTTATTTCTTGCGACATTATTTTCCGATTTTTTGACAAAGATAATTGGGCAATCGCATAATTCAACAATCCATTATGCAATATGTTCCTGCACTTCGCAGCTACATTCCAATGAATGATAGCGTGCCTAAAGACGCCAAGATGGCTACGACCGAAAAGGCGTGTGATATTCAAGGATTGCAATTTTTTTAAGCGCTAAATTTTTTCTATATTTGCATGATTTTTTGCAAAACCCGCACTCCTGTCTTTGAAAATATCATAAGCGGGCTACAATATTTAAATATACTAAAAAAATCAGATGGCTGATAATCAACGAATTATTCCGATTAACATCGAGGATGAAATGAAAAGCGCCTACATTGACTATTCTATGTCGGTGATTGTGGCGCGCGCGCTCCCGGATGTACGCGATGGATTGAAGCCGGTACACCGCCGGGTATTATTTGGTATGCATGAATTGGGGGTAACTTATAATAAAGCGCACAAAAAATCCGCCCGTATTGTTGGGGAAGTGCTGGGTAAGTATCATCCGCATGGCGACGCTTCCGTGTATGACACGATGGTGCGTATGGCACAGGAGTGGTCGCTGCGCTACCCGCTCATTGACGGGCAGGGCAATTTTGGTTCCATGGATGGCGATAGCCCTGCGGCCATGCGTTATACGGAGGCGCGTTTGCGTCGAGTTGCAGATGAGATGCTTGCTGACTTGGAGAAAGAAACCGTTGATTTTACACTCAATTTTGACGACTCGCTCGAAGAACCAAGCGTACTGCCTGCGCGATTGCCAAATTTGCTGGTCAATGGCGCTTCTGGGATTGCTGTAGGCATGGCAACGAATATGATGCCCCATAATCTTGCTGAAGTGGTGGATGGTATCATCGCAACCGTGGATAAGCCCGATATTACCACCGCAGAATTGATGGAATTCGTCAAAGCCCCCGACTTTCCCACCGGTGGCATTATTTATGGCTACGAAGGCGTCCGGGAGGCCTTTGAAACCGGGCGAGGAAGGGTAGTGGTGCGCGGCAAAGCAGACATACAAGAAGACGGGCGCAATGCGGTCATTATTATTACAGAAATACCTTACCAAGTCAATAAAGCTGGGCTTGTGGCTAAAATTGCTGAACTAATCGATGAGAAAAGAATTGAAGGCATCAGTGATATTCGGGATGAATCAGACCGCGAGGGCTTACGTATCGTAGTTGAGTTGCGACGCGATGCTATTCCGAATGTTGTATTGAGCCAATTGTATAAATTTACACCACTCCAATCCTCTTTTAGTGTGAACAATGTGGCATTAGTGAATGGCCGCCCAATGACGCTTACGCTTAAAGATCAAATCGAAAAATTCATCACATTCCGCCTCGAAGTGATTGTGCGACGTACACAATACGAGCTGCGGAAGGCCTTGGAGCGCGCGCACATTCTTATCGGCCTGCTGATTGCTCTGGATTACTTGGATGCCGTGATTGAGCTTATCCGCAATTCACCAACCCCCGACGATGCCAAGCAAGGCTTGATGCGCGGCGATTTCATTAAGGACAAGGAAGCCTTTTGGCAAAAGTTCGGAACGCTCATTGAAATGTCACAAACCGATGGCTACGAAGTCATAGCAGGAAATGTCCTTTCGGAAGCGCAAGCTAAAGCCATATTGGAGATGCGCCTGCAACGCCTCACCGGATTAGAACGCGACAAGGTACGCGCCGAATATGATGAAATTCTAAAACAAATCGAACATCTGCGTGCGCTTCTCGAAAACGAAACCTTGCAACGAGATATTATCAAACACGAACTAACCGAAATCAAAGAACGATTTGGCGATGCGCGCCGTACGGAAATCAATTTTGCTGGCGATGGCGAAATTAACCTAATGGACTTGATCGAAGATGAAAGCGTAGCGATTTCCATCTCACATTTGGGCTACATCAAGCGCACACCGCTCACCGAATATCGAGCGCAAGGGCGCGGCGGCCGAGGGTCGCGGGGTGCCAAAACCAAAGACGAAGACTTTGTAGAACACCTTTTTATCGCTAGCAATCACAATTATATCCTGTTTTTTACGGAGCAGGGGCGCTGTTATTGGCTGCGGGTGTACGAAATACCCGAAGCCACCAAAAATGCTGGCGGCCGCATCATCCAGAACGTACTCTCTATCCCTAAAGACGATAAGGTAAAGGCATACATCATCATTGAAGACCTTACCTATCAAGAATTTCTGGACAACCACTATATTATGTTCTGTACCCGCAAGGGGATTATCAAGAAAACCCAAGTAGAAGCCTTTTCTCGACCACGAGCAGGCGGCATCAATGCATTGACCATACACGAAGGCGACCAACTCCTGGAGGCACGCCTCACCAATGGCGTCAATGAAGTTTTCATCGCCACACGTTACGGGATGGCTATTCGGTTCAATGAATCGAAAGTGCGGGCAATGGGCAGAGGCGCCGCCGGTGTAAGGGGTGTCACCCTGGAGGATGAACAAGATGCTGTGGTGGGCATGGTATGCATAGATTCTAACGACAAATCGCAAACGATTTTAGTCCTTACGGAAAGCGGCAATGGCAAACGTTCAGATTTTGATGATTATCGCCTGACTAATCGTGGCGGCAAAGGCGTCAAAACCATGCAGGTAACCGCCAAAACAGGTAATGTAGTAGCCATCAAAAACGTATGCGACGAGGATGAACTCATGATTATAACCCGATCCGGTATTACAATACGGACACCCATGCGCGATATTCGTGTAATGGGCCGCGCTACGCAAGGGGTGCGCGTTATCCGCTTGGATGAAGACGACGCCATCGCCGATGTAGCTGTGGTACCTGCTGAAAATGGCGATACAGAATCAGTGGAAGTGTAGAATTTTTAGAAGAATTTAACGAACTTTACCGCGAATTTAACAAATCCGAAACTCCCTTCGCCGACGTCACTGCGTCTTAATAGTTGGAGTTTATGAGGATAGACTTTCACTACAATCTCAAAATTTAAAACTGACATTATGAAAAAACTGTTTTTGCTCGTTTTTGCTGCCCTTTTCGCCATTGCAAGTACACAGGCTCAGGACGCAAAGAAAGAACTGAGCAATGCAAAAAAGGCGCTTGGCTCTTATAATCTGGATCCAACAAACAACAGGGCAAAATTACATGAGGCTAAAAAAGCCATTGATATCGCTTCGGAAGACGCTGTGGTAGGCGCTACGACAGAAGTTTGGATCAAACGGGGCGATATTTACAATGAGATAGCGACGCAACAAATCACGGTACGCCAGCTGGGCTTTGGTAAATTGGAAGACCTCCCATCTGTCAATGGCAATCCAGCGGTTATCGCTAGCGAAAGTTACCGCAAAGCCGCCGAACTGGCGCTGAAAAAATTTGAAAAAAAGGACGCAGCAAAAGGTCTTCGAGCAGCACAGGGCAATCTGAACAGCCTTGGTTTCTACGATTATGAAGAGCAGCGCTTCGAACAGGCCATGCAGGCTTTTGAAGAGGCTATTTTTGCACACGAAGTATTGAAAGCTAATGACGAAGAAAGCACACTCAATAAAGAGGATGACTACAACAACCAGTTGTATATCACGGGCTTAGCTGCATTAAACGCGGGCAAACCAGGCAACGCAAAGCCGTACTTCCAGAAGTTGATTGATCTGCAATTTGACAAACCGGCTATTTATGAGGCCCTGTATCAAGTTGTAGCCGATGAAACCAGCCCACAGGAAGCCTACCCAATTTTGGAAAAAGGACGCATGAAGTATCCAGAGGATATATCGTTGCTTTTCGCCGATATCAACCACTATCTGAAGCTCAATGCGTTGGACCAACTTATTGGCAAATTGCAAACAGCTATTCAACAAGAACCAAACAACCTGTCGCTTTACACTACTACCGGCAGTGTTTATGACAATCTGTATCAGCGCGAATTTGAAGCAGGCAACTCAGCAAAAGCAGATGAGTACTTCGCCAAAGCGTTGGAATATTTTGAGATGGCTCTGAAAAAAGAACCCAATAACTTTGATGCTATCTATAGCGTAGGCGCTTTGTATTATAATAAGGCTGCTACGATGACCAAAGAACTCAACGCCCTGCAAGATGATTATAGCAAAGAGGGTTTGCGTAAATACGAAGCCAAGCGCAAAGAAATTTTCGATCAATTTGAATTTGCATTACCTTATTTCAAACGTTGCGAAAAGTTGAATCCGAACGATCTGAATACACTGATCGCCCTCAAGGAAATCTACGCACGCAAGGATGATCTCGAAACCTCGAATGAATTCAAACAACGCTTGGAAAATGTACAAGCTGGCGGTAAAAACGCAAAATCTTATTTTAATGATTAAGAGCATGTTTAAATTTCATACTTTGGTCTGCAAATGTTCATCTATGGAAC
>CALMSP010000097.1 GCA_937872405.1 uncultured Saprospiraceae bacterium | reverse complement strand
ACTATCGCCAGCATCTTGGGCTGCCGCAATCGCCTACCACCAACTGCTTTCGGCTCGTTCATGCCGAGGGCGACGGGCTGCCAGGCTTGATCGTGGACGTGTACGACCGCTGCGCCGTGCTACAATGTCACTCCATCGGGATGCACCGCCAGCGGGCACTGTTAGTGGAAGCGCTCCAGCAGGTGCTACCCAAAGGCCTTGAGCAAATCTATGACAAAAGTCGGGATGCGCTGCCCGAAAAGTATGCTGCTACCATTCAAAATAGTTACCTTTACCAGGCGCCTGGCGCTACTGCTGCCTTGCCGCTGCCAGTGGTGGAGCACGGACATACATTTCTGGTGGATTGGGAAACCGGCCAAAAAACCGGCTTTTTCCTCGACCAGCGCGACAATCGGCTGCTGCTGGCGCAATATGCCCCCGGCAAGGTCGTACTCAATGCGTTCTCTTACACTGGCGGTTTCTCCGTGTATGCCTTGCAGGCAGGCGCCGCCCGCGTGGATTCTGTGGATGTATCGCAAAAAGCCATAGACCTTACCCACCAAAATGTGGCGCAGACAACCCACGCCGACCGCCACCAGGCTCACACCCAAGATGTGTTGAAATTTTTACAACAATCCACTCCTGATTACGACATTATGATTATTGATCCGCCGGCTTTCGCCAAAACGATTGCCAAACGCCACAATGCCGTGCAAGGCTACAAACGCCTCAATGCCTTGGCGCTCCGCCAGCTAAAACCCGGGGGCATACTCTTCACGTTTTCTTGCTCGCAGGTGGTTGATCGGCAGTTATTTTATGATACCATCGTGGCGGCGGCGATCGAAGCGGGGCGCCAAGTGCGCGTCATGCACCATCTGACCCAGCCCGCGGATCATCCGGTGAGCCTATTCCACCCCGAAGGGGCTTATTTGAAAGGGCTTGTCGTCTTTGTGGAATGAAAAAGCAGCGCTTGCAATGGTAAATACGCCGCGTGATGCAGTTGATATGCCATTTTCAATGCCTTTACTTGCTAGCTGGGTCTTATGCCTAATTCAAGTGTTGATGCTATTTTGAGAAACTGCAACAAAACTAACTTTCACAATTGAGTTCCATTCGAGAAGAACCCCATTCTTCCATTACATCAATAACAGGCAGAAGGGAAAGCCCTAATTCAGTGAGCGCATACTCTACTCGTGGTGGAATTTCGGCAAATACAATGCGTTGCAAAATATTGTCATTTTCTAATTCTCTTAATTGATTTACTAACATTTGCTTGCTAATATCAGGAATTGCCTTTTGCAACATTGAAAAGCGGTTGCAACCCTTCCTTATCAAGTGAAGAATGACGGGCTTCCACTTTCCCCCAATGCGATTAAGGCAGTAAGTAACAGGGCAATTATTCGGATTGAAAGCTCTACTTTTGCGCATAAATACTCGAATGTCTTAATTTTTGTAATTAGTCTAAAAATATAGACTATATTGTATCTTAAGACAAATGTAGTAATTTTGAGCCAATTATCAACAGCTTAAATTTTTTGGTTCAAAATGAAAGCAATCATAAGAATAAAAGCAGGTAAAGAATTTTCTACGATGCAAGTGCAGGAAATTCCAAGCCCTGCCCCACAATCAGGTGAGGTAAAAGTGAAAATGGCATCAAGCCGCATCAATCCTGTGGACATGGATTTGATGAAAGGTTTTCCTGCTTTGAAGTATAAAAAACCTCAAATCGGTGGCATAGACGGAGCGGGTACGATTAGCGAAATCGGACAAAATGTGCATGATTTTAAAGTGGGTGATAAGGTGTTTTTTTACAGAAAATTTAGCGATATAGGTACTTGGGCAGAAGAAATCGCCATTCACACCGACTATATTGCCAAAATTCCTACACATCTTAGCCCCAAACAAGCAGGCACTATTGCCTTGCCGTTGCTTACGGCTTATGATAGTTTGCAACAATTGGGGGCAAAAAACGGTGAAAAAATACTCATTCATGGTGCGGGCGGTGGTGTAGGATTTTTAGCCGTTCAAATAGCCAAAAGTATGGGATTGGAAGTTATCGGAACGGCAAGCGGGAAAGATATTGACGAATTGAAGAGAGTAGGCATTGACCGCATAATTGACTATCGCCAAGAGCAGTTTGCGAAGGTATTCAAAAAGGGAGAAGTTGCCTATATTTTTGACCTTTTGGGAAAAGATATTTTGTTGCAATCCATTGATCTACAGCCTAAAAAAATAGTTTCGGTACATTTTGTTGTTCCTAAAAAAATGAACAAAGCAGGCGTCAATTTACCCGCTATTTTGAAGTGGATTTTGTCGCTTACTATGACAAAGTTTCGCAAAAGAGCCAAAAGAAACGGCGTAGAACTCATCGGGCAAGTTACAGGGGGCAACGGACAACTTTTGGCAGAAGCAAGCCGTTTAGCCACTGAAAAAATGTTTGTTGTTCGGGAAATACCGACCGTTCAACTCAATGAAATTGAGCAAAAGGGCTTAACAAGAGCGGACATCGGAAAAGCAATACTTTTCGGCTGAGGTAATCTAAAACCTATTGTCTAAAGATCTGATATCTGGCATCTGGCATCTAAAATGGTATTAGGCGGCGCACTATTCTAAGAGAAAGGCCAATTCGCCACGCGAAAAACGTAGCGCCCCCCCGCCCGTGATAATATCTTCGGCTAATTGGGCTTTGCGCTCTTGCAATTGGAGTATTTTTTCTTCGATACTGTCTTTGGTGATAAATTTGAGGGCAATCACATTTTTATCTTGCCCGATACGATGCGCCCGCGCAATGGCCTGCTGTTCGGTGAAGGGATTCCACCAAGGATCCAGAATGAATACATAATCGGCGGCGATAAGATTGAGGCCCGTGCCCCCCGATTTGATCGAAATTAGGAAGGATTGCACGGCGGGGTCGTCTTGAAATTTCTTGATTTCGGCTTGTCGCTGCTGCTGGCTCAGATCCCCAACGAGCCAAGCGTAGGGTTGCTGCTGCGCCTCAAAGTCTTGGCGGAAGAACTGCAGGTATTTTACAAAAGAGCTGAAAATGAGCGCTTTGTGCCCACTTCGGCGAACGACATCCCACTGCGCCAACACTTCGGTATATTTGCCGCTGGCTTTATCAAAGTCGGGAAATACCAGCTTGGGGTGATTTACTAACTGGCGGAGCTTGGTTAGCGTCTGCAAAACGATCACCTGAAACTTTGGATCGTCCGCTTGAAAACCATCAAGCAATAAATTGCGTGCCGCCGATTTTTCCCGTTCGTACCATTTCTTTTGTTCGGGTTCCATTTCACAATAATGCAGCGACACGGTGAGCGGTGGCAGGTCTTTGGCAACTTCTTCTTTTGTGCGACGCAGCAAATAGGGCGCCACTAAAGAGCGCAGGCGATCTTTTTTGGCTTCGTCGTTGCGCTTTTCAATGGGTGTGATGAATTCGCGCTGGAAAAAAGTAAAGCTGCCCAGCAAATTGGGATTAATAAACTGCATCTGTGACCACAGATCGGATAGCGAATTTTCAATGGGCGTACCGCTGAGCGAAATCTTGTGCCGAGCGTTCAACTCATTGATCGCTTTAAAAATTTTGCTGTCTTTATTTTTAATCTGTTGGCTTTCATCGAGTGCAATGTATTCAAACGTTATTTTTTGCAATAGCTCCACGTCGCGCAGGGCGGTTTGGTAGGTGGTTAGTAGCACATCAAAACGAGCGAGAATGCGGGCATCCTTATGGCGCTTGTTGCCGATATGACTGTACACCGAGAGCGTGGGCGCAAAACGCTGCAACTCGGCAGCCCAGTTGAATACCAATGAAGCCGGCAGTACGATGAGCGCGTTGAGTGGCTGAAGAAAATCAACATCGCTGGCTTGGAAGAGTCCTAACTGTTGTCCCTGTGCTTCGGTGCTGTCTTTGGGCTTCTGCGCTTTGGCATGTAGCAGTGCAGCGATGGTTTGTAGTGTTTTGCCTAAGCCCATATCATCCGCGAGACAAGCGCCCAGACCGTTTTCGTAGAGCTGTACGAGCCATTGCACGCCGGCTAATTGGTAGGGGCGCAGCTCTGCTTTTAAGAGCGGGGATACTTGAAAATTGTGGATCGGCTCGATGAAATCGGTGGTAGCTTGCTCCTGTAGCCCAATTTCGGATAGCAGCATATATTGGCTTTTAGCTAAGCGCAACTGCTCGCCTCGGCGGTTGGCAAATTGGGCCAGCGCCTTGTACTTGGTCATCCATTCTAAGGGGATAAGAAAAAATTCGCCATTGGGCAAAGGATAAAGGCGATTTTCGTCGCGGATGTATTTGGCGAAAGCCATAAAGGGAATGCGAAAGTTGCCCACTTGCACTTCCCCGTGAAGATCAAACCAATCGTTGTGTTGTTTGGAGCGCAATTGCACAGAAGAAGCCTGCAAATAGAGGGTTTGACCGTCCAATTGAGGCGGTACCACGTCAAAACCGGCCGTTTCAAGCGCCGCTCTATGAGTTGCCAGCCACTCCAGCAGGGCTAAAGCGTCCTGATCGGCTGTTGGAAGCTCAAAATAGCCATTTCCATGGTGCTGCAGGCCAGATTCAGTGAGTTTTTGTAGCCAAGCGGCTTCTTGTTTGAAATTTCGGAGCACTTTGGAGATGCGAATATCGTTGTCATCCGCAAATTCGAGGGTTGTGCGCTGCTCTTTGAGGTCGCGCCAGAGGAATTCCGCGCCAGGGTAAAGCATTTTGACGGATAAGCCCCAAGTGTCGCGCAGCCAATCGCGGATGGGTTCGAGTCGGCAACCAATTAGGCGGCGGTGTTGTACAATATCAAAGCCATCGGCCTGAATATCAATAGCGGCCACGACCCGCAGGATGAACTTTTGGAAGTATGTTTTGATGCTGCTACGAGGAATATTGATTTCCACCTTGTCGAGAAAAGGTTTGACCATATTGCCATTGATGTGCGCCAAACGATGAAGGCTGTTGTTTACGATGAGCCAGCCGGGGGTGTTGCACAGCACGATTACCTCGCGTTTATTGATGCGCCAAGGACCATTCTGGTCGGATAACCAAAGGCGGTAGCGCACGCCCTGATCGGTTTTTTCAAAATAAAGGTTGGGCTGCAGGGTTTCGTCGGCAATGGAGAGGAGAAAATCGCTTACCAAAATGCGGCGCTCTACATTCCAGCAGATCGGGAGGCGGTGCTGGGCAATGTGGGCGAGTAATTCATCAAGTTTGCGATCAACAAAAGTGCTGATGGCGCGCTTCGCATCTTCCTGCTCTATCAGTTCGTTGAGCGGGCGGGGCGCTTTTTTTGGCGGACTGAATCGCTGCTCCAACGCTTTGACTTGCAGCTGTTCGATAATGTTGAAAAGTTGTCTGCGCAAGGGGCTTAGTTCCAGCCCAAAGCCTTCAATGGTGTGCGCATAAGCTCGTTGGAGGATGTGCGTAGGTATGCCGGCGGCGTCCACGGTAGCTAAGTAAGCCTCCGGCAGGCAAAGTCCTTCCGTTGGGAAAAGATTGTAAATAATGTGGTACGGATGGTTGATCACGGGTTTGCAAATTTGCGGCAAGCTGCAAAAATAAGGAATTTGTATGGCAAGGCGCAGGGTCGTTCGGAGAAAGTTTGGGTTTTAGCAGCCGATGGGTAAAGTTATACGATTTACGATTGGCGAAGTCCGATTCACGATTTTGTAAAGCTTTGAAAAACAAGCTTTTGAAAATGAATAAGTACGCCATTTCCAATTGAAAAGTGTATAAGTAGTATGATGCAGTTGGCGCTACAATATAATGGCGATGCAGCGGCTTTGGAGGGGCACATTGCATCGCCACGAGGACAAATACTATTTACGATTTTTGAGGTCTGATTTTGGAATTTTATAAAGGTTTAAAAAACAAGCTTTTAGAACTAAATAAATGCGTCATTTACAAAAGCACCGCGCGCCAGGCGCTTACTTGTTGTCCTGCCTTGCGAATACCCGTCGTAGCAAATCGGAGGTGCGAGCGTTTACATTTTTGCGAATGTTGAGTTCTTCTTTGGACACCATACTAAATAGTCCATCCAAGGCCTGATTCGTGACATAATCATCGAGGTTGGGATTGGCTCGCTCTACAAGCGGGATACGATTGTAGGCAGTCACGGCGTCGCTCCAGTATTTGCGGGCCTGAAACTTGTCGAGCGATTCGATAATGACAGGGTTAAATTCTTGATACAAGGCATTGCGAGTAGTCCGATTGAGGTATTGTGTGGCGGCATCATCAGCCCCCATGAGAATGTTGGTTACATCAGCGAATGTCATTTGCTTGATAGCGTTGATGAAAATGGGTTTAGCCTTATTGGCGGCATCTTCAGCACCCCGATTGATACGTTGAAGAATTTCGGCTTCCACATCCGAAAAACCGGGGATACCCTGGAGGCGGTCGGTGATTTTACGCGCTTCGGGGGGCAACAATATTTTGTAGGGGCTTTTGAAGTAGCCGTCCACAGCCGAGAGTTGCTCAGCGCCTTTCCCGATGCCAACGTTTAGGGCTTCTTTGAGGCCGGCTGCCATGTCGGCTTCTGTGAGCGCGCCTGCGCCTACGGCCGAACCGAGTTGTTGAAGTGTAGCGGAATCGCAAGCTGCCAGCGCTATGGCCAGCATCAGCAAGGATAGCTTTTTGAGCATAAGATTTGTTTTTTTGAATTCAGAAAAAAATAGTGTAGCAATGGAATAACGTAAGGCAAGGAGGCTTAGTATTCAAGCGGCGGCATCGCCTAATGAAGTAGGGCGCTGCCGCCTGGTACGGGTTTACAGATTTGGCTGCGGCGTGGTGCGCAAGTATGGCTTGATTTTATTCACTCCTTTCGGGAAT
>CALMSP010000096.1 GCA_937872405.1 uncultured Saprospiraceae bacterium | reverse complement strand
CTCCCGACCTCCCTAAAAACGCACCAAACTTCCGTATTCGTTGCGTTCCCTTCTATGTTATACAACTTTGCTTGCCTCACTACGATGATCCAATATTTTATTCATTAGCCGCCATGCGGTTCAAATAGGGTACCCATTGGATGCAATATGGTCATTAGCAATACGCTACAGATGGGCGGCGCCTTGGCTTCGAGGGCTGGCAGCATTAGTGCTGGCGGTACTGCTCTATTGGCAATTGACCATCCGAAGTGATTACAGCGCAGTATGGCAGGTATTTCAGCAGGAGACTTACCTACCTCGTGTGCATTGGCTGTTGGCTGCGATAGCGCTCATGCCCCTCAATTGGACCCTCGAAACGCTTAAATGGCAACAATTCACCACCATTTTTGCTAAAATGCATTTTTGGCAGGCCTATCGGGCCGTACTGGCAGGTGTGACGCTGGGTCTTATTACCCCCCAACGCATTGGCGAATACGGCGGCCGTGTACTCTTGGGGCCAGCCGGACAAGCCTGGCAACTGGCGCTAACGACGTTGTTGGGCAATCTTAGCCAAATGATCGTACTCTTCACCTTTGGTTTGCCTGCATTTTTGTGGTTCTCGTACAACTATTCAGGCTGGTCGGCGTATCCTTTATATATCAATGTAGCAATAGCCTTTGGTTTGATTTTGTTATCTCTAACGGGCTTTTTTTCTATTCCTTATGTAGCGATCGCTTTGTGTCGCCTGTTGCCGCTGAGGTTATGGAAAAAACTACAACGGCAACTCGTTTTGCTGCGTGCGTGCTCGTTACAATTGCGCTTGCGTGCTTTGGGCTGGGCAGCAGCACGATATTGGGTTTATACCATACAATATTGGCTATTGCTGCTATTTTTGGGCATAGATGTGCCGACAGAGGCAGCTTTTGCGGGTATTGCAACGATATTTTTAATACAAACCGGCGTACCGCTACCCCTGCTGGGGGCACTGTTAGCGCGCGCTGAGATCGCATTGCTCGTGTGGGGACAATTTCATGCCAATGAATTGAGCATCCTGGCTGCCACCTTTGGGCTTTTTATAATAAATTTAGTGCTGCCTGCGTTACCAGGTGCAATACTGCTCGTCAAAAGCAAGAAACATAAAACAATCAAGATATGAAAAGAGTATTTTCTTGGGTAGGACTGAGTAGCCTTGCTTTGGTAAGCTTTATGGCAACGGACTACCCCGTACCCATTTCAACCAACACAAAGACGCAGCAAGAACGCTCCGAAGCCTGCACCATCAGCAACAGTGCCTTCAAATCCGGCGAGGAAATGACCTATAAGCTCTACTACAACTGGGGCGTTGTGTGGGTAGCTGCAGGCGAAGTGACCTTCCGCGTCAAAGACCTTGGCACGCAGTACCAGGTATCCGCACATGGTAGCACGTATAAATCTTACGAATGGTTTTACAAAGTGAATGATAAATATGACACTTGGCTTGACAAGCAAACCATGCTGCCGGTAGTATCCATCCGCGATGTACAAGAAGGCAAATATCGCCTCTATGATAAAATCACTTTTGACCATGCACAGGGGAAAGCCGTGTCCTTGCGTGGCAAAACCAAAGAACAGGCTACGGCTACCGAATATGCCATTGATGCCTGCATGCACGACATCCTGTCCATTGTGTATTACGTGCGGAACGTCAATTTCGATCAGATGCGCACCGGCACTGATATTCCCATGAAAATATTTGTAGATAAAAAAGCCTGGGCACTCAAATTGCGCTACCTTGGCAAAGACGATAACAAAAAGATAAAAGGACAGGGGCGTTTCCGCGCTATTACCTTTACGCCGCAAGTAGTAGAGGGGTTTTACTTCAAGCAAGGTACCGAGATGAAAATATGGGCCACAGATGACAAAAATAAAATTCCACTGATGATCGAATCGCCGCTTACCGTTGGCTCGGTCAAAGCTGTATTGAAGAATTACAAAGGGCTACGCCACAATATGAGCGCTAAAGTTGGAGACTACAATAAGAACGACGACGATCCAGATCTACCGGATTGAAGCAAATATGCAGCCTAAAAATAAATTTAAAACACGAAACGCTGCCGTTGCTTTGCCATCAGCAGTGTTTCTTATTTTTGTGAAAACTTAAATCAATGATACGAAAATTTCTGATCGGATTGAGCCTCGTTGCTGTATTTGCATTAGGCGTTGTAGCCGCTCGATATTTTTACAACACAAAGTCTGTAAAAGCCGTAGAAAATTCGGATGTGGTATTAGAGAAAATCAAAACGGTAGCAAAACTGATTTCGATCGAAGGCTATTTCACGGAAGTGTACGACTATAAAGATTACTGGGCTTACGATATGAGTTGGTTTCGGAAAAAGGCTTTGGTACGTGTAAAAGCCAGAGTATCTGTGGGTTATGACTTAGCACAACTAAAAGTGGACGCGCGCCCCGAAGATCGCACTATTATAGTGAGCAATCTGCCAGAGCCGGTTATCCTCTCTATTGATCATGAACTGGATTATTATGATATTTCGCAGGGCACGTTCAATTATTTTTCGGAAGCGGATTACAACAAAATTAACGCCAACGCCAAAAAATTTATAGAAGCAAAGGCTAAAGAAAGTGATCTGATAAGCACGGCGCGCAAAGAAGGCAATCAGGTATTGGAACTCATGAAATTTATCGCCGAAAGCGCAGGCTGGAATTTCGTGGTGCAATCAAAAGTAAATTTGGATACCCTGCTGAATTGAGTAGGCAGCTCTTGATTTTTGAGGATACAAGCAATGGCGCATGGCATAGTGATTGTTTGAAAAGTAACACGCTGCATTTTTTCAAATATTATGATTCAAAAAATTCATTGTCAATATTATACAAATTAAAGTTTGCACAAATACAAATTATGAAAGGAATCATCCTTGCCGGCGGGCTGGGCACGCGCCTTTACCCGCTTACGTTGGCCGTAAGTAAACAGTTGATGCCGGTGTACGACAAGCCAATGATTTACTACCCTTTGTCCACGTTGATGGCTGCCGGTATCCGCGATATTTTACTGATTTCTACGCCGCATGATCTGCCCCATTTTCAGAAAGTGCTTGGCGATGGTAGCGACTTGGGCTGCCATTTTTCGTATGTGCCGCAGCATGAGCCAAACGGCTTAGCACAGGCTTTTGTACTGGGAGCAACCTTCATTGGTCAGGACGCAGCGGCGCTGATCCTTGGGGATAACATCTTTTATGGCGCGGGTTTGCAAGAATTATTGCAATCGAGTATCAACCCCGATGGTGGCGTAATTTTTGCCTATCAGGTAGCCGACCCAGAACGCTACGGCGTGGTGGAATTTGATGAGCACTTTCAGGCGATTTCCATTGAAGAAAAGCCACCACAACCTAAGTCTCACTTTGCCGTTCCAGGCTTGTATTTCTATGATAATCAAGTAGTTGAAATTGCTAAAAACTTACAGCCCAGTGCGCGGGGCGAGTACGAAATCACCGATGTGAACAAGACATACCTGGCTATGGGTAAGCTCAAGGTTGGCGTGCTTGGCCGTGGCGTGGCGTGGCTCGATACAGGCACCCACAAATCGTTGATGCAAGCTGGGCAATTTATAGAAGTGATAGAAGACCGGCAGGGCCTGAAAATCGGCTGTATTGAGGAAGTCGCCTATGAAATGGGCTTCATAGATGCCACTCAGTTAGAAAAGCTGGCGCACAAATACCTCAAAAGCGGCTATGGCGAATACCTGCTAAGCCTACTAAAATAGTAAAAATAATGCTAAAGTGTAATTTGCTCGTTTTTAGGCTTCTGCCAAGGTAGTGGAAATATCCATTCTGCTGGCTTGAATAGCTGGAATAATCGCAGCGACGAACCCAATGAGCAGTGCCGCACCCAATAAATATAGCTCTTCGCGCAGGAAAATTCTGCCTGTGAAAGTGTAGCGATACGAGTCTTTCATATAGCCAGCGAGTAATTCCATACTAATATGGCTCAGCAGTAGCCCGATGCCGTAGCCAAGTACTGCCAGTATTAGCCCTTCCAACAGAATGAGCGCGAAAAGTTTGCGCCGGGAGGACCCCATTACACGCATCAGCGCCAGTTCATAGCGCCGCTCCCGCAGCGACGAAAACAGCGAGATAAATACACTCAGCCCCGATACCGCAATGATAGCCAGCGCCAAGGCACGAAGCGCGTCTTCGCCTACGCCCATCATCGCATAGAGCCGATTGATCTCAATAGCTGGCGTTGCCGCTTGCAAGCTCGTATTTTCATTAATATTACGCTGCATATTGAGCGCTTGGTAGTTGCGTCCTTTGAATTGCACCAACAGCGAGGTAATATCTTTATCTGGAAAGTTAATTAAAGGCGTATGCACATTGCCATAAGCATCGTTGTCGTGGTTATGCGGGGCTTCTGCTTCAGCGGTTTCGGTATGCTCATGCACCGCCCAGATGCTCTGTGTATTGGTCAGAATCAGTTGGTCAATAACCGCGCCCGTTGGCTTAAAAATACCGCGCACCACAAAAGGCTCCGTGTGATCATGGGCCAAATCATCATCCAGGATGAAGCCGTGTGAACTAAAAAACTTATCGCCTATTTTTAAATTCAAATCTTTCGCAACGCTGGCCCCGATGGTTACTTCAAATGTTTTTTCCCACAGGTCACCTTCGGCAATTTCGGCATTATACAATTGCGGAAAACGATGATCCGTGCCTACCAATCGGTATGTTTTATAATTATCGCCGATTGATAAAGGGACTGCCGTTTTAATGAGTGGGTGCTGCGGATTCAAAAAAGGGCGCACTTCTGCAATTGATACATTACCAGTAGGCGCGTCAATATGATACATATTGCACAAAATTAGCTGCAGTGGACTACCTTTGGCACCAATTACCAAATCAATACCCGCCAGATTTTTATCAAATTTATCCTGCAATTGACTATTCAGCAGCAACAGCAGCGCAATCAAACCCGTACCCAATGCAAACAAGACCAAACTTAGCAACATCGCCAAGGGTTTATTCGTAAGATTCTTCCAACTCAATTTTAATAAATGCATATCCCTTGATTTGAACGTTTATTGATCCTGCTAAACCTTATCCCTTAATGGGTAAAAACGATAGATGAATTGTCGTACATCTTTAAAATTTGACCCCCTACCCACCCTTTTACACCCTCCTTATACCCTTATATACCCCCTCCTATACCCCCTAAAGCTGTATCTGTCGCTCGAATCGCGCTCTCAGGCGTCCGTCGTGCGTGACTACCAACAGCGTAGCCCCCACCGCTTGCGCTTCTCGCTCCAGCAATTGGATTACTTCCTCACAATTAACATCGTCTAAGGCAGAGGTAGGCTCATCCGCCAAGATGACCGCTGGCTGGTTAACCAAAGCTCGGGCAATGGCTACCCGTTGCTGCTCCCCTTGGCTTAGGCGATCGGGTTTGGCGTGCAACTTATGCCCTACGTTGAGGTGCTCCAGCAGCGCTTCGATGCGAGATTTAGAAATCGGCACCCCCGCTAATTGCTGCGCCAGCATCAAATTTTCCGCTACCGTGAGCGCTTTTACAAAATGTGCCCGTTGGAAAATGATGCCAATATGCTTGCCGCGAAAGCGATCCAGCTTAGCCGCCGAAAGCCGACTCAGGTCGGTACCAGCTACCTGCACCGTACCCGAATGCGCCGTGAGCAACCCACCCAACAGGTGCAGCAGGGTCGTTTTACCGCTACCGGATTGCCCCAGCAGCAGCCAGTGCTCGCCTTTTTCGCAACGAATATCTGGAAATTGTAGGAGCGCAGCGCCTGTATAGGAAAAACGAAGATTAGCAGTGTGTAACATGTATCTTGTTTTTACAACTTTTTGGCAAATATAACAGCATTTACCTGTTTTTTGATCATTTTAAGTCACAGATCATTCATGATACCATTATACCGAACGTCAGACATGTGATACTAATTTTAGGACATGTACACCTCCCAAGCCCCTAAGCACCGCCGCTTTACACGCAGGCTTACTCACAAAAAAATTACATAATACACTAAAAAAGAGCAAAATACACTTACTTTTTCTAAGGGATACCTTGATATTTGAAACGGTACGGGAATTTTTTGGATTTTTCAGAAGATACCCAATATCATAATGCCAATATTAACACAATAGCGCGCCACTAAGCATATATCTACATTTCCTCACCAGTAAATGCAAACATATGTTTTACCTTTATATTCAAACTTAATCATCTCAGAAAACGTAAATCCGAGGCACTCCCATGTGACCTGCCGCTTGCTATTGCGTCAAACACGGATAATCGAATGTAACTACGCAATGACTCATAAAAACAAATGCCATGCACATTGAAATCTGCAAACTTATACATGAAGGGCAAGAATATCTGGGAGTAAATACCACCGCTTTCCATCCCGAGTTTCCCAGTAAAATAAAAAAAATAACCGGCGCCCGGTGGAATCCAACATTACGCTACTGGCTATTGCCTTACACCCCCGAATATTATGAAAAAGTAAGAACAGCATTTACCGAGTATAAAATTACGATTAAAACCGGCGTAGCCCTTGCCAAAAATGACCAAGCGCATCCTTCGCTCGGCATAGCCCAGGAAGAAGCCTTCACGCGGTTTGTAGAAGCGCTGATGGTAAAACGATACAGTTATGCCACTATTAAATCTTACCGCAACGCCTTTTTGCAGTTCTTGCTGCATTTCCCCGACCGGCACCCGGAAGACCTCAGTGAGGAAGATGTCAAACATTACTGTCTGCACAAAATAGCTGCCGCCAAATGGTCAGAATCCTATCAAAATCAAGTGATTAA
>CALMSP010000095.1 GCA_937872405.1 uncultured Saprospiraceae bacterium | reverse complement strand
GGTAGCGATAGCCATACTCAGCAGCATGAACAGCCCTATGAACGCACCCGACCACGGCAGCAAGGTGGCTAAGGCCGCATAGACTCCGCCATTGCAAAGCACTTGCAAATAATTGCGTGCCTGACCGTGCCGAGCATCGGTAGCAGCAGTGGTGGTTTTGTGCAGCCGTCCCAGCAGGGTGCTTGTAACGAAAAAGAATAGCAATGGTAGCAGCCACATGGGGCTAGCAAACCACCAAACCCACAGCCCCAATAGCGCCGCTACGATGGCGCCATCCAAGGTTAAACTTTTGCGGCGTAGGGTAAACCCAATAAATACAAGCGCTCCGACGATGCCAAGGTAAAACCACAACACGGTGGGCAGCGTCCCATTTGCGACAAGCTGCTGCAAGAGTAAAGCCGCGCCCAGCGGTGTCCATAGGTTGTCGGAGCCATTAGAGCCAAGGGCTTCAATAGTGGCCAGCAGCAGGGCAACAGCGCACAGACCAAGCCAAAAAGTAAAAGTATTTGAGGGTAGGGCCGCCACCCACTGAGGGAAGCT
The DNA here is from genome assembly GCA_937872405.1 of uncultured Saprospiraceae bacterium. Taxonomy (GTDB): domain Bacteria; phylum Bacteroidota; class Bacteroidia; order Chitinophagales; family Saprospiraceae; genus JADJNW01. Next base: position 19,020 of record CALMSP010000095.1, on the reverse strand, counting down.
GTATAGGCAGATGCCGCTTACTATGGGTACGCTTAGCGCAAAAGTAAGGCTACCTGGTAGCGATTTGCGGTCGCCTGTGAGTTGAAAATAACGCTTAGCCATGAGGTGCCCAGCGATTGCTGCCGATGCATCACTTAGGGCGAGGATCATCATGGGTAGTATTATCAACCAGCGCTGCATAGGGTATGCGAGCAGCAATATCAGATAGGCTATGGGAAACAAGGCGATGCCCCAACTGCGGCGGCCGTCGGCTTCGCTGAATAGTCGTCGGGTGATGACTAAATAGAGCAACAACGGCTCGGCAAGCGCTACCAACCAAGTGAGGGTATTTAATTCTTGTAGCCACGCTGGTAAAACGGCGCAAGCACCCACCGCACCGATGTGCAGCAGCTTTCGGCAAAGCCATCGAGGCAGCAGGTGTCGGCGCGAGAGGTATTCTGTAAAAAAACTCAGCGCCACGATGAAAGCACCCGTAGCAAGCAGGATATTCCAATCAGTTTGCATATTTCTGTTCAACATTTTGCAGGCAAAGTAGTTATGATTATTTGGGGTTTAAATGATGGTTTAGATATAATGCGTACTTTTAGAGGCATTATGACAAATACCTAAGTTTCGGATATGATACGGTCGCAATCATAAATTTTAGGGTTATAAAATATTGATTTTTAGAATTTTAGATGCTGTTTGGCGATGATTTAATTTTCAAAATATTTACTTTTTTATTACGAATCCTCATCGAGTTAACAATACGTTCATGCGTTTCCTACTCACATTTTGGCAGTTCAGCCGCCCGCATACCATTATTGGCAGCACGCTTAGCATTATTGCTTTGTACGCCCTTGCCGCTTATGATGTATCCTGGAACACTTGGCTCGTGCTGCTGCTGCCGTCTTTGCTGAGCGCGTTGGCTTGCAATATATATATTACTGGACTCAATCAGTGGTCGGATGTGGAGGTGGATCGTATCAACAAGCCTTGGCTTCCTATACCGGCAGGGCAGCTCACGCGCACTCAAGCGCTGACGATCGTATTGATAGCGGGCAGCGTCGCTTTGCTTTTGGCAGCGTGGTTTGGTGTAGGATTCTTTGCACTGATACTACTTATCATGGGTATTGGCACGGCTTACTCGTTACCGCCCTTGAAGTTCAAACGGCATCATCTGCTGGCGGCGGCAGCTATTGCGGTGGTACGGGGTTTGTTGGTAAACATCGGCTTTTATCTGCATTTTCGGTACGAACTGACTGGCGCGTGGCTTCTATCATCGGATGTCATTCCACTCACCGTTTTTGTGGTGGCATTTAGCCTCGGCATAGCTTGGTTCAAGGATATTCCTGATACCGAGGGCGATGCGGCCTATCGTTTTGGTACGCTGGCAGTGCGTATTGGACGTCAAAGAGCCTTCACTTTGGGCGTACTGGCGGTGAGCGTAGCCTACGTGTGGATTGTGGTAGCAGCGGCTTTGGGCTACTTTCCGAATCCGGTATTTTATATGGCAACGCACACCTTCATATTGAATCTTTTTTGGTGGCAATCGCGGCGGTTGCAGGTGGGCGACACCGCTCAGGTAAAGCAATTTTATTATTTTTTCTGGGGCTTGTTTTTTTTAGAATACCTACTTTACCCCATGGGCTTTTACCTTTGAATTAGCGATCATGCTGATACAAGGCTAAATCTTCAATCATGTGAGTCAATTTTTCGCCATAGCGTGGGTCGGTGGCATAGCCCGCTTTTTGAAGTCCCATCGCCCAGCCTTTATAGTCGCGCTTACCCAGCAAAAACAAATGTTTGTACCGATCGCCTTTCAGCAATTGGCTATGTGCGCGGTAGCTCTCGGCAGGGCTGCGATAGATGCGAAAAAAATCCTTGTGCGAATCATCGGTAAAATTACTACAATGCCCCTTGTTGCAACTCCGCGAGAAGCATTTGATACCAAAATGGTTGTAATTTTCAAGCGCTAGTTTGCTTTCACCAGCGTCGCTCTCTAACAGTCCCTGAGCCAGAATAACACTCGCCGGCATCCCAGTGCGCTTGGCTTCATCCGCTGCGATACGTGCAAAACGCTTCACATAGGCTTCCTGCTTTTGGCGTTTTGCTTCGCGGCGGGCAGCAGCATCAGGTGTGACGGCAGGCGCCTCTGAAAAAGTCATGTTGGAAAAAGAATTTGCCAAATTATCCTCATCTTTGCGGCGAGGGTTGCGCTTCGCCGGCGGTTCTGTGGGCGCAGCCTCCGTCCATGTGACTTTTTGCACCGGATGATCGTCATAATAATCAAATGAATGTGCTGAAGCCGTATTGAGATAAAGATCTATGCTCAAATCTTTTTGCAAAAGCACATAAAGCAGTACCACTAAGGAAGCTATTTTCAAAGCATGTTGCCGAAGATAATAGCTTACAACCTTTATGGGCTGCCGAGAGTCATTACTGTTGGGTTGGTTATGTGCGCTCATGATTGTTCATGCTGGCGGATTTAAAACAGCGCTCAATTATAAAACATTTTGTTTTTAAAATAAAAACATTTTGTTTGTTTTTTTGAAAAAATCACTTGCTTGCTTTTTTTGAAAGCATAAACTACTAATTTTCAATTATTTAAAATGAATGCCTCTTGGACGCGCTCCATGGCATTTTGCAAAAAAAAATTTCAGAAAAAAAACAGGATTCAATGAAGAAACTACTTGTTGTTTTGACGGGCTTATTTTTGGTAGCCTCCACTGCTACAGCCCAAAAATATGGGCATCTAAATTTTGGCAACGTACTAACCCTGATGCCGGAGACCAAAACTGCCGACGAAACGCTTAAAAAGTATCAGGAAGAATTGGTAGCTAAAGGGGAGGAAATGGCGAAAAAATTTCAGGAAAGCTACACGAAAGCATTGGCAGAGGTGCGGGAAGGAAAATTGTCGCCCCAGCAGCAGCAGCGCTTACAAAACGATTTAGAAAAGGAACAGCAAACGATTGCCGACTATGAAGAAGAAATTTCGGAAAAAATACAAACGAAGCGGGAGGAATTACTGCGGCCGATCGTTGAGAAAGCAGACAAACTGATTGAGGAAATTGCGAAAGCCAATGGCTTTGTGCTCATTTTTGATACGAGCGCTTTTAATACCATTCTTTTTGCGCAAGACGCTGACGACGTTATGCCTTTAGTTAAAGCCAAACTGGGCATTAGCGACAAAAAAGATTAAGCATTTGCTCGGATAGAGCGCAGCGCAGCAAAGCGCGGTCGCTGGCGCATTTTGATGAACTGGAACAACATATCGGTGTCCAGCACGCCCACTAAGCGTTCGGCATGATCATACACTGGAAATAGGTGGGTATTGTGCTGCTGTACGTGCATAAAGACATCGCGGAGGGAATCATGCAGCCGCAGGGCATCAGCGCAGGGTAGCATGAATTTTTCGGTTGGTTCATCAAATGCGCCTTGTTGTACCGCTTGCACGATCCGCTCCTCTGGGAGGGTACCGACGGGGCGCTGCCACTCATCCACAATGATGAAATGCTTTTCCCAGCCATGGGCTACGGCTTCGGCTACACGCTCCATGGTATCTTTTTCGTAAAATCGAGTAAAAACGGGGCGTAACAAATCTGCCACGGTATGCTTGCTCAGGATATCATCTATTCGCACCATGCGGTATTCATTGGCTGCCATGAAAAAGACAAATATGCCAATGAAAATAGTGATTGGACTGCCTTCCCGAAAGCCGTACACGACTAACAAGACCGCCAGAAATTGTCCAAACCACGCTGCAATTCGGGTTGCTTTCATGCGCCCTAATGGAATAGAGAGTAAAGCCCGCAGCACACGTCCGCCATCCATTGGAAACGCAGGTAGCATGTTGAAAACGGCCAACATCCCATTGAGCATAACAAGTCCGAAAATAAAGAAATCAAAAGGCGTTAGGTCGCGCACAAATACATTATCGCTGATGCCCACATACTGTCGCAGAATACTCAGTAACTGCTCGCGTGTAGCGGATGACACCAGCAAAAAGTAAGGCGACAATGCCGCCATAATGCCAACATTCACCATAGGACCAGCTACAGCTACATAGAATTCCTGCACAGGGTTTTCGGGAAGGCGATCCAAGCGCGCCACACCACCAATGGGCGAGAGAATAATATCGCGCGTGCGCACCCCGTAGCGCCGAGCCGTGAGCGCATGACCAAATTCGTGCAATACCACGCATACAAATAGCGCTATGACGAAAAGTACCGACCAGCCAATTGCCTTCCATTCCCAGCCTTCTTGGAAACCAACGTACACTACCCACAAAAAAATGAGGGCGAACGACCAGTGTACTAATACTGGGATATTTGCAAATCGAGCAATCTGGAAGGAACCTTTCATAAATTGGTATTAATTGTAGCCGACCAGATGGCCATGGCACCTTATCTTAACGTAAAATATGCCTACAAAGTTTGCGGTTTTGCTCGCCAATTGCAGCCTGCCTTTACACTTTAATAAATTCAAATGGTTCGTAAGGGATCGTTGGATCGAGGTATTTGCGATAAGCAACGTGCACGCGGTCAACATCTACATTCAGTTTGGCGTATATACTACGCACGGCATGATTGTGGGTACGAATCGCCGCCAAATACATATAAGGATACAATTGCAGATTGCGCGGGCTGCAAAGATAATCCACTAAAAGCGCAAAAACACCTTTGGATTGAAAATTGGGATGGATGCCGAAGCCCATACCTTTGGCAGATTTGGTGCGCGCGAAGCGATTTTTAAATAAAAAAAATAAGCGTACTCCAAGGCGTTAGCCGGCCTTTGGCATATTTTAAAAAAGGATTCACATCAGGATAAAGCGCAATGAGTCCTGCCGGTTGGTCTTCTATGTAAGCAATACAAGCTAATTGTGGGTCGGCGATGGCTTTCGCTTCCTCCATGATCGTTTTTACCTGCGCAGCACGGATGGGTTTGAAATGTTCAAATCCGCCAAAGGCAGCGTTATAGACTACGCTGAAATCGGCAGCAAACTGATCTATTTCTCTGAAATTCAAGGGCTTAACGGTGCCTTTGTGTCGCGTCCGTACTCGTTCGGCCAATGCGCGCATACGCTCGAAAGGGATTTGATGACTATCGCCTTTATAAGTCAATATTTGTTCAAAAGGGCGATAATTATGTTTCAAAAAAAGCGCTTCATAATAAGGTGGATGATAATTTTCCTGATATAAAGGTGGATGCTCGTACCCCTTCACCAATAGCCCCCAGAATTTATCGCGCTCCCCGAAGTTGATCGGACCATCAATTAACACAGCACCTTTTGATTTCAGATAAGCCTCCGCTGTTTGGAACAGCGCATCTGCATAGTCCTCATGGTGTACACATTCGAAGTAACCAATTCCGCCAATTTTGAAAGCTTGCTCCTCGTTACGAGCGTGGTCAATAAAAGCGGCAATTCGGCCAGCGGGGCGTCTGCGTTCGTCCAAAAGTACGTAACATTGCGCTTCGCCTCGCTCGAAAGCCTTGTTTTTATTGGGGTCAAATACATTTTCCACTTCCTTTTCCAATGGAAAAATATAGGGTGGTGTATGCCGATAGACCTCTTGCAGCACCCGATGAAACAGGCGCCAGGTTTTGCGGTCGTTTACGGTTATAACTTGCATAATAATTTATGTAATAAATTTTTAGATTTTAATAATAGTCAAAAATTTTATAATTTATAAAAATTAATTTGCAGCGTTTTAAATATTATTAATAAAGTATTATGAGCAATTGTTCCAATTTAAATACGACTCGTTTCTATTAAAATGTGTTGATTTTCAATTAATTATAAACGAATCGGCACATTAGCGCATCAACTTAAAATCATTAATCACTTTATTATTCTAATTGTCGAAGCAGCCATTCGCGTTCGGTAAGCGGGTTCACCTGTTGTATTTCTTGGCGTAGTTTTTCTTTTGGTGCCTTATCATAAGGATTAATGCGTACTAATTTTCGAGTATAACTTATGATGTTTTGATAATTAGAACGATAATAACCGGTTACTTCTTTGCGATTCAAATAAGCGCGCATACTTTCGAGCAGCGATTCTAAGGCATCCACTTCATCCAGTTCATAATAAATTTTTAATAACATCATTTTTGCGTTCAGTTGTACCAGCACATCATCAAAGTCCACCCGTGCTAATAGCAGCATGGCGGCATCATAATTTTTGCGCTCAAAATGCAAGCGCGCCAGGTTGAACTGGAAAAAGTTTTCTCGGTAATCCTCTTGCAGATAATTCCGATAATTGTGAATAAAATATTCGACCCAGTCAAATTCTTTGAGCCGCAGCCCGATAGCCGCCACATTTCGAAACAAATAGGGGTCAATGGTATTATCAGGGATGAGAATTTTCTCTTCCAGCCCTTGCCGATACAGCTCGAAAGCTTTCCGAATATAGGCCTGCTCGCCGAGGTTCATTTTTCGGATACAATAGTTGATAGCGTGCAGATAGATACCCATTTTTTCTTCCTCTGGAAAGTATTGATGTTGCTGCGAAATGAGGCGTTCTAAGGCCTCAAAATGCCCGGGATTATTGTGCTCAGTCAACATTTTATAGATGTAATAATACGTGCCGATGGCCAGTAGCCGCGTAAGCTGCCGCCGTTCTACGTAAGCCAATACTTCCTCGATCAGCCCTACATCGTAGCTTATTTTGTAAACCGCCTGGTGCGCCAGCATGAGGCAACTTTGGCGCAGCTTGTCGGCCAAAAAAGTAGCATCGAGTGCTTCCGACACTTCTTGCAGGTTCATTTTGATAGTGCGCTCGCGGCTTTCCAAAAAAAGGTATTCTTCTTGCTCCAGCATGTACTTGTATCGAAGGTACTGCTCATTGCGGTAGGGCGAGTTTTCTTGTAATTCTTCTAAGTTGCGCATGGTTTTGCGGAAAGCCTTATTCAATTTGCGCTTCCGGTATATGCCAGCGAGCATGAGGCGCGCCTGTATCGCGGACTCCTGCAGCCCCTGCCAAATAAGAAATTCTTCTACCGATTTGAAGAGAAAGTGCATAGTTTGTCGTAGCCTGGCATCATCAAAAGGCGTTTTGGGAAACAATTTACTGAAAATTTTCTCTTTTTTGAGGTGCTTTTCATGGTCGAGGTGATTGGCGCTGATTAAATAGTCGTACATAGCCGTGACGTCTTCCCGCTGATTGTGTACAGGCGAATCCAACCATTTCTTCAGGTCACGTTGCTCTTTTTTGGAAAAAGTTCTCAGAATTAAAATTAATTGACTGTTTTCCATTGCGAATATTTTGATTTTCGGACAACAAATTTAAAGCGATATTTTTAAATGCAAAAATTTGATTATCAATGATTTATAATAATTTAAAATACAGAAATACCATCAAAAATACACTTTTTTTCATCAACAAACGCTTTTTTTTGTCTTTGTTTTCAGCGAAAAAGCGTAACATTTTTGTATCGTCAAAGGGAATGAACAACAAACGACCTAAATTTGCATCAATGAGTTATTTAAAAGCTGACAGAGCAGCAGTTTGCAACGCCCTCAAAGCCCTGTGCTTTGTGACGGTAGCACTGTTGTCAGCAGCAACTCAGCAAATGCAGGCTCAGGGTTGGGAGGTGATCTTTGGCGGTTCAAAAGAAGACCAGGGAAAAGCCCTGGTAGCAACAAGAGACGGTGGCTTTTTGGTAGCGGGGTACAGCGAATCGTTCGGATTGGATAATGACATGGATGTGTATCTGATTCGCACGGATGTGGACGGCAGGGTGATCTGGTCGAATGTGTACGACGAGGCTTTCATTGAGCACGCTTACGATGCAATTCAAGTTGAAGATGGGGGATTTTTAATAGTTGGCGATATTGTGAATGTGCCAGGGCAACAACCCAATGTGTATCTGCTCAAAGTAAGTGCGAATGGTAAGCAGGAGTGGAGCAAGCAGTATGGCAATGCAGCACTGCAACGGGGATACAAGATTGCAAAGGGGGTAGATGGTGGCTACGTCATCACGGGTGTCACTAAAGACACACCCAACGGCGAAAACAATGTATTGCTGATTAGAGTGGATGATGCGGGCAACGAACGGTGGTCGAAAAGTTTCGGCAGAATCAAAGCAGACGAAGGCAGAGGGGTTGTCGCCTACAAAAATGGCTACGCGATTGCATCTACTTCCGTTAACATTTTACCTGGTCGGGTAGATCAAGACATCATCGTTTATCGGGTAGATGCGCAAGGAGAAGAAATTTGGCAAACAATCGTTTCGACTTTCCAAACAGAAGAAGCCAACGACATCATAGCAACCCGCGACGGCGGGCTGGCAGTAGCTGGGCAAGTGTTCAACAATAGTGATGCACTGATTTTGAAATTGGATGAGAATGGGCTGATTGAATGGCAACGCCCAATTGACGGTGGCTCTATGTTAGGTGATATCGCTACGGCGATTGTGGAAATGGACAATGGCGATTTGGTTATCACAGGCGTTACGGAGGTTACCGCATCTAACTTGGATGTATTGCTGGCAAGAGTTGACAAAAATGGTACTATAATAAGGGTTTCTAACCTAGGAGACAGCAAAAGAACGGATTGGGGGGAGGATATCGTGAGAACACAGGACGGTGGATTTGCCATCAGTGGTTATCTGGCAATCGGAAGCTTGTCCTTTATCAATGATGTACTGCTTATCAAAACGGATGCTGAAGGTAACACAATAACGAACTACATTTCAGGTCGAGTTTTTTATGACAGAAATAATACCTGTGGATACGACCTGGAAGATCAGCCTTTAAAAGATTGGTTGATAAAGGTGACAGGAGGGAATAAAACCTATTTTGGAACAACAGATGCAGCCGGATACTACCGGATCACAGTGGATACAGGCAGATACAATGTTAATGTACTACCTCCAAGCCAGTTCTGGGAAAGTTGCATCGCGGCAGGGTACAATGTCAATCTGACCAACTTCTACGACACCACAAGCTTAGACTTTCCCGTATTTGTAAACAGGGCATGTCCTTATCTTGAGGTTGACATTGCTACACCCTTTCTGACGGTTTGTTCGGATGTGGTTTACAACGTGTCTTATTGCAACATTGGCACCATGCGCGCCACGGACGCTTACGTAGAAGTGATGCTGGATGACAAACTGCGTTTCATATCATCAAGTATTCCTTTTAGCACGCAGCAAGGCAACAAGTACACTTTCCCGCTTGGAAACATCGGAATTGCCGAATGCGGTAGTTTCAAAATTGAAACCGCGATGGCTTGCAGCGGTATCGCCGAGGGGCAGGCAGCTTTGGTAAGCGCACGTATCTTCCCAGATACATTGTGCCTCGAACCTGGCCCTAACTGGGATGGCTCTAGCATCATCGTTGGCGGCAACTGCGAAAAAGACACGGTGAGTTTCTTCCTCAAAAACGTAGGACGCGGCGACATGGCGCGCACATCAAGATACTACGTTGTACAGGAAGACGTCATGCTCCGACAAGCACCTTTCCAACTTGGGGCAGGGCAAGAGCAGGCGGTCTTTATGAAAAAAAGCGAAGGTGCTACGTACCGAATCATTGCCGAGCAATCGGATGACCATCCCGGACGGAGTTTCCCAACGTTAGCAATAGAAGGCTGTGTGGAAGATGGACAGCCCTTCACAACTGGCTACGTATTACAGTTTCCTGAAGACGATCAGGACAACTTCATTGACATAGATGTTCAAGAAATACTCGGTTCCGTTTCCGATGTTTTTATGAGAGGCTATCCCAAAGGTTATGCAGATTCCCTCATAACCAATAATACCGAGATCACGTACAAAATTGTTTTCAGAAACAACGGAACCGATACACTTTCAAGGGTTGTCATTCGGGATACCTTATCTCAAAACCTTGATATTGCTACTTTCTTACCCGGTGCTGCGAGTCATCCTTACCGGTTCGAGATTTATGATAGCGGTATCCTAAAAATCACCTTTGAAAATTTAAATTTGTTGCCGGGTGGCAGTGCGCAAGAAACTTCAAATTGGGGGTATATTAATTTCCGAATTGCCCAGAAACCGAACAATCCTACGGGAACACTTATAACCAACAGCGCTGCCATCTATTTTAACTTTGATGCACCGGTACAAACCAACACTTGGCGCCACGTTGTGGGGGAATTCCCCGGCTACGTTATCACGGCGGTACAAGGACCAGTGTTCATACCGGGCGTAAAAATAAACGTTCGTCCGAATCCATTCGCCGAGTTTGTAACTTTTGAAATGGAAGGACAGCAGTTCAACAGTGTTCATCTGAGCATCTTTGATATGGCAGGACGCCGGATTGACATGCAAAAGTTTACTGGAAACCAATTTATGTATTATCGCAACCAAGCATTCGTTTCCGGAATGTATATCTACAAATTGGAAACATCTGAAGGGCAGCTCATCGGGAGCGGCAAATTAATGGTACGATAATCATAATCCCATAAACCGGCAGTTCCCCGCCGGTAAGGTGAGCGGGGAACCCTTTTAAAATTGACAGTCCAACAGACTAAAAGATATATAAGATTCGTTTAAGAATTAGGTCGTCTTATTATTTTCATGAGATTATGATTTGTTATTAGCGAGAGGCCGCATCCAAAAAGATGCGGCTTTTTTTTGTGCCGAACTGAAATGACAAACGCGATACCTTTTAGATTTAAAAAGTATCGCGTTTGCTAATCAATATCATGCGCTCCTCAATTGAGAGCGATGTGTTTTTACAATTGATTGTTTTTCAGTGGTTTATAAAATGGCATACATGCTAAATCATAGCCTAACATAGCTACATTTTCAAGGATGCATCCGGTATTTGATATTCGCATCTAACATAGCTTCAAAACGCTGCATTGCCCGGCGTGCGTGGAAAAGGGATCACATCTCGGATGTTGCCCATACCAGTAATAAACTGTACCATGCGCTCGAAGCCCAATCCAAAGCCAGCGTGTGGGCAGCCACCGAATTTGCGCAGCTCCAAATACCACAACAGTTCGTGCTCGTCAATACCCATTTCATGCATTCGTTGTAGCAGCACATCATAGCGTTCTTCGCGTTGCGAGCCACCAATGACCTCCCCAATACCAGGAAATAGTACGTCCATGGCTGCTACGGTTTGACCATCGTCGTTAAGACGCATATAAAATGCTTTGATATCTTTGGGATAATTGCGCACAATCACTGGTTTTTTAAAACACTTTTCCACCAACCAGCGCTCGTGCTCGGCTTGTAGGTCTTTACCCCATGCAAGTTCAAATTCAAACTTGCCTTTTTTGTATTCTTTAGAATTCAAAATCAGCTCAATGGCCTCGGTATAGGTAATGCGCTCAAAGGCATTATCCACCACAAAACGCAGGGTGTCAAGTAGTCCCATCGGGCGACGCTCTTCCTGCTTCATATTTTTCTCGGCGTCCTTGATGCGCTGGTCGAGAAATGCTACATCATCCGGGAAGTGCTCCAACACGTAATTGATGAGGTATTTTACAAAATCCTCGGCGAGGTCCATATTGTCCTCAATGTCGTAAAAGGCAACCTCTGGCTCAATCATCCAAAACTCAGCTAAGTGGCGCGAGGTGTTGGAGTTTTCGGCACGGAAAGTTGGGCCAAAGGTATAAACCTTACCTAATGCCAGTGCCCCAATTTCTGCTTGCAACTGCCCAGATACGGTTAGGTTAGTTGGCTTTTCAAAAAAGTCAAGACTAAAATCCACGGTGCCCTCCGACGTCTTGGGGACATGGTCGAGATTGAGTGTGGTCACGCGGAACATCTCGCCGGCGCCTTCCGCATCACTGCCAGTGATAATAGGCGAATGCAGATAATAGTAGCCTCGGTCGTTGTAATACTTGTGAATGGCATAAGCCACCCCATGCCGAATACGAAACACCGAGCTAAACGTGGCGGTGCGCATCCGAAAGTGGGCCTTTTCCCGCAGGAATTCCATCGTTTGTACCTTAGGCTGCAGCGAATACGCTTCCGGGTTGCTTTCGCCCAGTATTTCGATGTGCTGCGCCAGCACTTCCACCGTTTGCCCAACGCCTTGCGATTCTACTAATTTGCCGGTCACAGCAATACAAGCATGAAAGCTGATTTTCTTGAGTAAATTTTCATCAAATTGTTCAAAATTCACTACAATTTGCAATGTTTTGGCGGAAGAGCCATCGTACAAAGCAATAAAGCGATTGGAGCGAAACGCGCGCACCCAACCCATGACGGTTACTTCGGCCTGGAGCGGCGGATGGCTTAGTATTTTTGAGATTTCGGTTCTTTTTTTCATAAACTAATGCCTGTTCAAGGATTTAAAATTGAAGTTGCGAAAATAGCGACTTTCCCCTGCGAATTCAAGTTTTGATTTGAAAAACGCCGAAAATCGTACATTTTTGAAAAACTACGCGCTTAGGAATGCTCCGACTGGAAGGCAGCAGCGGGCAAAATTTGCCGGATTGGAAAGTGTTCTAAAACTAAATATTATTCTGAATATCAACGGATTAGCTTTGTTTTTTGGAGTTTGAATCTTTTTTCACATCTCGTAGGAATGGTGCCGCTAAAAATAAGCATGGTTTTAGCAAGGTTTCTGCTGAACATAATCCAAGGCTGTCGGTTTCTCGTATGTTTCCAAAAATGAGGAAAATATGCGAATTCGAATAGCCATTATAGTGGTGTTTGTATTGTTATCAGCGATCAGCGGTTATTATGTGACCCAACTTCGTTTCTCTTTCGATTTTGAACAATTTTTCCCACAGGGGGATGAAGATTTAGCTTTTTTTCGAGAATTTGTCAAAGAATTTGAAACGGACGACAATTTCATGCTCATTGCGGTGCGCCGCGAGCAGGGCATTTTTTATCAGCCTTTTTTGCAACAATTTCACGATTTTACCCTTCAAACCCGCAGCTTACCGCATGTAGTGCAGAGCACTTCGCTCACGATGTTTGGCTATCCGGTGCGCACACCATTTGCCATTACAACGGTTCCGGCTATTCACATTGACGACCCGCAGCGCTACCGAACGGACAGCATCCGCATCATGCAAGATGAGCGCTTCCGTTACAATTTGATTTCCGAAGATGGCAAAACCTTAGTGATATTTATGAAAATGGTGGAAGGCATTGATCTGGAACAGTCGAAAGCCTTCATGCGTGCACTTAATCAGGTGATTACAAAGTACGATTTTGATGAATATTATTACTTGGGGCGGCCTTATTTCCAAAAAGAATTGGTACAAATGCAGATTTGGGAAGTGACGAAGTCTGCTATTATCTCTGGGCTGTTGGTTTCGGTCGTAATGTTTTTAATTTATCGCCGATTCTGGGGGGTATTTATTTCCCTGCTTTCCATTGGTTTGGGTATGCTATTTTTTTTGGGCTTCATGGGCGCATCGGGGCGCGAGTTGAGTGCCATGTCAGCGTTGTACCCAGTGTTGATGATCATTGTCGGGACGTCCGATGTCATCCATATTCTATCGAAATATGTAGATGAACTACGCCGCGGGCGCCCCCAAGATGAAGCTATTGTCATCACTATTCGGGAAATTGGGCTGGCTACGCTGCTCACGTCAGTCACGACGGCTATTGGGTTTATGTCCTTGATAACCAACCGAGTAGGGCCAATTCGCGATTTTGGTATCAATGCAGCTATAGGCGTTATGATTGCTTTTATAACCGTTATATTTTTCACAACGGCGGTCATTTCTATGTTTAATGCGGATCAGATTTCTAAAATCGGCGCGCGCCATGCCAAATGGGATCAGTACATGAATTGGTTGCATCGGTTCACCGGCAATCACCCACGGCGCATTGCCCTTGGTACCTTGGCCGTAGTGGCGCTTTGTGCTTGGGGCATTGCACGCATTAATACCAATTATGAAATCATCAATAATATGCCTCGCGGGGAGAAAATCACCGAAGATTTTCGCTTTTTTGAACAACAAATTGCAGGTTTTCGACCCTTAGAATTTGCCGGATACGTGCAGCCTGACTACAACACGGTGCATGATTTTGAAGTGGTGCGTGAAATTGATAAAATGGAGCAACATTTGAAAAATTATGCTGATATTCAGGCAGTTAGCTCCGTTGCCATGCTGTACAAAAGCATTCACCAAATGTACCGAGGTGGTAATCCAAGCGCTTATACCTTACCCGAAACCCCAGAGCAGTTTGAACAGTACCGCCGCATTGCCGATAGAGTGCCGCAGGCGGGCCTAAGTGTGTTGGTGAGTAAGGACGAGACAAAGGCCCGGGTCACGTCGCGCCTACGCGATATCGGGGCGGATAGTATCAAAATGATGAGTCAACGAATTGACCATTGGATACAAGGTAATATTGATTCGAATATTATTCAATTTAAAATGACGGGCACGGGTTTATTGATTGATAAAAATGCTGAATATATTCGAGCTAATCTTCTCACAGGGCTTGGCATTGCTACGCTGATTATTGCCGGGCTAATGGCATTGCTATTCTGGAACTTCCGCATGATGCTGATTGCATTGATTCCCAATATATTTCCACTGCTTATTGGCGGTGCATTTTTAGGGTTTGCCGGGATAGAATTAGAAGCCGGCATCACCATTGTATTTAGCGTGATTTTTGGTATCGCGGTTGATGACACCATTCACTTTTTGAGTAAGTACAAGCTGGCGCGCAACAAAACCACCGATGTAGAAGCAGCGCTACGCATGACTTTCGTAGAAACCGGTAAGCCGATTATCCTGACCAGTATTATCCTGTTTTTTGGATTTTTAGTGATGTTATTTTCAGCGCATCCACCCAGCCAGACAGTCGGCTGGCTAATCAGTCTGACCCTACTGACGGCAGTGGTCTGCGATTTGTTGCTGATTCCAATCTTGATTAGACGGTGGGCGGTGTAGAGGCTTAGATTATTTTTCAATAAATAAAACATTGATTTCCAGATTTTTATCCTTTCCCAGCAAGGTCTGCTGAATACTTTGGATACTATAACCCTGCTGTGGCTGATACTGTAATTGCTGCGTAGAGCCAGCTACGGTGCTCTGCCCACCGGTTTTGATCTGTACCGAATGCACCAGATTTTGTTGAAACTGAATGTCGAGTACTCGAGTACGTAGGCGCTCATCTTGAGCGGTATAACGCAAGGCAGTTAAGTACCCATTTTCAATAACGGAATCAACCTGGTACTTGTCTAACCAGTCGCGGCGATTGATATCACATTGTATGAAGGGCGTTAGTTCTTGCTCAAAATGAAGCGTTTGCGATTGTTGGTGTTCAGTACTATCATTGATGCGCACGGTTTTGGCGAAGCTATAATTTGATGTTTCGAGGCGTTTTATCTCTTGTTGAAAATAGCCTTTCAGATCAAAGAAAGTTACAGGCGCTTCTGTGCGCTCTTGTGCTCGCCCGCAGCCAAATAAGACATAAGCAGCAATGATGATAACAACCCACCATTTTTTATGGTATTGATAATTAATTTGTTGCATTATTTAGTGGTTATTTACTTATCAACACTTCACCGTCCATTTCGGGGGGCGCCGGCATACCCAAGAGCGCCAGTATGGTTGGAGCTATATCACCGAGCTTGCCATTTTTTACTTTGGCACCGGTTGCATTTTTACTGACATAAATAATAGGTACAGGATTCATTGTATGCGCCGTGTTGGGCGTCCCGTCGTCATTAATCATATAATCTGAGTTGCCGTGATCTGCAATAATAATTAGTTCATACTCATATGTAAGTGCTTTATTTACAAGGCGCTGCGCGCAAGCGTCCACCGTTTCGGCGGCTTTCATAGCTGCTTCAAATACCCCAGTGTGCCCCACCATATCGGCATTAGCATAGTTCAAGCAAATAAAATCGGGCTGCTGCGTTTCGATATCTTGTAGAATAGCATCGGTAATGCCCAGTGCGCTCATTTCAGGCATCAGATCGTAAGTAGCTACCTTCGGCGAAGGAATCATAATGCGACGCTCACCTTCGAACGGCTCCTCGCGTCCGCCATTGAAAAAGAATGTAACGTGGGGGTATTTTTCAGTTTCGGCGATGCGCACTTGCGTCTTACCGGCTGCGGAGAGTACTTCACCAAGCGTATGGCGGAGGTTATCCTTTTCAAACAGCACTTCGACACCCTGAAACGATTCGTCATAGCGAGTCATGGTCACATAGTGCAAAGGCAGCGTATGCATGTCAAAATCGAGCATGTCCTCTTGAGTAAGTACGGCGGTCATTTCGCGCAAGCGGTCGGTACGAAAATTGAAAGCAATAACCACATCATCTGGCTGAATGGTGGCTATGGGTTGCCCATTGGCTTGGGTACACACGATGGGTTTCAAAAATTCGTCGGTTTCGCCGGCGTCGTAGCGCTGCCGGATAGTAGCCAGGACATTTTGCGAAGCTCCGCCTGTGCCTTTGACGAGCAAATCGTAAGCTAGTTTTACACGTTCCCAGCGTTTGTCGCGGTCCATAGCATAGTAGCGCCCGATGACGGAAGCCAATTGTACAGCGCTGCCCTCAATATGTTGCAGGATATTTTCAACAAAACCCAGCCCGCTTTTGGGGTCGCAGTCGCGTCCATCCGTAAAAGCATGGATGTAAGTGTGCGCAACGCCTTGTTCCTGTGCAATATCGCATAGCGCTTTGAGGTGATCCATGTGCGAATGCACACCCCCGTTGGATACCAAACCAATGAAATGTACTGCTTTATGGTTATTTTTGGCATAAGCCAAAGCCTGGAGCAAGGTAGGATTTTGATGCAGTTCGTGCTCACGAATGGCTTTGTGGATGCGCGCCAGTTCTTGATAGACGATGCGGCCCGCGCCAATGTTGAGGTGCCCCACTTCTGAGTTGCCCATTTGCCCTTCAGGTAAGCCTACGGCTTCGCCAAAAGTAATCAACTCCGCATTAGGATATTGCTGGTAAAGGCTATCTATAAAAGGGGTATTGGCCTGAGCAATGGCGCTTACCTCAGGCTTTGGGCCGTGTCCCCAGCCGTCGAGGATGATTAGCGCAACTCGTTTGGTGTTCATAGCCGTGGTTGTTTTTTTGATCGCGCAAAAATAGCATATTCAACGCATTCAAGCGGTAGCCCTTGTAAGGTATTTTTATGTCAATCCGAATAATCGGGCTGTCCAAATTTTTTGTAAGATAGCGCAATTTTTCAAAATACACTTTCGTTTCATTGTTCGTCACATGTAATAAATTTGGTAGCTATACATCTCAGGCCCATTCTTTTAAATTTTGTTAAAAAAATGCCTCCGAACGTTAATTTTTACGCAAAAATGTGACTTTGCAAGCCGGATTACGTTTCAATCATAAAATAGACAGGCTCATCGGGGTGAGCATTTTGGCCTTTTGGGACTATTACATCACCAAAACAAGGTACTATGATGACGAACTTCATTTTTGCAATGGCCATCAGCGCTACATTGCACTTTAATATAGGAGAAATTTCAAAAGCTATCAGCACAGGCGATGCGGATGCGTTAGGTCAATATCTTGATCAGACGGTAGAAATTGCTATTCTGGATCAGGAGGGTACGTATGATAAGGCGCGCGCGATCAGTGTGCTGAAGCAGTTTTTTGCTAAAAATCCGGCGCGGGGCTTTAGCCAGGTGCATCAGGGCACTTCAAAAGGCTCGGATTCGCAGTATTGCATCGGCGACCTGAGTACGAATACGACTACGTATCGGGTATATATTTATCTGAAAAGCGCTGGCGGTAAGTTTCTAATTCAGGAATTACGCTTCGATCGGCAGTAAATTCTCACTTGTATTTTTTCCGGGAAATGCGGTTCGCGCTAATGCTACGTTGTTGGTCTGATTTAAAACGCTTTACTCCGGTGTTGCGCAATTGAAGGTGCTTGGTACGACGACCCTGCACGCGCGCGCGCCATTTCTGCCAGTTGCGCAGCTGCATTTCCTGTTTCATTAGTTGAATAACCTCCGCTTCCCGCAACCCAAATTGCGCTTCTATAGCCTCAAACGGCGTTCGGTCTTCCCAAGCCATCTCTACAATGCGGTCTATATCCTGCTCACTAAGATTATATTGTTCTGCAATTTTCATATTTTGCAAAAATTATTCCAACAAAACACGGAATAAACTATTCTAAAACTAAAAAGTTGATGCAATGATTGCTAAAAAAATGATTAGCGCGCTGAATCAGCAGATTGCGCTGGAGGGCTACGCTTCCTACCTGTATTTGTCCATGTCTTCTTGGTGCGACCGGGAGGGGTTGGAAGGGTGTAAAAAATTTATGCGCCGCCAGTCCGAGGAAGAACGCGCCCACATGTTGCGCATTTTTGATTATCTAAGCGAAATGGATGCACACGCGCTCACGCCAGCTATTGCACAGCCCCCGCATGAGTTTGAATCCGTGCAGCAGATGTTTGCCCAGGTGTATGCGCACGAACAAAAAGTAACCGCATCCATTCATGATTTGATTACTACTGCCTATGAAGAAAAAGACCACAGTACACTCAATTTTTTGCAATGGTATGTGGAAGAGCAGCGCGAAGAAGAGGCATTGATGCGCACAATTCTTGATAAAATTCGTCTGATCGGCAACGGGCCGCAGAGCTTATATTATATTGATAAAGAAATCGAGAAAATCAATACGCAACAGATGCAAGCGGAAAGTGAGGCGGCATAAAAAAAATCGCCCGACGGCACCTCCGCGTCGGGCTTCCTTCAGTTTGTGTCTATTTGCCTAATGATGAGTGTGTTTGGATAAGGTGCTAAGTATAATAATACCTTGATTAACAAGGTAATACGATGCGACAGAATGATGACTATTTTATTGTAAAAATACTTTTGAAAACATGACAACGAAATGTGGCACATGTACACTGTGATGAACAGTAGAAGAATTATTATTCGAAGAATAGTAAGGGATAAAGCAGTAGATGTCTATATCTAAAATCAGCAACAAATATATTGTACATTACACACTAATGCAAGTTTTAACGGATATTTTTCTGCAAGAAAAGCTATACCGGACAATTTCGTGTATAGTTACTCGCATAATAAGGCATTGTAAATGCGCGTTTTATAGCGTACCGCGCAACTCCTGCTCCCGCTCGATGGCTTCAAAAAGCGCTTTGAAAT
>CALMSP010000094.1 GCA_937872405.1 uncultured Saprospiraceae bacterium | reverse complement strand
CAGCTGCGCCCGCTTGAAGACGAGGTATTAGATACTTGTTTTGCTTTGGCGGCCGATACCCCCAGCATAGCAGAGGTAAAGGTGAAAGGCGCACACGGCACGCTATATTATTGGCAGGAAACAGGACCCGGTAAATTTAATTTTTTGCAAGTATTCACACCACCGCATCGGCAATCTATTGCCATCGAGCCTATGACTTGCAACGTTGATGCCTTCAATAATGGCGAGGGTTTGTTGGTATTAGCGCCCGGCAAACAGGCAACGGCTCGCGCCGGATGTCGCTTGGAAATTTGATACAATTTGCAGCGATATTATATCATAAAATCAGATTTATATCTTAATAACAACCTGATAAACAGTATATTAAATAATTTTAAATGCGCCATTTTTAACTAAAAATAATATCGTTAATGTAATTTTAAATACACACCTAAAGAAATGGCAGGTGAAGCTAACACATTGCGCCCTTTCATAGCCCCTGCTATCTGCCCCATTACCCCCCATGTTTCGTGGTGCTGATAAGCTAAGAATGCCTGCGGAGATAAGAATTCTACGTTATTAGAAAATAATCCATTGCCAGAACTGGTAGGCTGGCCATTATTCAGCGACTCAATACCAGATAATTTGACGCCAGCTAATATTATATTATTAAAAAAGTGGTGCCCTAATTCCAGTTCGTAGCGAAACTCATCGCTAAAGCCTTGCGTCCGATTATTAAAGCCTACAAATCCTGTGGCGTACCAACGAGCAGTGCCGTAGCCCGCCTCTAAGCGCAACAACTGGTTAAACTCTCCATCGCCAGTAAATAGCAGATCCGAATTACGCGCATCACCCGTAGGTAGCCCTAACAGCAGGGATGTTGTAACCGACCAGCCCCCACCCGACCAAAGCCCATAGCGCAACCCAAGGTCTATATCACCAATGGATTGATTTTGCAGGCCTGCTTGTAATATTTCACCGGTAATAGCGCCAACGCCTTCATTCACTGTGTTGCGCACAAAAAAAGGCAAATAACCAATTGCTGTAAGGCGATGCGTAATGCCGTATTCACCATAAAATGAAGTCACGTAATTTCCTAAGCGCGTGCCGGCTCCATTCAAATCATAGATATTTCCATCCATACCATAGAAACGGCGCGCCTGAATGGTGCTCAAATCCAGCTTAAAAAAACCACCTCCTTTAGGCTGCGGCCAGCCGCCAGCATTCAAATGGCTGGGGATAATAAAAAACAATCCGCCTATAATGATTAAAACACGTAATTTTTTTTGCATACTTATAATTTTTTTTGCAATAAAATATTGCATATAAACATCTAAAAGTAAATAACTTAACCCCAATTGATATAATATTACTTCATTTTCCTATCGCTCAATTCAACCGAGCAAAGCCGAAGGAGATGTTAAACGGCTCGCAATACACGACCACAAAGTCGAAATCATTGATAAGTACTGATGCTGGCACATTATACTCCTGTGCCCCTGAAACAGCCTTTAGGCGGTCAAGACGCACGCTGTTGGCAGTTGTGAGTAGTCCGGGGGCGTTGCGCGCAAGATACACCCCCAGCCCAGGCCCATTCGACGATCGGAAATCACTATTGAATAGAACTTTCAAGGCATTACCTTCCATCTGAAGCGTAGCCCCACCGCTCACATTATAGCCTGCATTGCCCTGAAAAGTGCCCGTGCGTGTTGTGTTATTTACAATATTTACTACAATATTTACAGGTAAACTACTTATGCCCTCCGAGATAGCCGTGATCGAAGCGTTGCCCGTAGCATTCGCCGTAAGTAATCCTGATGCGCTGACGCTAAGCACCGACGAGTTGGAGCTATTCCAACTTATGGGCTTGCCGCTTAATAAGTTGCCATTGTGATTGAATACACGAGCACTCAACTGCAAGGTAGTGCCTACCAGCAACGCGGACGGCGGCATGACAATTTGTACCACAGCAACTGCATTGTTGTCGGCAACTACGGTCACTAAAGCTGAATCTGCGAGCATATCGGGCGCGCTCGCTACAATCCAGGTCTGTCCGGGTGCGCGCGCCGTCACCTGACCATCATTATTTACTTCGGCTATAGTAGCATTACGACTGCGCCATTGCAGCAAATCTGGGCGATTGTTATTTTGCGCATCGGTATAAGTGACCTCTATCCGACTGCTTTGCCCAACAGTCATACTCAAACTGCGCGTAGCCAAGGTAATCTTTGGTTCTAAGATTTCAGGCACGATTTCTGTCTGAATGCACCCGAACACTGAAAAAAATATTATAAAGGAGCATAACCGTAATAATATTGACATAGACGTTACTTTTTAGCTTTCGGAAATATATCTTTACGCACTTGTACAAGTGAATAGTATAATTTTATATTCAATAACCCACTGATTATCAAATATATAACACGATTAGTCGTTGGCTTTAGAAACCGTGTTTTTGACTACGCACCTACAAAGGAACAGAAATCACAAAGCGCATACCGTCCTGGTGCGGACACTTTGTAGCACATGCCCAGGAAAGACAAATTTTGTCTGCCATCAGACTTACTAAATAAAATACTTATTTCTTTACATTAATTAAATATCGTTCGGTAGGTATTTTAAAGCCTGTTTTGCTCATTCCTTTGAGCTGGATAGTTTTCCAGCTATTGGTCGGGTAGATCATACGATAATTGCCGTCACGCCCTATTTTTAAAGGCATATTAAAATTTTTCACATCGGTTTCCCAGCGAAATTTTAGCTGAATACCCTCACTGTCTGGCGTGATTTCATAGGCAAAAACGGGTAGGTTGCTATATCGCAAGTATTGTTCAAAAAACGCGGCATAATCCTTACCAGTAAAAGTATTTACATAATTAACAAAATCAGTGGTGTTGATAGTAGAATATTTGTATTTGTTGTAAAAACCCTTTAACAAAGCAAACCATTTTTGATCATCATCTAAAGTATGGCGAAGCGTATGCAATATCCAAGCGCCTTTATAATAATGATCACTCCCTTCCCATTTATCCCAATTGACGTTAGGCGGCCCGAGTATAGGTTCTTGATTGGTAATGTAACTAAGCTGACTGACTAAATATTTTTCGGCTTCGGCGTAGCCATATGTGCACTCTATATAAAGCGACTCCATGTATGTTGTAAATGATTCATGAATCCACATTTCAGCTAAATCATTACAACTAATGCTATTACCGAAATATTCATGCCCTGTTTCATGAATAATGATATAATCCCAATCCTGGTCAGCCGGAATCATACCTCCCAGATACCCACGCATGTAGCGATTGCCATAGGCGATGGCGCTTTGGTGTTCCATGCCGAGGTAAGGTGTTTCCACCAGCTTGTAGCCGTCGCGCCAGAAAGGATATTTATCAAAATAGCGCTCATAACAAGCCAACATACCTGGCACCTGCTTGAAATGTGTTTTTGCTTTGCGCTCATTTACGGGCAGTACATAATAATCAAGCGATAGCTGCTCGCCGTCCGAAGCGGTATAGGTATCCGAGAAGTGTGCGTAGCGAGCAATATTCACCGTTACATTATAGTTGTTAATCGGATATGATACAAACCATTCATAACGTGTAAAATTACCTTCCTGCACGGTGCTGCGAAGTCGGCCATTAGCCACACACATCAAGCCATTCGGCACGGCTACCGAAATGCTAACGCTATCGGGTTCGTCGCTTAGGTGATCTTTATTTGGCCACCAAAGGCTGGCACCTTCTCCCTCGCAAGCTACGCCTATCCAGGGTTGTTTTCCGGCATTGTCGGTGGCCCACACAAAGCCCCCATCCCAGGGTGGATTCTGTGCTTCGGTTGGTGTGCCTTCATAATGAACCCGAATGGCGCCTTTACTGCCTGCTTTTTGCCGAGGCAACGTAATGAATACCGCATCAAATTCGCGTTTGAATGCTACATTTTTTTGTAAATGTTCAATGCGGCTAATGTTCATATTTTTGTATAAATCAATTTGTAATACTGTAAAATTTTCCAATATATGATATTCTATATCCACGTAGCCGCTCACATATTTTTTATCTGGTTCAACTTTGATATGCAATTTATAAAACGTGACATCATAACAAGTGCGTTCGGGCCGTAGCATACCTCGCAGGGTATCGGCTCGCGTAAAGGTATAATCTTGATAAAAATTGGGCTGCGCTTGCGAAGCCAGTGTCATGGCACACAGAAAGCATAGCAGTGATATATTTTTTATCGGAAGCATCATACCGGCGTGCATTTGATGTATTTAAATAATTGGATTGCTATTATCACCAAGCCATTAAGTTGCTAAAAATCAGGATTTTACAACTTATTAAATTTAAGTTTATTATATGAATATTTACAAATGGTTATCGCCATTCGATTATAAGTTCATCATAAAATGTTGGGCAGTTATTTATGTGTATGCACGCACGGAGCGCTTATCACCAACAAAATTTTGAATCGAACTCTTCTATTCGTTGTTTATGACCGTACGTCATGCAGGGTGCAGCAATCAACTTACTTTGGCTTCTTCTGTCGTTTGTTTTTCGTATAGCTCAGCGTAGTAACCTTTGTTGGCAAGTAATGTTTCGTGCGTGCCCTCTTCCACGATAACCCCATCATCTAAGACAATAATTTTATCAAATTGTAATAAAGAGTAAATGCGATGTGTAATAATGACCGCAGTTTTGTCTGCCAGTGCTTCCGAGAAGTAGCCAAGTATCTGTTTTTCTGTATTGGTATCAACGGCCGACAAGCAGTCGTCAAGAATAACAATATCGGGGTATTTGATGAGCGCCCGTGCAATGGACACGCGCTGCTTTTGCCCGCCGGATAGGGTCACGCCGCGTTCGCCAACGATGGTATCAAAGCCTTCCGAAAGCCCTTTTATATCATCATATACAGCTGCGTGGCGTGCAAACTGCTCAATTTCAGTGCGTTCTGCGTTGGTCCGTCCAAAAGCGATGTTGCCAGCTACCGTATCTGAAAATAAGAAAACATCCTGTGGCACGTAGCCAATGCGCGCACGCAGGTTAGCAAGATCGTGCTGCCGAATATCTTTACCATCAATGCGAATTTGTCCTGCCGTCACATCGTACATACGCACCAGTAGGTCAGCAATAGTGGTTTTGCCCGAGCCAGTACGCCCGATAATAACCATTTTCTGGCCTGGTTCGAGCCGGAAAGTTACTTCTCGCAGCGCACAGATGCCAGTATCAGGGTATGTGAAGGCGACGTGGTCAAATTCTATCAGCCCTTGCAAGGGGCCGGGCGCGTGCGTTGGGTTGGTGACCGTGGGTTTTGTATTTAAAAATTCATTAATTCGTTTCTGCGAAGCAGCCGCTTGCTGTACAATTGAGGCGATCCAGCCGATAGCCGTGACTGGCCAAGTGAGCATATTAACGAAAATGACGAATTCTGCAATGTTGCCGGGTGTAATAGAACCCTTTGCTACTTGCAACCCGCCAATATAAACTGTGAGAATAGTGCTGGCGCCAATGAGCAACAACATGAGTGGGTAGAAAGCAGCGTTGACTTTTACTAAGGACAATGCCTTGTGCTTGTAGTCTTCGCTTTCTTTAGCAAAATAGCGCACCATGGGGCCTTCCTGCACGTAGGACTTCACCACCCGTATGCCCGAATACACCTCCTGCGAAATACTATTAAGTGTAGCTAATTTTTGTTGAATAACTTCACTTTTTTTATTAATTAAATTGCTAACATAGTAAATAGAAATAGAAAGTAGCGGCAACGGTGCCAATGAATAAAGGGTTAGTTCCCAGCTTACACGTATCATGGAATAAATAACCATGATAAATAGGCTCACTAAATTGACGCCGTAGAGCAAAGCAGGCCCCAGGTAGTTGCGCACTTTGGACACATCCTCGGTGATGCGGGCCATGAGATCGCCAGTGTTATTGCGTTTGTAAAATGCCAAGTCCAGTGCTTCATAATGTTGAAACACCTCTTTACGCAGGTCGTATTCAATGAGTCGTGACATGACAATGATCGTCTGCCGCATGAAGTACATAAACACCCCCATGAGCAGCGCCAGCAGCAGCACCAACCCACCAAAGAAGAGCAGCGTCTGACCAAGTATAGTGTATAATTCTTGTTGTAATCCAAAGCCATCATACAACTGAAATAGACCAATATTCTCCACCACTAGGTCAAGTGCTTCCCGAATCATCCGTGGCTGTAGTACTCGAAAATAATTGGAGATGAATACAAAGATGGTGCCGCCCAGCAGGTGCCAACGGTATTTGATAAAATATTTATTAAGATATTGAAGTTGTTTCACGGAGTTATTAACAGTCAGTTAGTCAATAGAAATGGGCCACCGGTCGGTTGGTTGCTCATGTTCTCAGTATCAATCATCATTAGTTCATAAAAACCCGCCTTGTCGCAATTAGTTTAATGGTGCCGTAAATTTTGATTACAGATCAGAGGTAATGAGTAACTCAAGGCTGGTGGATTTGATCTGAAAACGCTCACCGAGATATTCATTACACAGGCAGCCTTTGTACGTATAGACGCCATGCCGCAGCCCGCTATTGCTAGTAAAAAGATGTTCAATATTCGTGACACCGCCTGAGCGAATTAAAATGGGTGTCAGAATATTGCTAATAGCCACCGATGACGTGCGCGCTACCCTCGAAGCAATATTGGGCACACAGTAATGCACCACATCATGTTTAATAAAAGTCGGTTTGTCGAGGGTGGTTACTTCTGAAGTGGCAAAGCAGCCGCCTTGGTCAATGCTTACATCAATAATAACCGCTCCGGGTCTCATTTTCATCACCATATCTTCGCTTACCACCACTGGCGTGCGGCCCGAGCGAGAGTGCATGGCGCCAATGGCCACATCAGCGGTGATTAACTCTTGTTCTAATACAAAAGGATCAATAGCCGAAGTGTATAATGAGCGCCCGACTTCACTCTGAATGCGCTTCAATTTGTAAATATTGTTATCAAAAATACGCACCTCTGCGCCCAGCCCCAACGCTGCGCGCGTAGCGTATTCGGCTACCATACCCGCGCCAAGTATTACCACCTTTGCGCTGGGCACGCCAGAAATGCCTCCTAATAGTACGCCCTTGCCATTACTGGTAGAAGCCATCAATTCTGCTGCCGTAAGCATAGCACTCAGTCCAGCCAGTTCGCTCATAATACGCACGACCGGAAAGGTGCCGGATTCGTCTTTGATGTATTCCATGGCGAGTGCAATTACCCGACGTTGGCGTAATTTATTAATATAGTCACCTGATATGATAGGCAATTGTAAAGGCGAGATCAATATCTGATTAGGGCGCATGTGGTCAATCTCTTCCAGCATAGGCGGAGCCACTTTGATGATGACATCCGCTTCATATACTTGCTTAATGCTGTAAGCAATTTCTGCACCTGCCTCTGCATAATCTCGGTCGGAGAAATGTGCCTTCTCGCCAGCGCCAATTTCTACCACAATGCGATGCCCATGCGCTACCAACGTTTTAACCGAAGAAGGTACGAGCGCAATTCGGTTTTCTTGTAGCGTAACCTCGCGGGGGATGCCAATGAACAGCCGCTGCAACCGTTGCGATACCTGTAGCATTTCTGGCTGCGTTACGTATCGGCTTTCAGAAAACTCTTTTGGTACTGGTATTTTCTTTTCCTTTTCGCTCATAGCTCCAAACGCTTCAGTGTGATTTTAGGCAAGATTGCCTCCTTGTCTTACTTTGTTGACAATCGGCTTACAAAAATACGATTTTTCGTTCGGAATTGTTGAGCACTTCTATTTTTATTCGCACAGTATCTTCGGGCAGCAGCGTTTCTATTAATTCGGGCCACTCTATAAAACAGTAAACCTCATCGTCGTACAACATATCCTCTATGCCAATATCAAGTGCTTCTTGCTGCTGTTGTAGGCGGTACAAATCGAGATGATAGAGGTGCTGTTCTTGCCCTACCGCATTGAGAAAAGTGTATTCATGTGCCAAGGCGAAGGTAGGGCTTACCACGGCTTCACATACCCCCAGCTGCGCACAGATTGCTTGTATGAAGGTGGTTTTACCCGCTCCGATTTCTCCGTAGAACGCCATTTTACGTCTTGTGCCCGCCCAGCCCAATAGTTGCGCCGCTATTTGAGGTAGTGCGCTTGCACTCGTTATTAAAAATTCCGTCATAACCACTAAAAATATTACATGCACATTATGCTGATCTCCGCTTGTTGCTATTCGTTTTTTAAAAATTTTAATATGCTTGTAGCCAATCAAAAGTTACGCAAAGCACTGTGTGCGAAAATTTACAAAAAAAACGCGACAACTGCACCCAATCGTCGCGTTTTATTATATCAACATCATATCAGCATTTTTTTGTTGCGCATAATGATGTAAATGTAATGAATTTTATTTTAATTTCCAAAAACAAATCCTGCGGTAAGCCCAATGCCTCGCGTGCGCAGCGTTGGGCGTTTTTGACCTGGCGAAGCTGCATTTTCATCTAATAAGTTATTGAACCCCAAATTATAACGCAGGTCTAAAAAAATTGAACCGATGTAAGCGCCCAGCCCAGCCGAAATACCCCAATCAAAGCGGCGTTGCGTATTGCCCTCATCCCCATAATCAATATCGAAAGTAGAGGTAGAGGTCACGCCCAGTATGGTCGTCTTCA
Organism: uncultured Saprospiraceae bacterium; assembly: GCA_937872405.1. GTDB lineage: Bacteria > Bacteroidota > Bacteroidia > Chitinophagales > Saprospiraceae > JADJNW01. The sequence continues at coordinate 10,986 of CALMSP010000094.1, read as the reverse complement.
CTTCCCCTTTGCCATTGAGCGCAAAACCAGCGAAGGGCCCGCCCAGCAGAAACAATCCGAAATTGCTATCGCTGCTAAATGGTGCTTTAATTTTAAACAGCACCGGAACTTCCACATAATTGTAGGTAACGCGGCGCTCGATTTGGTTGTTGGGGGTAAGCGAATAAGTAGAACGCCCCCCTTTTTGAATCCAGATTAATTCTGGCTGAATGGAAAACATATCGGTGATCGGAAGGTCTAATAACAAACCAGCCTGCAAGCCAGTAATGGCTTTGGCTTTGTAGTCATCGAAACTATCTTCAAATGCCGACTCGGCCAGGGTAGCCAGGTTAACACCGGCTTTGATGCCAAGCTGCGCCTGCGCGCTCCAAGTGCCCCCAAGGAGGGCAATGGCTAAACAAAAAGCGTATTTTCTCATATGATATATTGATTTTGGTTTCATGAATAAGGTATTGACTATTTTACACTATTTTTGATACAAACCTACAGACGAACTTTCTAACGGTCTATCGGCAAAAAAAATTATATTTGGCAATCAGATAATGCATAGTTTCCAAAGATAAACACGCTTGAAAATACACAAAGCATTAATAAACAACTTTTTACGATTAATTTTAAAGCCTTATTTATGAGATATTCCGCTCTATTATGCTTGCTTATTGCGTGCTGGGGCTGGCAGTGCCGGCAAGATAATCCGAACACAACTACGCCCACCCAACCGGAGGCTTATGCCTTAGATGGGACGCCGCTTTATCCGCTACCGGAAGCAGAAGCCACGCTGCGCAGCAAAGATAGTATGCTCAACTTGGCACGCCAGAATTTTGAGCGCGCCCCCAATAATCTGGACAACATCATCTGGCTGGGGCGTCGCACGGCTTACCTAACGCGCTACCGAGATGCGATTGACATCTACACAAAAGGTTTGGAAAAATTTCCGAATTCGCCCGAACTGTACCGCCACCGAGGGCATCGGTATATTTCGATCCGAAAATTTGATGAAGCCATCGCCGATTTTGAAAAAGCCGCAGCCTTGGTGCAGGGGCGCCCCATTGAAATCGAGCCTGACGGTATTCCTAACAAGCTCAACCAACCGCTATCTTCTTTACAATTCAATATTTGGTATCATTGGGCCTTAGCCTACTATCTGAAGGGCGATTTTGTCAAAGCCGCCGAATTGTACAAAACTTGTTTAGAATATTCAATCAACCCAGATTTGCTGACTGCTACGGCCGATTGGCTGTATATGACGCTGCGGCGCCTTGGCGATACGGATCAGGCCGCAAAGGTGCTAGAAATGATCAGCCCGGATATGGAAATTGTGGAAAATATGTCGTATTTTAATCGCTTATTGATGTACAAAGGACTAAAAAAACCGGAAGAATTGTTACATTTGAATGATACCGAAAACGCAACCCTACTCAACACTGTAACGCAAGGCTACGGCACCGGCAATTGGTATTACTATAACGGCGATACCGCACAAGCCAAAATTATTTTCCAAAAAGTGCTCGACACCGGCTATTGGGCTGCTTTTGGTTACATTGCTACGGAAGCAGATAGGATGCGAATGCAATAAAAATGCGCATTTTTTAACGTCTCTTATACATATTGCTCAATATTTTGCGATGAATATTTACAGGACAACCGCTTCAAGTACATCCGCAACATTGGTACATTAATAATATTTACTTCCCAAAAATCAGCTCTATGATACCAAAAGTACTACTTATCACCATGATGCTGGGGTATGGGCTAACGCTCTGGGCACAACCTCAGGTCACTTCTGCTGGTGCGCCTTTCTCAAAAGACTTTCAGCAGGGCGAAGCGGCGTTGCTCAACAAACAGTACAAAAAAGCAATTCGCCTATTTGAAAAAGTGTTGAAAACAAAGCCAGAGCTGCATGCTGCACGCCGCTACATTGGCATCTGCTACGAACTCTTGGGCGACTATCAAAAAGCGCTGGGTTATTATGAAGCGGTATTACAGCGCGACTCCATGTTCTCGCGTACCTTGTATTTCCGAGCGGGCGAAACAAGCTATAAAACGGGTAACCCTGACCAAGCATTACACTATTTAGCTAAGTTTGAAATCATGCAGGCCAGACCTTTACACGAATTTTCGAGCGTTGAAGCGCCAGAATTTGAAAAGGAAAGCGAAATGATGGAACGCTTAGATCATACCATTCGTGCGTGCTTGATTTCTAAAGATTCTGTAAATTTTACGGGCATTAAAAATATTTTAAACCTCGGCCCAACGATCAATTCGCGTTCTGATGAGTATTTCCCATTTGTATCCAATGATCAAAAACTTCTGTTCTATACCAGCCGAAAAAATGTGCGCGCCCGCGAGAATTTATACTACAGTACCTTTGAAAATGGACAATGGAGCGAGAGCCGCCCAATCAATACGAAAGGAAGCAATACCAGCCACGAAGGCATGAGCACGGTGGTGCGCGATGGCAAGATCATGTATTTTACAGCTTGCAATAGAGAGGGGGTGCAGGGCCCCTGCGACATCATGCAGGCGCAAGTAGAAGGCGCTACGGTAAAGCGCATAGAAACCCTGCGGGGCGGCGTGAATTCTGAAAAATGGGAGTCACAAGCATCGGTCAGCTGCGACGGCACTACGCTCTACTTTGCCAGTGACCGCGAAGGGGGCTACGGTGGTACCGACATCTGGGTGAGCAAGCGCCTGCTTGATGGTAGTTGGAGCGACCCACTTAATCTTGGCCCCGACATCAACACGCCCGCCTACGAAGAATCACCGTTCATCACCAACGACGGCCAAACGCTGTATTTCTCTTCCGATGGGCACCCAGGGCTTGGCGATCAGGACATTTTTATGAGTCGCCTCGGCAAAGACGGGCAATGGAGCAAGCCGATCAACCTTGGCCCGCCCGTAAATTCACCTCACCGAGAGCTTTGTCTTATACTCGCTGCCGATGGCAAAACCGGTTACTTCGCTTCCGATCGCCCGGAAGGTTTCGGAGGCTTAGATATTTATCAATTCTTGCTGCCCTCTGAGTTGTATAGTGAAGCCATCACGTTCGTGGAAGGGTTCGTCCGCGATTCCCTGCTTGATATTCCCATCTCAACGGTCGTGCACATTAGCGGGCACGACCCTATTCAAACCGACGAAAATGGACGCTTTTTTATTTGCGTTTTAGCATACGATGTACTTGATATTCAGGCAGATAAGGAATGGTATCATCCATATCGCAACGAATTTATTATTCCTTTCTGGAATAATCGAAATTTTTATACCATCGAAATTCGTATGAATCCGCTGCGCGTGCCCGATCTGAGTCCAAAATCGCCAGAGCCACGCCCCGAGGAAGTAACTGAGGCGCCCCTAAAGCGTCGAGAAAGGAAACAGTATATGCATACCATTTTTTTTGAATTTGATAAATCCTCCATGAATGCTTCAGAAATCAGCAATTTGGGTAGTTTCCTGCAGCAAATGAAAGGCAAAACCATTCAACGAGTTGAAATTATTGGCTTTTCAGATGACACCGGCCCCGATATTTACAACCTCAAACTTTCCGAAGAACGCGCTAAACACATCGCGCTGCACCTCATGGAAAGTGGGCTTTTGGTGGATCAAATATACATTGAAGGGCGCGGCGAAATCCGAGATGACAAGCCCAAAAACTTGAATCGCAAGGTGGAAGTGAAGGTAACTGTACTGGAGTGATTAATTTTTTTGGTAATGGGTCAAAACGGCGGATGAGATTTCGTAAATTGTTAAGCGCTCATCAATTGAATAAAAACCGCGCAATTCGAAACTAAAGTAATAAGGAAAAGTGTTTATTGATGTAAAAATTATGGCATATGGAACTCCTTGATAAGTACAGCAATTGAACGAGGCTTGCATGACCCACAATGTTGATGAATTGTATGTCTTTGGTTCCATTTTAACTAATAAATTCAATTCCAACAGCGATATTGATTTCATCGTTTCTATCGCCTCCGCCGACCCCATAGAGTATGCAGAGCACTATTTTGATTTAAAATTTGAATTGGAAAGAATTTTCAATAAAAAAATTGATCTACTAGAGCAAAAAGCTATCCAGAATAAGACATTTGAAAACTTATTGAATCAGACAAAAAGGCTCGTTTATGCAAGAAGTAATCAAGGTGTAGCTGGAGGATATTGAAAAGCAATTGCCGAAATTGAAGCCTTTCTTCCTAATCCGCGCAATTTCCTCGAATTTGAAAAAGATTTAAAAACAATAAGAGCCGTTCAGCGCAATATTGAAATAATCGGAGAGGCGATGAGCCGCATATTAAAAATAGAGCCTGATATTTTGATACCGGATTCGAGAAAAATAGTGGATATGCGCAATCGAATTATTCATGGGTATGACAGTGTTTCAAATGATGTGCTATTGGCTAATAGCAACAAAATATCTTCCCGTTTTGGATAATGAAATCAGAGTATTAAAAAATAAAATTGATGAGAACACAGTATAGCTGTCTATACCGCCAGGAGGAAAGATACCGCAGCTATACCAACCATTATCGAAATCTGAAAAGTAAAACAACTATAAATACTAAAAATCGTATGCGGTTATTACTATGTCTATTATTATCTTTTTGCTTTCTCCATAATGGTTTTAGTCAAACTAAGCCAGCATATCATGTTTTTGATGCAAAAGGTAAAAAAGTATCATATAAAAAAATGCTGCAATTCATTAGCAAAGCCGATGTGCTGTTATTTGGCGAATATCATAACAACCCGATTTGCCATTGGTTACAATTGGTGATGACTCGTGACCTCAAGCCAATGCGCAACCTGACCTTAGGTGCCGAGATGTTCGAAGCGGACAATCAAGGAGCACTGAATGCCTATTTGGCAGACCAAATTACAGCCAAAGGGCTGGATTCGCTGGCGCGGCTCTGGTCAAATTATAAAACGGATTATGCACCTTTAGTAGATTTCGCAAAGAATCAGCAATTGGCTTTTATTGCCACCAACATTCCTCGAAAACACGCCAATCTGGTGTTTCGTGAGGGGTTAGAAGCGCTCGAACAGCTGCCCAAAGTCGAAAAACAATGGATCGCTCCCCTCCCCATCGAATATGATGCCGAATTACCTGGTTATAAAAATATGCGCACCATGATGCCTGGGCACGGCGGCGACAACCTACCCAAAGCCCAAGCCATCAAAGACGCAACTATGGCACATTTTATTTTACAAAATATGCAGCAAGGTTATTTATTCATTCATTATAATGGAACCTATCATTCTGATAATTATGAAGGCATTGGGTGGTACCTGCGACGGCAGCGCCCCGAACTTCGCATCGTGACTATCGCTACGGTCTTGCAAGATCAGGTAGAATGCTTATCACCAGAGCATAAAGGACGCGCTGATTTTATACTCTGCATAGATACTGCCATGACCACTACTTACTGATTGTCAACACTATACAAATCTAAACAACTCAAAATTAAATAAAGAGCTGCAAACACGGATACTACGGCGCCATTACATCATATAATATCGAGTTTTTATATGATAGCATATCGCGGAGTCCTATACTTTTCATGATATCGTCTGGCACAGCTCTACCAATACACCATTAGCGCTTTTGGGGTGAAAAAAACAAACCAGCTTATTGTCGGCGCCACGCTTTGGTTCGGGTGTCAACAACTGAAATCCTGCCTGCACAAGACGCTGCATCTCTGCATGAATATCATCCACCTCAAATGCAAGATGATGAATGCCTTCGCCACGTTTTTCAATATATTTAGCGATAGCGCTTTCTGGTGCGGTTGCCTCCAGCAGTTCTACTTTCGCTTCCCCATTCTGGAAAAATGAGGTGCGCACATGCTCGGATTGTACCGTTTCCATTTTATAATGCGGCTTGCCCAGCAGCGTGGCAAATAGGGCGTTGCTTGCCTCCAGGTCTTTTACAGCTATGCCGATATGTTCTAAACGAAGTATCATGGTTTTTGATATTTTGATATTGGGATATTGGGATAGTTAGTTTTTTGGGGGGTTGAATTTTTCTAATAATAAACCAAACACGACCCCTTCTCGATCCATACTTCTGGCAATCAAGGCGATCCATATAGGAATAACCGCCATATTAAATTGCTGTGGAAACCACCCCCATGTTAATAAAAGTAGCCACAATATGGCAGCATATGTAGCAAATGCTATGCGCAACCAAGGTGCCTCTTGCCACATACCCCACAAGAGTACTATACATAAAGGATTGATCCACAGAACATTCCAATTCCATTTAGTAGCAATATGATCCGTGCCAAACCACATAAACGTCAGTAGTAGCCCTCCCAAGCTACAACTAAATAGTACAACCCAATCGAATATGTTCTTGAGGGTTTTATTTTTACTTAAAGTTATAGCAATAGCTAATAATGCCACAATGACAAAAAGCAGCATTGGGGTAAATAAATGATGAGAAGTATCAGATAGGGTACGTGGTTGTAGTATTTGTGCGGGTTGCAACAGCGGCTGACCATCATCGAGGGTAGCTTGAGCTAAATGTGCAGCTAAGTAATCAGGCAAAAACATATGATTGCGAAAATCCGCCCGTTTATCAGCAGGTAAGCCGAGTACCAAATCAATACCAAAATCAGACCATGGCATATCGGTCAAATATTCATCAAGTAGTTGCCGAAATGTAATATTTCGTGTCGAATCATTTACATATTGTAAATTAAATTGTTTTTCTAATACATCTCGAATAACCGTAGCGCAATTATCATAAAAAAAATCGTATAAATAATACCGGTGCACCGGCTGGTAGTTCCATTCTAAATAAGCTGCCAGTGCCGCTTTTTGGGTTGGGTTAAGATTCATAATTTGCTCCGTGAGCGCTCTATTTTCGTAGCGATAATAAAGAGCCAACTCTTCGGTGCGGTCTATGCTAAGCATGTAAAGCAACTTACCACGCAGGAATTTCCAATAAAAATGAGGGGTATTAAAATCAAACGTGCCATAATTATATAAAATATCCTGCCCGGTATCATGATTGCGTAAGCGAATAGCGCTATGCCCAAACACGGCATACAAATCGCTGCCAGGCGAGCCAGTAATGAGGCTAAATGTAAGCTGATCGGTGGTATCCGGTAGTTGCCAAGCTACGGCACGCGGTATAAAAAACCCTTGCAATAACAATATAAAACCGATGCCCAATTGGCGATAGCAAGCACTTCGGTGGCAAAGCATTTTCATCAGAAATCTATTGAGCAGATGACGTGAATGATATAAAAATTATGATGCATTTCTCGCAAAAATATTACATTTTCTAAAAAATATCCTTGTTAAAAAGGCACTTTATTACCATTGTTACAAATTTTTGTAATACAAACATTTTCACCAAAGACCACCAGAATATCATCTTCTAAGAAAACCTCTTCCGGCTTGACCACGCCAATGGATGTCCACTCGGTAGTGCGAATACCGAGCAAATTCTTGCGACTCATTTTACGTAAAATAGTGACAATGTTGATGTTATGATTTCGTCGAGGATCTACCTCTAAAATAGAGCGGTTGACAAATTCGAGTGGGGTCTTTATTTCTACAATCGAGTAATTTCGATCAATTTCAAAAGATTCGATGGCTATTTTCAGGTTCAATTTTTTAGCGAGCCGCTCGGCAGAGTCCTGTTCTGGGTGCGCGATTTCATCAATTCCCATAGCCTCCAGCACGCTTTCGTGTGTGGGCGAGAGCGCCCGCGAAATAATCCGCTTGAAGCCAGAAGTTTTGAGCACTGCCGTGGTCAGGATGGACGCCCCTTCGTCTTCGCCAATGGCCACAATTGCCAAGTCGGTGTCGCGGATGGGCAATTGTTGAATAGCCGCGGGATTAGTCGAATCAAAGCAAATCGTATGTGACAACTGGTCTTTCAGCATTTCGGCTTTAGCAATGGACTTATCCACGCCAATAACTTCGTGCCCCATTTCCGACATTTGTATGGCTAAGGCTTTGCCAAAGTTGCCTAATCCAAACACGATAACTTTCATAATCCTATGTGTTTCATTATATTTGATTAAAATCCTTTCTGTTTTAAAGAATTTTATTCACTTAATGTGATGCATTTAGTTAATTAAAATATCCTCTTCTGGGTAATGCATATGGCTGGTATCGAGGCGCCGCAGCATACCAATAAGCAGGTTGATGGCGCCTACCCTACCAATAAACATCAGCATTACCAGTACTATTTTGCTAGCGTCGGTGAGCTGGCCAGTATTGCCAATGCTCAAGCCAACGGTGCTGTAAGCTGAAAAACACTCAAACGCAATAGGTAACAAATCGCGCCTACCTTCGGGTTCTATGGCGCTAATTAAAAATACCCCCAGCCCAACAAAGATAAGCGACATGCTAACAATAGCAGAGGTTTTGCGCACAGAATAATCGGAGATGACGCGTCGGGCGAGCGTGATGCGATTTTTACCGCGCGCTATGCTGAAAATATTGAGCGTAGCAATAGCAAAAGTGCTCGTTTTGATACCTCCGCCAGTGGATGCCGGTGAAGCCCCAATCCACATGAGTAATAAAACAATCATAATAGTGGAAATATGGAGCGCGGAAGTGTCAACAGAATTGAATCCGGCAGTTCTTGGTGTTACTGCGCCAAAAAAGGCCGTTGTGAGTTTGCCAAAAAGGGAGGTGTGCTCTGCTAATGTATTCTCATATTCAATAAAAAAGAAAAATAACGTGCCAAAGCTGATTAATATAATCGTGGTGTAAATAACAATTTTAGAATTGAGTGTAACCACGCGCACTCGGCTGCGAAAGTTGCGCCGCAGTAAAATATTTTTCTTTACTAAACTCAATATTTTTTCATGCACATATTCCAGCATATTAAACATGATATTGTAACCTAATCCGCCAAAAATGAATAAAAATGCAATAATGAGATGCACCGGATAATTAAATCGGAAGGAAATATCATATAAACTGTTTTCTAATGTAGAAAATCCGGCATTGCAAAACGCGGAAATAGCATGAAAAACTGAGAAAAATATGCGCTCGCTCACGACCGGAATGACGTCTTCCGGGATATACAAGTAAATGAATACCGCACCAAGTAATTCTATGCCCAAGGTAAATCCAACGATACCCGCTGTGAGTCGAAATATATTACTAAGCTGATTGCTGCTAATAAAATCGCGTACAAAAAGGCTTTCCCGATATGATAAATTTTCTTTGAAAAAGTAAGCAAAAAAGGAGGTTAGCGTAAGCATACCCAAGCCGCCAGCCTGAAATAATAACATAATAATTATTTGGCCAATGCGGGTAAAATCACTTCCGGTATCCAGTACCACCAGCCCAGTAACACATACGGCACTGGTAGCTGTAAAAAAAGCATCAATGAGGCTGACTTCCCGATGTGCAGCTAAGGGCAACCTTAATAATAAGGTGCCAATGCCAATCAGTAAAGCAAAACTTATAGCAAAAATAAAGGCGGGTTGTAATTTTAGTGCATAAAAACGTTCAATTACGATACTATATTCAATAATGAATAAGAATACGATACATAAACGCAAAAGCGGTAAATGTTTGGCGAGTGTTACTTCAAGAGGCTTGCTCTGAAAAACCGCAGGCAATAACAAATATAATAAAATGACGATAAGCACGAATAGTAGCGCTGTTCGGCTACGCCGGGAGGCGCTTTCCGAAAAGATCACTAATTTTATAGCATCCAATGTGATAAATGTAGTAAGCAATACAAAATAGGCTAAGGGTATGTGCAGATTGAGCGCACTATTGTCTTCATAGCCTATATCATAAAGGAAGAGCAGTATGGCCACCAGACCAATAGCAAGCGATACAGCCTTTACGGGAAAGAAAAACGCCATCATTTTCATGGAACAACCTCCGGTGGATATTCAGAATGCCACCTCAAATGTATCTACAATAATCCGAAAGGTCATAATAACTGGCATTATTATTCTCTATTTTGTGCATTGCAAAACCATTTTGCTTACCATTCTTGCCCATTCGAATCATACAGACGAATGATTATTTTACCTGCATAATCTCGGCGATAGCGGTCTATCAGGTTGCGCAGCGCCGCCTCGTTGGGCGCTTCCAAATTATACAAAAACGACCGCAGCGTTGGTGTGACCGGCTGCTGACGCACTACTACCCTGCCATCAGCAGGGTTTATTGTGAAATGCCCGTAGTGTCCGGCACGGTATGCGCGTTCCTGTGTTAATTGTTGCAATTCAAACACAAAGGTTTGTACGATGGCTTCATCGGCAGCGGTCTCCCAGATTGCGTACCCCCAGATCGTTTGGGCTGGCACTCGCAGGAGTTCCGTGCGCAGCAGGGCAATGCCATTTTCGCGTGGCATCCGTAGAAGGTAATTCTCGCGTGTTACTATGAGCGTCCCTTCATTAAAAACTACATTCTGCAGATCAATCGTAAGGCTATAAACACCATCCGGCAAAGCTCCGAGATCAGCAACAGCAACTGCCGGAGCTTCTCCCGGCAAACAATCCACTGGTTGGACGATACTTTTCAGCGATACCTGTAGTCGTTGTCCTGATGTTACAACACTTTTGTCTATAATGGTGTTGCGGCAGGGCTGTCGTTCAATAGATTCAAGCAGCAACTGAAGACTACGATGCTGCGACGAAAGTTGCTCAAACATATCTACATAAAATTCGCGCTTCACACTCGGCACGATGACCGGTTTTTCGAGCGATTCCAACTCACAGCCTATAGCTACGAGAAGCAGCCATGCACCAACAACAGCCGATTTGAAGGTCAATAGTTTCCGCATTTTTGAAGCCGATTTTTACAAAGTTATGCTATTTTAAATAACGGCGTATAGCCCAAAAAGCTGCCTGTGGCTTTTTTTTTGGAAAGTTTGCAAAAAGCATAGGGGAACTGGACGATTTTTTGCATCATTGTACCAAATGGCGCTACTTAGCCCCGAAATTGTCAATAAGAAATGATCCGACTCAAAAACATTCGAAAAGCATATCAGACCGATTACACCCG
>CALMSP010000093.1 GCA_937872405.1 uncultured Saprospiraceae bacterium | reverse complement strand
ACCCATTTCTTTTTATTGCAAATATATGACTTTATAATTTGAAAATGGTATAATTAACGCCGCTATATGCGTTGGCGTAATTACCGGATAATGAGTTTCTCGATCATGGTCTGCGCGGTAGTGCGTATGCGCACAACGTAAGCCCCCGCATGGAGGCCACTCAAATTAACTGGAATCAATTGATAACCAGGCTGTAGCATGTTCTGCTGCCCGCGCAACACACGCCCGTCCAGAGCAAGTAATTCGATATTCACTTGTTCGGTTTGGGTATGATTAATAGCAATATTTACCAATCCCTTTGCTGGATTCGGGAAAACCTGGATGAATCCACTCGCATTCCGATCGCTTGTAGCGGTCACCTCATTAGACGTTTCAACAATGGTACCCCGTTCGGCAACCATTGCACAAACCTGGTCACCTTGCGCGGACGTAATGCAAGCCTCCGATTCATAGTTGAACATTTCCATGAATTCAATGTTATCCAAATACCAGCCTGTGCCAACGTTGGTAACGGTTTCTGCTTTGGCTTGGGTACCGAAGCGGAAGCGCAGGAGCGCCTCCTGCCCAATGAAAGCGCTGAGATCAGCATAACTGGCCACGTAACCATTGCTATTGCCCCACCAGGCTTCAATGTTGGGGATGTCAAAAGTAGCACGCGCGATACGCCCGCGGTATTCATTGCGGAAAATAAGGGAATCAATGAACGCCCAAGTGTCGCCGCCATCGGTCGAAATTTGCAGTAAGCCACCATCCAATCCAGGGCGGATATCATAATTGTGGTAAAAACGCAGCACTGGCTTGGCGCCACTAATCAGCCGAGCTTGAGCCAGCGTGAGCGTTTGGTCGTTGGCATTGCGAGTGCTTGGCACAAACCAAGCGCGCTGTCCGCTATATGCAATTCTGTTATTAGAGGTATTGTTACGAATGCTCCAGGTATTGGTACCCCGCACCGAATTTGTACGCCAATTGCTACCGCCGCTTTCAGTATCGTCAAAAAAGGTGCGCAGGGAGCGATTGGCAAACGCAGAAGCAGCCCGATAACGCAATGATCTTTCTTCACCGGCTTGCATAACACCAACATCCAATACCACGGTACCATTTTCAACACGAGCCGTACCGCCTACCGCGGAGCCGGCTATGAAGGTAAGTCCTTGTGGCAATACATCGGTGATGGTTACATCCGTGACGGCCGTTGGCTTATGATTAGCAATGCTGAATGTAAATACAATTTCGTCGCCAGCTTCAATAAGCGGCGTAGCGGTTTTGGCAATTTTTAGCGTTTGAATACAGGTAGGTTCTACATCAAAAGCCTGTTTGGCATCATTTCTATCATTTGGGCTGCCTTGGTCGGCACGGTAGCCTAAGCCCCGCCGTGCAAATACTTCCCAGATAAGACATTGATTCTCACCATCATTGTTGATCAGATCAGCAGCCAAAATAGCATCGCGCCCGTCAATGAAACCCGGTCGGCAAGGTTGTAACTTCATACCATCCATGATCAATTGTAGAGCTTTGTTGTTACCCCCCTGACCATAATATAGATCATCGTCGTAACCATATACTTCTGCCATTTTCCAATACAAATCCCACAGAGTGGCTGCCCATACTTCTCCTAAGTTGTGTGGCGACGTGGTGCCAATTATATCATAATGCACTTGAGGATTAATGCTCATATCTGTGGAATAGGGGAAGCGGCGAATACCGCGTCCGCCGGGGGCATTGATCGTTACGAAGCTGCCAATACCACGAGCCTCTCTACCTGTTTCGCCCGGCACTATCGAAGTGACTAAGGTAAAGAAATCACTCCATCCTTCGCCCATTTGCTCGTTGTTGCCTAAGCAGTTTGATGCATTCGGACCGCCAGTAAGTCGCGTCGAGATACCATGCCCATACTCATGTGCTATAATGCCATTATCCATTGTACCATCTAACAGGTTAGCTTGCAGCGAAACGGTAATGTTTTGGTCCAGTACAGCTTTTATTTTTTGACAATTTGAAGAACTTAAAATGATGGCTGGAATGGTAGGTGTGCCGATGCCGTCGCTGGCCATGGTTAGCGTCGCATCTTCATAGTTACAGACAATTACGGCAATAGCGCCTGCTGCCTGAGCACGTAGCGTTTTGGATTGGAAGGTGCATTCACCGCGATCAATCAGGACGATGTTACCGCTGACTTCTGCCGTATTTACAATGTTGCCGCATACCAATGAAGGGGTGTCTGAGCCGTCACGAGCAGCTACAAGCCGGCCGGTGATAGGGGTGCGCCCAATGGTTGGCCCAAAAACCGCCAAGCCACCAGCGTAGCCACCAGCGATAGATGCCGGTTCACTAATGCGTAGTACGTCTTGGCTTACTCGCCATATGTACATCTGCATCACGCCATTGTTGCCATCCGCTAATGGCAGGAAGTTGGCATTATTCGTACCGCCGCCATCTTGAGCGTGTGCCATTACATAGTCTTTATCCTGACCGCCGCGGCCATAGTTATTCTCTTGAAAATTGCCTGATACTTCATCAAATCCGTAGGCATAGGCAAAATCGTGCATGATGTTGTTCCAAAAGAACAGTTGTACGGTAGCAGCATCGCGGTTATCTGCGGGGTCAGCATCTGGGTTGAAGGGAAAATCGAACGTTAATCCTGGGCCACCGTTCGGCTCGTCTCCTTTTGACACATCGCTATTGTCCGCATCTACAAAAGCGTGTACGTTATTGCCCCGCGTGATAGTAAACTCTGGGCCAGGTATGCCATTTGTATCGTGCCAACCGAATGGAGAAGCAATGGGATCCGCCGGATTGACAACCAACACCCGCTCGCCGTGTACAGGACTTTCGATGGGTACAGGAAACACCCGATACTGGGCATTATCCACTGGCATTTCGAAGTTCTGTTGGCGTTGCTCAAATTGCCGCAGCAAAGCACTACGTACCGATTGGAAGGATGCTAATGCTGTGGCAGATTGCTCCGCACAGGTTTGTTCATGCATATGGTTATCACCAAAGTTACATTGCAATGTCTGGTTTTGTTTATCGAGTAAAGCCCCAGTTAGTGCATCAATGCGCACACTCCAATAATCGGGCGAATCGGTATCATAAATACCCAAATCCCAAGCTAAGCGCACCACCTCATCCGATACCAACTGGTACACCAATCTTACCTTAATTGGCCATTTTGAAATAGCAGACGATTCAAACACCCACGTTCCTTGTTCGGTGCGCTCCTGCAATACGAGAGCCGCCTTGCCGCTAAGCTCTAAGTGCGCCGCTGCTCGAAAAATGGCCTGTTCAGCGCTTAATGTGGGGGTCGTGGTATTTATTTTTGTTGTTAATTGCGGCACAAAACGGCTTGTCGCGAAGCCAATTTTACCATTTTTCGTAACGTGTACACCCGCAATAGCATCATATACCGGAATACCGGCGTATTGTTGCAAAAAATAAATATGCGTGACGCCATTGTGAAGTGAGGCATACTGGTCACTGACAGCCATATTAGCTATGTCTTTAGCATCGAGTTGCCAGCGACTATGATGCTGCTCCATATAGCGTAATGCAATATCTAATGGTGTTTGCTGTTGCGCTACAATTTGATTAGCAAAACATAATACAAACAACAGTGCGACACTATGTCGTGTAAAAAAAGTAATCATTGTGATGAAATGTTGTAAATATTGATGAATATGATCGCTTGATTCTTTACATCTGCCGGTTATTCTTTTGGTAGTGAGGCAGAATGTATGATGATTTTGAAAAATGGACAATGAGGCGTA
>CALMSP010000092.1 GCA_937872405.1 uncultured Saprospiraceae bacterium | reverse complement strand
ATGATGTATTGCCCGATGAATTGGATGATTTATTACAAAACATGCATAAAATTCGCAATAAACTAAATGGAAATTTTGCCTATAAAGTAAAAACACTCAATAAGCTGACTCGATCACTATCCATCCATGACGAAGCCCCAGAGCGACTGGCTGCACGCAATTGGAAACGCATCGCAACCTTGGCTATCAGCGCTTTCAGCATATTATTATTCGCTAATATTATATTAGCAACAGGACTGCACCAACAATTGGAACCACGCTTCTGGGTGTTCCTGCTCATTGGCTTTTGCGCACAAATGGTAGATGGTATGCTCGGAATGGGCTACGGCGTGACGTCTGCTATTGGTTTACTGAGAATGAACATTAGCCCAGCCGCCATTTCTTCCTCTATCCATACGGCAGAAATATTTACAGCGGGCGCTTCGGGCTACAGCCATTACAAGTTTGGTAATGTAAATAAAAAACTGCTTCGGGCTATTCTCATCCCTGGCGTATTAGGCGCTATTGCGGGTGCGCTGCTACTGCTCTACCTAGATATTAATGGTTCGATGCTCGTCAGGCCGTTACTCGCAATTTACATGTTATTTCTCGGCGTTCGGATTTTAATAAAAGCATTTAAAAATAATACCGTTCGTAAAAAAATAAAAAATGTAGGCTGGCTGGCCGGCGCCGGAGGCTTTTTAGATTCCTTTGGTTCCGGAGGCTGGGGTCCTTTAGTGACGGGTACGTTGATTACAAAAGGCAAAACGCCGCGCTATGTGATTGGCTCCGTGAGCCTTTCCGAATTTTTTATCACCTTAGCCAGCGCACTTACTTTCTTCACGGTGCTGGGTATTCAACATTGGCAAGTGACGCTTGGTTTGCTATTGGGGGGTGTTATTGCCGCACCTATTGCAGCTCGATTAGTTGGCAAGCTACCTCGGCGTACTATGTTTATTGGCATCGGCACTATTATTATGATATGGAGTATCATGGTATTTATCAAATTACTGACCGCCTGATCGTTCCACCCATTTTGCGCTTTGCTCCGCCCGGCTTACCTTTGCCAGTATGGATGCACAATTACCGTTTAAAGATTTGCGTATTATCGAATTGGCGGGCGTGCTGGCAGGCCCAGCCGTTGGCATGTTTTTCGCTGAATTGGGTGCTACGGTTATTAAAATAGAAAACAAAACGACTGGTGGCGATATTATACCATTTTCAAATTAAGTTGACGTATTAATATAAGGAAACAAAGTTAA
>CALMSP010000091.1 GCA_937872405.1 uncultured Saprospiraceae bacterium | reverse complement strand
GCTGATCGCGTTGATTTGGATTTTGTTTTCTCCCGGGCGCAGTGTCAGGTTGTATTCAAACAGGTTGGCGCAATTACTGCCTGCTTTGACGGCTTTTATGCCCCGTTCGGGTACATTGACCCGCGTACCATTGAGCAAGAGGGCTACTTCTGTCAGAGCTGATTTAGGTTCGCTGAGGCAGGCTTTTAGCAGGTAGCTTGCGTTGTCGGTTTGGATCGTTGCGGTAGCAGGCTGTTCCCAGACAATGGAAACCGCACCTGCTTTCCGGGCTTTTGCCCTGGGGCAATGCTCACAAAATGAACTGAGAAATGCCATCAATAAATCCTTGGCTTCGGGCGTCCAAAGTTCAAAAGGTGCAGTTAAGCCGAAGAGTCCGTATTTGCTTTTGAATCGAACGATGGGGTGGACAATATCGCCATTATGATCCAAACCGGCCGCAAAAGGGATATAACTTGATCCGCTGCCGACATCCTTTTTTCTCAATGCAAAGTGGATAAAAGGCACTTCACAAGTGATTATTTTTTTATTTTCGGGCGTTTTAAATTGCTTTCGTAGTGTATTGTGCTCACTTATCTCGATAAAATGATTGGCAACTTCACTGAAGTCCTCAATTTCATTAAACCGCGTAAGAAAAAGGTCTGCTGCACTACCTATCGTGATGAATGGCTTGCCCGAATCTTTAATTTTTTCAATAATTACAAAATGCGCTGCTCTGCTCATTCGGTTATAATCCCAGCAGACTGGTCCATGTTTATTATCTTTCAAGCTGTATAAATCTACCCAGGCAACAATTAAATCAAAAACACTCAGATCCCTGTCAGCTACCCCCGGCAAGTCTGTGAGTGTCGCAAAAGAGCCTTCTGTTTCTAAAAACCGCTTGTAATATTGGGCGTTATAGCGGTCATCATCATCGTGGATCAGTAAAATATTCATTGCCGCATAGGAGATGCTTTCGTCCTTTACCGGCAACTTGCGCGGTACAGTGCATTTAACTTCCCGAGTATAAGAAGCCAAGCCCTTATCGTTTATAGCGATGATATTTACTTTGTTGGAAACACCCGGACTTAGTGTTATTTTCTGCTTTAAAGCATACCCGCAATCGTCAGATTTTATTTCTTTTGGATTTTCAATAAAAAAAAAGCGCTCATCATTTACCTTTATTTCTACGGCCAATGCAGTGCCTTTTGATCGCTGCTGAATGCAGGCTTCTACTACATATTCTAAGGTCGGGCTTGTAATTTCTGTGGAAGAAACGGTTGTTGTGATCCGGGGCGGCTCATCAAATTGGGCATTCCGGGCGTACAGCAAATCAGCAAAGCGCCTGGCTTTGATTTGAATATCGTTTTTATTGACTAATTCTTTAGTTATTACAATTGCTCCGCTATTGGCAAAATCAAATCCCTGCAAATAAGAAACCGTGTCAACCGGAATTTGATAGGTCTCATTACTTACAACATCAAAAACGACTAAATTCCCCCAACGATAGTACCTGGAATAAATACCGGGTACAAATTCCATTTGACTTTGCTCCAGTAAAAGTGCATAGTTGCTATTACCTTTAAAATCAACACTCGTTAATCCCCAACAATTCATACTTCGCCCGTCGCGGTCTTTGGTACTGCAAAATTGCCGGCTATTGATGATTTGCTTGTTGGGCAGGTCAATGATGTTTAATTTACCCTGAGCAGTAACCGCCGCAAGGTATTTCCCATCTGCGCTAAACTTTCGAATTTGACCGGCTGAAGGAAATTGAAACGATGCTTCATTTTTGGCATCCAATATTTTTCTGACCGTGCAATGTTCTGTGTTTCCGTCAGATGGGTTAAAAGCGACCCATTGGCCATCGGGGCTGAGTAAAAATTCGTTGGCATATTCCTGGTCTAATCCAAGCCTTATTTCCGTTGAACGATTGTTTTTTATGTAAAAAACAGTTAATCTATTGCAAACACCAACTAATATTCCATCATCTGAAATGACAAACTTGCCGATTTGATATGTATTATTTACAAAAGCTTTTCCTCCGTTTAGCGTAGATATGGCATTTCGTAAATAATTCCATTTTACTACTTTACCTTCCGAATTAATTTCGCCGTATTTTACGTTTCTTGAATATCCAAAAGCAATATAATTGCCATTGGGGCTAATGGCAACTTCCGTAGCAAAGCCATCCATGGTACAATTGAAGGCACTTAACTTTTTGCCCGTATCGGCATCCATGAGTATGGCTTCCGTGCCATTGCTCAATACCATACGATTGCTCTTTGAAGCTATCGCCAATTGCGAATAACCCGGCATCAAATCCAGTTTCCATAATTCCGGAGGCATTTGCGCTTGAGCATGATTAATGGCAAGGCATAAAGCTGCCAGGATTAAAACGATGCGTATCATACCTGATGGATTAAGTGAGATTTTGCCCCTCCAGCCGGGCTGAGCCGGAGGGGCGTTGTTGTATTGCGTTTATCGTACCTTTAAATTATCGGGTCGCCAGCGTAAGGTTAATTGGGTTGAATTCAATCCCGCGTATTTGTGTGTCGCAACTACAGTCGTTGTCGGAGCTAATATCCGAGCCGCCTGTATCGCCGATGATCTGTATGGCGCGGATGAGATTACCTGTAACCGGCGGCGTAACAATTTGCCCATCCTTGCATGCACCAAACTCACTGCCTGCATTTGGCCCGCGATAGTTGACAACAGAGGAGGTGATTTCTGAGGTAATATGAGTTATTCTTGCATTGTCAGGTGCATCATATAGCCGTCGAGTCCAGGTTTGTTCTACTGTTGACCAGTCGCCTTTGGTTTCTTCGGCTTTAAAATAGATTGTTGCATCTACCGAACGACCATCGTTTACAATCTGAATCGTAACGTGGGCATTGATTAGCGGGCCGCCTCCGAATTCTGCATCTCCACGGGTTCGGGTGTTGGGGCAGAGTATGCCAATGGGTTCGGGAGTGATTACGCGAGGACCAGCGACCAACGCCCTTGATCTGCGTTCGCATTTTTCCCACATTTGGGCAAAATACTCCGCCGATGAAAAGAATACTTCTTTTTCAGCTTGTGTCATTCCAGCAGCTTCCCAACTTCGAATATAATCAGGAAGTAGCCCGTAATGCGCCATCCCATCGGTATTGAAATCCCAGGTTCTTGACCCCATAACGCTGCGTGTTAGATCTCCGCCATAAGTGATTCGTGCATTGGCCGGAGGAGGTCCCGGAAGAGGGTATAGCCCGTTGACATCGGTACCAATGCAAACCTGTTTGTTGCCGGAGAGTGGTAGTACTTTTCTCAAGGCAGAAAGAAACCCGTTGGCATCGCCACCATGGCCCAATCCAATCATTCCGCCAAGTCTTTGAATGGCAGTATATTGGGCATCTGTTCTACCATTTTCATTTCCATCCGTTCCTCTTGGGCCATTGTGTCCTGAGTTTATAGGGTAGTCATTGGTTTGGGCAATGGCCAAGATTTCATTAACCGCTTTTTCCGAGCAGTGGTCTATATCTATCAGCATTCCTTTTTCCATCATATAGCGTATTGCCCTTCTGCCAAGAGGCGTTAGAGGCTCTGTGTTCCTGTGTCCCCTAGACAACCCGGGATCCCTGTATTCAGGATAATTGGCTCTGGTATTCGGCATAACATGGCCTGGAATGACGGTTCCGGTGAATCGCATAGCTAACACCCCTAAATTATCTATGGCTTGAAAGGGGTTTTGAAGTTTGAATGTGATCCCCGTAGCTCTGGAATCAACTGCCTCCACATTGAACGCCCTGCCAGTATTGTATTTGTTGGCAACATTGAAGCCGTGTTCGTAGATCGCAGATCCTCCAAAAGCATTATTGGTGAGGTGTATTGGAAAGATATACCTAACGCCTAAGGCATACAGCCTATCAACTTCGTTTCTCATTTGAGTTTCGGTCGGATTTGGAATGTATGTTCCACCCTTCCTATCGACCGGGGCGTAAAAATTTCCAATATTATCCATTTCGATTCCCAGTATGACGACTAGCTTATTGGCGCCGACGATACGCCTAACATCAGCGGCCGTCAAAGCGATTTCCATAAAATCGTGGCGTCCTACGAATTCTCGCATTCGTTGTATCTGAATATTCATGGAGCGCAAGTCATCGTTAGGGCCACTTGTTTCAGCAGCATCTGCCAAGCAGTGGTTATTTACAGCCAAGGCAACCATGATTCGCAAGCCGCCTTCATATGCTCTGCGAATCCAATCTACCCACATTTGCTGATGCAATACCGAGTTGTGCTTCGGCCATTCGGAAAAATTAGGGAAACCAACTGTTTTGGTGTGTACTCGCGCTCCCCATTTTCGATCTATTTCATCTACAAGATTATTTCTATAGGCATTTTGCTCACCGCAACTTCCATCTAAAGGGGGAACTACAAAGTTGTGCTTGCAATGGCATGATCCCAGTGCTGATGAGGGGTTGCCGTCAACATCACCATAGAACAATTCCTCTCCAAAACCCCAGCGCACCATCGGGTGCGTATGCATATCTACAAAACCCCGCAGACCGGTGGATATGCCTCCCCGCGTCCACACGCCCCCACCATATCCATTGGCTTCCCCTACCCGGACAAACCGCGTATCGCTTTCCACCCTGAGCGTCATGGCGCCGCTGCCGAGGTGCGTGCCTTTGGGCACGTCCACCCAATTGCCGATGACGGTGTTGCCGTTGCGCTTGCCGATGTAGAGGTTGGCAAAACCGGGGCGCGTACCGTTGTTTTTGGCTTCGCTGAAGAAAATGAAATCATTGCCGTCTTCGCGCACATAGGTGGCAGCGCCGTCGTTGCAATCCCATACGCCGGTGAGGGCGCCGCTGCCCGGCTGCATGGGCCTGCTGGCCGGCAGGGTAGCCGGCAGGGTGGTTTTGGAAAGCACATTGCAACCAATGGTGCCGCCGGTGAGGGTCAGGGTATTGCCGTCAGCCGAGATGCTATAGACACAGTTGCCTTTGTTCATCAGCGTGCCTTTGGGCACATCCCAGAGATTGCCTGTAAGGGTGTTGCCGCTGATCGTGCCGCTGAAAACATGGCCGAAACTGCCATTGGGGTGCTCGCCGAACCAGTACATGTTATTGCCGATTTGCCGGATGTAGGCTTGCCCGCAGTTGCCGTTGTCGCCACGGTAAAAGCCAGTGAGGTCGTGAGGAACAGAGGCACTGCTCACATTGACCGCCACCACATTAAACTTCGTCCCTGGCACCAAGTTCGTGCCGTCGCTGTTGTAGATGGACCAAAAACCATTTTTGTAGTTCCACACATCATTGGGATGGTCATACCAAGCATTGATAGGGCTGTTGTTGTAAGGACCAGAAGTTTGTCCTGCGTTTCGTCCGGGACTCCAGCCCCAATTGGGTGTTGCCCAAATCATGGCATTGGTATTGCCATTCAAGAAAGGTTGGTCAAAAAAAGTAATTCCGCTGCCACTAGGTATGATATTCTCGGCAGTGGTGGTGTGCATAAAAGCTTTTGCATTTGGAAAACCCGATACAGTATTATTTTCAATGACCATTACATTGAATCGAGCACCAATGGGGAGGGTAGTTTTGGCTGAAATTTCAGGCGTAAGTAAATATTTGTTATTGGAAATATACCATTTACTGTTACTGTAGCTCACTATTGGAGAATTGTCATTGTAAGTTCCTGCCCAATTTTGGGTCACCAACAGGAGTGCATCCGGTTTATTATTCGTAGCCGGATGGTCTATTACCATACCATTGGGTGCTAAACCAGTTTTACTAGCAGCGGTACAACTGATTGTAAAATAATTAGCGTCTCCAGGTGGTGCAATCAAAACATTGAACGTCAAATTCGGCGGCATACCATTTGACGTATTCTGATTAAAAATCGTCCAGCGGCTACCATTATACCATACCCCTGCATTTTGTTGATAGTCAGCTCCAGTAGGGTCAGCTCCATTGGTGTTGTAATTTGGCATAATAAACACCATCGCATTTGGATTCCCATTCAACTGAGCATGGTCGAGCGTAGTGATGTGTCCATTGGTATTGGTCGCGGTCGTTACGTGTCGG
>CALMSP010000090.1 GCA_937872405.1 uncultured Saprospiraceae bacterium | reverse complement strand
TGTTTCAAATGGATTATCACAGCTATCGAGGTGGCAACTATCCGCCTGATTTTCAGAACTTTAACTTAGAAAATATAAACATTCGGAAAGCTGAAAAAATTGGCATCAAAATAGCGGGCATAGAAACCAAGTCCGTGCAAAATATTCATTTGCGAGATATCCGCATTGACACAACCCCGCGGGCTACCGTATTCAATTTTGTAAATAAATTATCATTAGAGCGCGTGCAGATCAATGGCCAAGCCCATCGTTAAGGTCGGACGGGCTTGCCTCGCCAGATATCCAATACCGGACAGTTATCATATGTGGGGTCAATATAAATAAAGGTATCGTCAATTTTTTCGCGTACCCATTTATCAATGAAATCGCTCTTTTTGGATTCAATTGCCGCTCGTTGTATTTTAGAATAATCCAATTCTAAGCTGGCGCGGTGCGGTGCGGTGCGCGACATCAATTTGAGGATACGGAAATGCGGTTCGCCCAGCGGATCGGCGAATTCGTAAGGCGCGGAGATGCCACCTACTTTCATCGTATCAATGGTGAAATACACATCGGGGTCCAGGTCGCCTACTTCAAAGAAGGTATTACCTACCATTGGATTCACGACGCGCCCATCGTTGTTGTAGCTTTGTGTATTCTTATCCGAAAAGCGCTTTACGGCTAAGGAAAAGGTAATAGAATCGTTGAGGATAAGCATACGTACCGAATCGAGGTGCGCGCGCGCTAAGCGCAGGTCTTCATCGGTGATGCGCGGCCGCACCAGGATGTGGCGCACATGAATAGAATTGCCGCGCCGCTCCAGCAACTGGATAATGTGAAAGCCAAATTCGCTTTCTACAAGGTCAGATATTTCGCTTTGATCGAGGTTGTAAGCGGCTGCTTCAAACTCTGGCACAAATTTGCCGCGCTTGCTCCAGCCGAGGTCGCCGCCAAGCCGTGCCGAGCCGCGGTCGTCCGAATATTTTTGAGCAAGCCCCGCAAAATCCTCTCCACCTTCTACAATACGCTGCCGAATTTCGGTGAGCTTATCTATTGCCTTTTGGCGTTCCTCGGCATTCACTTTTGGCTTATGGACAATTTCACCGATTTCTACTTCAGCATTGAAATAAGGTAAACTATCACGCGGGATATTTCTGAAAAACGCCTTTACTTCAGAGGGTGTCACAGACACGTCGCGCATAATCTGCGCCCGCATCCGGTCGGCGAGAATCTGGCTGCGTAGGTCTTCCCGGAACTGCTCTTTTACTTCACTGATTGTTTGCCCATAATAGGTCTCAAACTGGCTGACGTCGTTGTTCATATACGCCAGAATGCGCTCAATACGTGCATCCAGCTGGCTTTCCACTTCCTCGTCTGCTACTTCCACACTGTCTAATTTTGCTTGATTAAGCAGCAGCTTGCTCGAAAGAATGCCTTCAAGTATGTTGCAACGGATGTCTTTGGGGAGTTTAGAATTCTGTGCCGACATCAGTGCATATTGCTCTTCTACTTCCGATAGTAGCACCAATTCACCACCCACGGTGCCGACTACCTTGTCAATCACAGCTGACTGTGCCCGCAGTGCGATACCTGCGAATGTGCATAGCAGCATCATACCGATCATTTTTTTCATAATATTTAACCCGTTTTATTTATCAAGCAATCGGGGACTTGGTTAGCGCGCTACATTTCAAGCGCAACAAGCGCCTACTGCGTATAAATTTGAATATTATTGCGTCGCATCTCCAATTCGTACATCTCTTCTTTTTTATCCTCCATCAGCTTCATTTTCCGATTGCGGAGGATCGCTTTACGCACCTGGTCTTCCACAAAACCCAAAGGAGCCACTTCATTTTTATTTTTTACCTCAAATATTTTGAGATAATATTGATAATCATCGTGACGGAGCGTTAGTTCTCTTTTCTGCGCTTGCTCTGGCGATAGAGTACCGGCTGGCATGGCAGCGACAATATCCTCGATTCGATACCAAACGCTGTCTTCGAGCAAGTGAGTCTGCGCATTCTGGCTGGCATATTCAACCATGTTGATGTAGCTTTCCGGTCGGCTGCTACTACCCCACCAGCCTTTGAAATCGTCTTGCTTTGGGGCGCTGGCAGGGATTTTTACGAAATAGCAACGTACAATTGGACTTTCAAGCTGATACTGCTGAAAATGCTTTTGATAAAAATCCACCAATTCGGCAGTGGTCACAGTAGAATCGAGCAACTGCTCCACCAGAATTTTCTCATAGTTGTGCCGGATGAGCGAGGCGCGATAATCCCGCACCAATTTGTCAATATTCAGATCGCTCGGAATATTGCGTTCGGCTTCGTACAACAACAACGCTTCGCGCACCCAGCGCTCCACATAAGCATTGACAATGAGGGAGCTATCCTCGCCGGTTGTTCCATCTGGGAACATACCATCCAATTCTGATAAAAACAAAGACTTGTTGTGCACTTTAGCCAACAGGCGGTCTTCATTTTTTTTATACTGAAACGATTGGCAGGCGCTCCAAGCGCTCATTATGCCGACCACTGCGCACCATATTGCAATGTGCCTCATCCGTATGATCTTTGTAGCTAAGTCTCTCTTAGAGCATGTTTAAATTTCATACTTTGGTCTGCAAATGTTCATCTATGGAACCTCACTTTGCCTTTTTCTCGCTCCGTAGCGCTGCTATGCAGCTCAAAAAACGCTTCGTGAGAACCCAAATCTGATCATTTTCGACTTCAAAAACGAATTTTAAACATACTCTTAGGCTTTAATGAGACCATTTAGCGTTTTCTGATTCACATTCACTTGATATTCTTGACGCAGGGCCTGTATCCATTGCTGTTCTAAATAATCTTGATAGTCGGCAATGATGTAGCCACGCGCTTCTTTCAGCGTTTTGATGGCTGGTGGTAGCACTTTTTCCACCTTCGTGAAGCTGACGCTACCGTCGCGGTTTTGTTGGGTAATAGTCATTTCACCTTCGCGCCACTCGGCATTCATTGTGCTTGCTGACCGGTTGCGTTCGGCGGTGCGTTCCTCTACGCTTACAATGATTTGTTCTGCCGTATTGAATTTTGCTAATACTTCCTCTGGCATATGCTGTTCGGCGTATGCGCGTATTTCATCCACGCGGCTGCGCCCTTCTACCGATACCTTGTAGGCACTGGCTACAGCACGTACATCCCATTGGTATTTTTGTTTGATCTTTTCATAGTATTCTTCCAAGCCCAGACTGTCTTGAGAGGCTTTATCCCATACCAACATCCGAGTGGCTTCAAACAATAGGATGCCTTCTTCATATTCGCGCATCAGCGCCCGAAATTCAGGATATTTTTTTTCTAATTGCGATTCCTCGAAGCGCAGGCAGCTGTCATCTAAAAATTCTTGATATAAATTGTTTACAGCAGCGGCAATACCCTCTTCGCGCATCCGAATACGTTTGCCAGTGGCGCGCCCCAGAAATTCTTCAAATTCGCCCATGGTGGTTTTGAATTCAGCCCCCAAGCGGAACAACACGCTATCTGGCTTAATATCTTCTGGCATTTTCCATTTAAACGTAAAAAAACTTTCGTCCTGAGCTTTGATAAAAGCCTCCAGTAGGGCTTTATTTTCACGGAAATTATTTTCTCGGCGAATGCGCTCCAGCATGGACACACGAGACTGCTCAAAGCGCGTATCCTGTTTGATGCGTGCTTCTAAACGACTCTTTTCGATATTCAAAGGTTGTATCTCACGCTTGCTAATGCGTTTAATCATGTGCCAACCGATACTACTGCGGAAGGGCTTAGAAAAGTCGCCATCTTTTTGCAAGGCGAAAGCCGCATCTTCAAAGGTTTTTTCGTAGCGATTGATACCAAAAATACCAATATAGCCGCCTCTGCTGGCCGTAGCATTGTCTTCCGAATTGGCTCTGGCTACATCTTCAAAGTTGTTTCCACGAGTTTGCAATAATTTGTACAAACTGTCAATTTTTGCTTTTGCCGCTGCCTCTTCCCCCTCGGGTACACGCACCAGAATGTGCGCTACCTCCATCTCGCCGCGCGCCGCGCGCTTGCTGTGTACTTTCATCAAGTGATATCCGGCGCGAGTACGTATGGGTCCCGCCAGTTTGCCTACGGGAAGGGTGTAAGCAGCCGTTTCAAAATCATAAAAGCCACTGGGCAGGATGGCATTAATAAAACCAATGCGCCCGCCATTGCGCTTCGCCGAGGGATCATCCGACACGTCCATAGCTACTTTGGCGAAATCTTCGCCTTTTTCGAGGCGTTTTTTGATTTCCAGCGCCCGCTGATAGGCTGCCAGCGTATCTTCCGGCATAGGCACATGGTCGCCATCGCCAATTTCAATCAAAATATGACTGATATCCACATCTTGTTGGATGCGTTCATAGGCTTCTTGAATCAATTTGTCGGTCACCTCCCGATCCATCAGGTACGAATCTGCCAGTTGCCGGCGGTAACCGTCCAGTTCCGCTTTCAGATTTGGCAGCGTATCCAAGCGCATCTCCTTGGCTTTTTGTACTTTCAGTTTGAATTTGATATACAAATCGAGATACTCTTCCAGCGATTTTTTAGAAAAATCAGCACTTGCACCGTTGGTTTTGGTATAAATATATACGAATTCGGACTGATGTATTGGCGTATTGCCTACCGTGAAAAGCACTGGATCATTCGGATAGAGCTGGGCTGTAATACTCAAGGGCAACAAAGCCAAGGTAATCAAAACGGAAAACATTCGGATAAGCATAGCTATCTTGTTTTTTATTGTTAGGGTTCAAAAAAAAGTGGGCGACATCTGCTGAAGCCTACCGATTTGCCCAAGTTACGCTTGGAACCTTGCCATTTGGGCTTTATTCAAATAGTGGAAACGTCGGTAGTGCATTTTAATTGCCTCTTTTCAATTTTGGCGCTGCAAAGTTAAAGATATTGTTGAATTGTTTCAAGCCCGACTGCTTATTCAAATTGCTGAATTATTTTTCGCGCAGCAGCGAGCGTGGATTTTGAGCGTAGCGGCGAGCGCGTTCGGGCGAGTACCCTACCGTAGCGTGGGGAAGCAAGCGCTCGGCAGTACGGCCGGCGAGCTTGAGTTGTCGCACTGACAGCAATACAGAAAGCTCTTGCCCATCGGCAAGTTTGAAAAACAAGGTACCGTATTGAAAAAAATGAATCCCAAAAGGCATTCGGTGTACTACGACACTGTAAACCCAAACAATTTGTTGGGGCTGATATTCCAATAGACGCATCAGGCGACCGTCGTTCCAGTTTTGGTACAAATGATACAAAGCCGTAATACCCAAAACCGTAAATGTCAACCCACAAATGGTAAGCAAGGCATTATGACGAAAAGCACGACCGCAGCAGAGAAGCCCAATGAGCAACATTACAGAAAAAACGACTAACTGCATCCGCTGCTCGCGGCGCTGAGCGTGTTGCAATAAGCGAATCCCCGGATGTTGAAGTAGGCGTTTGTCTG
>CALMSP010000089.1 GCA_937872405.1 uncultured Saprospiraceae bacterium | reverse complement strand
TGCTCGACAATACGCAGTATCGCATGTTCTGGCGCGGCCCTACCCGCATGATGGAAAATGCCGTGATGCTGTTGCGTGCATTTTAATCATTTCGGTGCGACACACGCTGGTGTGTTTTGCTACAAAGAATAGACATTATCGGGATAAACCCTATTGCTGATATGAAGCGTTCATGTCGTTTTATTATACAAATCATTACAATATTTTAAAAAATGCAAACAATTATGCATTCTTTTCTTTCAATAGCTGACATTCCTGAAAAGGAAATCATATCCGGTTTCTTTGGTAAAATGATTCATACGAATGGCCTTACAGTCGCACATTTTCGTATTCTTGCAGGCAGTGTATTGCCGGAGCACCATCATGTGCACGAACAAGTGACGAATGTTATCTCTGGAGAACTGGAAATGACCATCAACGGCGAAACGCGCGTGTGCAAGGCAGGCGACTCCGCACTTATCCCATCGCATATACCGCATTCCGGGCGGGCACGCACAGATTGTTATGTGATTGATGTTTTTTGCCCAACTCGAGAAGACTATCGCTAATGCCAGTTCAAGATTTTAGATAATAGACGATAGATTTTAGGCGTCGGGCACGATATATAAAAGTCTTAAAATCAGTGAGTTAACCAATTCGAAATACGCCTCTTTTTGTTGAAAGCGGCATGAATTTTTAATTCATGTAGGTATAACAAACAAAGGTAGTGTTAATTTACGAGTGATAAATTTCAGTTAATTTTTTGAAAACCAACGCTTTGAATACGAAAATCACTCAATTGTTAACACTACCCAAACAAAAACGGCGTTCTGCTCAGCAATTAGAGCAGAACGCCGTTGTCCTTTTCTAATTAATTACTGAAAATTAATATCCGTTATTTTGTGCAATAGTACCGGCAGAAGTATCCACTTCGCGCTCAGGAATCGGCCATAGTGCCCGGAATTCCTGGGTAATACCAACGGAAGTTAAACGTCCTGTTCTGCGGATATCCAGCCAGCGGAGCCCTTCGTGCGCAAATTCGATGACGCGCTCTCTGAGAATAGCATCCACCAGTTCGTTGCTGTCGGTAGTGGTCAGTTCTGGCAATCCGGCGCGTTTGCGAATCACGTTCAGATCCGCTAGTGCTGCTTCTCCTTTGCCCAGGCGGGCAGCAGCTTCGGCGCGGATGAGGTACATCTCTGCCAAGCGAACGATCTGTACATTATCTTCGCCAGCTACTCTGGTGTATTTGAGCGTTTTATTTGCGGGAGTTCCCGTTGTCACATTTACCCGTAGGCGCAGGTCACCTGGTTCATGCAAGTCACGCAATGCCGTTGATGATGTTATTTCATTGCGGCCACCTTGTGCCACTGGATAGTAAAAGAAAGCGATCGAATTGGTGTTGTTTGCATCGAACTGCAACTCCCAAATCGTTTCTGAAGTATTTTTAGTCAGGAAAATATTGGCAAAATCTGGGCCTGGTAAAAGTGAATAGCGTGTTTGGGCAATCACTTCCGAAGCGGTAGCTTCTGCTTGTGCCCATTCGCCACGTACCAAGTGGAAGCGTGCCTTGAGAGCATTCGCCACATTCTTATTCACCCGACCAATGCCGTTATTGACACTTGCATTTTGAACAGCAAAGTTCACGTCATCCATAATAATTTGCCATACTTCCGCTTCAGTAGCGCGCGGCTTGGCCGCAGCATCGCCAGCAGTAAGCGTAGGTGTGGTGAAGATGGGCACGCCCACCCCGCCTTGATTAAACCCATTGGGCGAACCACCATATAAAGTTAATAATGTAAAATAGTGCAAGGAGCGCAACATTCTAGCTTCAGCCAGAGCGTTGTTCACGTTGAAGCTTGGATCATTAACCCCTGGCGCTGAAGCAATTACGTTGTTTGCACGGTTGACACCAACGTATATTGTATTCCACATATTGGTAATTTCCGCATTGTTAGCCAGCAGGTTGCGGTTCGCAAATTGCGCCCAACTTGGGAAGGTACCCGTATGGATGAGCGTACCGGAGTAAAGATCACCTAAGGCCCAAGAACGTAGCCCGTAATAATTAGCACTTTGCAGAGCATTGTAGGAACCAAGCAATGCTGCTTCTACATCCTGCTTGGTTTTGAACCCTACTGCGGCATCAAGCGCCGTGAAAGGTTCAATTTCCAGGTTGCTTTCGCAAGCTGGGAAGAATTGTACCACTACAATCAGCGCAAGTATTTTAAGCAAGTTATTTTTCATAATTCACTGAATTAAAGTTGAATAAAAAGTTTAGAAACCGAGGTTCAAGCCAACCAACAACACCCGTGGCTGCGGGAAAGTCAAGAAATCCGTGCCTTGTGCCAAGTTGCCCAACTGACCGGAAGTAAAGGTATTTACCTCAGGATCAAAGCCAGTGTAGTTGGTAAACGTCAACAGGTTTTGCCCACTCACATAAATACGCGCATTCGTCAACCCAGCTTTGCTGGCTACATTTTTCGGAATGGTATAGCCCAGCGTCAGGTTTTTCAAACGAACAAAAGAACCATCCTCTAAGAAACGATCGGAGGTGCGGCGGTTATTGTTCGGGTCACCAAATACTGCTCGTGGGTAGCGCGTATCGGTAGTTGGATTTTCCGGCGTCCACCGATTTCTAACCGTACCAGCCTGCCCAAAAACACCATTCATGCCTTCGGAGAAAGCGCGCGTGTTGTTGTAGATCATGTTACCGATTGTAAATTGGAAGAAGAACGATAGGTCAAAACCAAAAGCACTAATGTTATTGGTTACACCGCCATAAAAGCGCGGGTTGGCGTTGCCGAGTATCTCTTGGTCGGCAGTAGTAATTAGACCATCGCCATTCAAATCGCGGAACATAATGTCGCCAGGGCGAGTCAGTGTGGACTGATAAATGGCATTAGGGTTACCCGTTCTTTCGCGGGCCGTAGCATTCAACGCATCAATTTCTGCTTGTGTTTGGAAAATGCGCTCTACGCGGAAGCCTCGGAAGCTGCTTATGGCTTCGCCCTCCGCTACCCAGCTGGCGAAACCTGAAGCGAAAGGTGTGCCTGCTAATGCTGTGATTTCGTTTTCAAAGAAAGACACGTTCAGGTTGGTTGTCCACTGAATTTTATTATTGCTAACATTGGTTGTCGTCAAGCCAATATCAATACCGCGGTTGAGCATCGCACCAATGTTCTCTGTAATACCCGTGAAGCCAGAAGAGCCCACCAGAGGGCGGTTGAGTAGCAATTCGCGTGTTTTGCCTTGATATGCCTCTACAGATAGTACCAAGCGATCTCTCAATAAGCCAATCTCTAAGCCAAGGTCAATATCTTCGCGTTCTTCCCAAGTGAGGTCGGGATTACCAAGCTGCGTAGGCGCCAGACCGGCACGCTGCAAATAATTGGCACCCGGGCTGATCAAAGCACGGGAACTAAAGTTACCGATTTCCTGATTGCCCCGCACGCCCCAGCTGGCTTTTATTTTCAGATCAGAGATAAAAGTATTGTCACGCAGGAAGCCTTCCTCCGAGATACGCCATGCACCCGATACAGAAGGGAAGAAAGACCAACGATTGTTAGCACCAAAGCGTGAAGAGCCATCATAACGACCGCTAAAAGATATAAAATACTTGCGATCCCAGTTAAAATTCAAACGGCTAAAATAGCTATTCAAACCCCACTCCGTCTCAGTGGAACTAATGTCACGCTTGATCGAAGAAGCATTCAGCGTTCGAATGGTATTACCTGGGAAGTTTTCGCCCTGTGCGAAGAAACTCTTCCGATTACTATTCTGGTAAGAAGCCCCCAACAAGGCGTCAAAGCCAAACTTGCCGAATGTATTACGATACGTGAAATAGTTTTCATTCACTAAGTTTAATTCCTCATTCAGTGCCTCAATACCCGTACCGCCTGTACCAGCGCCAGCGTTGGTGGTGGTTGGGTTAAAGCGGAATTCGCGGAAGCCCAGATAATCTACACCCACCTGAACTCGGAAGTTCAAGCCCGGCAGCAGCGTATATTCACCAAAGAAAGAGGAGTTTAAGCGATTGTTGAAGGCATCATTGGTTGGTTCGCGGTAGGCCGCAATAGGGCTTTCAACCGAAGCGTTAGGATCGCGTCCGTAGGTGCCATCAGGATTGAATGTTGGAATGTGCGACCCCATAAGGAGTGCCGCACTTAATACCCCGAAAATGTTGTTATCATTGTTGATACGTGTGCTAAGCGAGCGCGAGAAGAAGTTCGTCATACCCACTTTAAACTTATCGTTAACAATGTTGTCAAGGTTGAATCGGAAATTGTAGCGATTGAACGACGAGCCTTTAATTGTGCCATCTTGAAGAAAATAAGAGCCTGACAGATAGAATTTTGTGCGCTCGTTGCCGCCACTAATTGCAAGGTCTGTTTGTGATTGTGCACCAGTGCGGAAGATTTCATCCTGCCAGTTGGTGCTCGGATAAGAAGCAGGATCATTATCTAAGCCACTCAAACGGGTGCTCGGGCCACTTGGTACAGCCGTAGCGCCAAAGCGATTGCGCACCATTTCTTGCATCAATGCTACATACTCTGGGCCTGTAGTTGGCTCTATTGTACGCCATGCTTGTTGCCCACCGTAGTATGTGTTAAGATTGATTTGCGTTTTTTGCTGCCGACCACGCTTGGTGGTGATGAGTACTACACCATTGGCGGCACGCGAACCATAAATAGAAGCAGAAGCCGCATCTTTCAAAATTTCGATAGACTCAATATCGGCAGGGTTAAGATCAGCCAATGCATTGGTCACCTGATTACCAAAGCCAAGCTGCGAATAGCTACCGGTATTGATTGGAATACCATCTACTACGTACAAGGGTTCGTTGCTACCCGTAATCGAGGAAGGCCCTCTTACACGAATAGCCACCGATGAACCTGGCGTACCGGAAGCAGTCGTTACCTGCACACCTGCCGCCTGCCCTTGCAGCGCTTGATCCACGCCGGTTACTGGCAGACGACCGATTGTTTCACCCGAAATCTTTGATACAGAGCCTGTTAGCTCTTTGCGCGAAGCGGTACCGTAGCCAATGACCACAACATCTTGCAGTACAGTCACATCTGATTCCAACGTAATGTTATAAGCATTAGAGGTTGAAAGTGGTACTCGTTTTGCGGAGAAGCCAGTGTAGCTGACCAGCAATGAGGTCACGCCGTCTGGGATGTTCAATGTAAAGCTACCATCTACATCCGTAGCGGTACCTGCGGAAGTACCTTCTGCCACAATAGTTGCACCAATCAAAGGTTCATTGTTAGCATCGGTAACCTTCCCGCTGATGGTGCGTTGCGCCAGCACGCTCAGCGAGCTTGCTACTATCAGCAGCAAAACAAATAAAAGTCTTTTCATAACCAATTTCAATTTTGTGATTGAATAATTGCTCAAAATAACACCGAATCCGAACAAATGTTCGTGTTTAATTTGTAACATGATTGTAAAACGTTTATAATAGGGTCAACGCTTCTTTTCTCGGGTATAAATTTTACACCTAATTCTATTTGTGCGTTTTTGTTCTCTTTATTGTCAATCGAATTATGCATATTTGCCTCAACAAGTGCCCATAAAATCACTTGCGCAAAAAACGGAAAGTATGGATAAACAGCATCAAGCCCAAACGGCGGCATTGGAGCCAATGGACAAACCCCGCCTGAGTTTTGCCGATATTTTGAATATGAGTTTCGGATTTCTGGGTATCCAGATGGGTTTTGCATTACAAAATGCCAATGCCAGCCGTATTTTACAAAATTTTGGTGCGAATGTTGAAGAGTTGTCCTGGTTTTGGCTGGTGGCGCCTGTCACTGGTATGATTGTACAACCCATTATTGGGCATTATAGTGATCGTACCTGGAACCGCCGCTTGGGCCGTCGTCGCCCTTATTTTTTAGCGGGCGCTGTCATGGCAGCTATTGGTTTGATACTCATGCCCAATGCATCCGCTTTCGCAGCTTACCTGCCTGCACTTTGGGTAGGCGCTGGTATGTTGATGGTCATGGACGCTTCGTTCAACATTGCCATGGAGCCTTTTCGGGCACTTGTAGCCGACAAGCTACCCACAGACCAGCGCACGCTGGGCTTCTCCGCACAGACATTGCTTATCGGGGTAGGCGCCGTACTGGGTTCGTGGCTGCCGTATGTATTGGCTAATTGGTTTGGCGTGGCTGCCACCGCCGAAGAAGGCATCGTGCCGTACAATGTAATTTTGTCTTTTTTTATTGGAGCAATCATACTCGTGGGCAGCATCGTCTGGACGGTCATTCGTACCCGCGAGTACTCACCAGAAGAGCAGGCGCGCTACACCGGAGAAGTAGAAATAGTAGAATCGAAAGGTTTACTCGATATTTTTACCGACTTTTCTAAGATGCCCAAAACTATGCGGCAACTGGGCTTTGTGCAGTTTTTTTCGTGGTTTGCACTATTTTCGATGTGGGTATTCACTACACCGGCGCTGGCACAGCATGTGTGGGGCTTGGCACCGAACGATCGTAGTTCCGCAGCCTTTAACGAAGCAGCTAATTATGTTGGCGTTATTTTTGGCGTTTACAATTTGGTTTCAGCTATTTTTGCTTTAATGCTACCCGTGATTGCTGGTAGAATAGGTCGCAAACGTACACATGCTATTTGCCTGATTATCGGTGGTTTAGGCCTCATGTCGGTACTGCTGATCACCAGCCCAGAGATGAAATGGCTGCTCAATCTCTCTATGATCGGCGTGGGCATTGCTTGGGCCAGCATCTTAGCTATGCCATATGCCATTTTAGCTGGCGCTATTCCGGCCCATAAAATGGGCGTCTATATGGGTATTTTTAACTTTTTTATCACTTTCCCGCAAATTGTCAATGGCATTATTGGCGGCCCTATTGTGGCTTATTTGTATGGTAATCAAGCGATCTGGGCTTTGTTTTCAGCCGGTGTAGCCTTGTTGTTTGCCGCCCTGTTTGTAATCCGTGTAGAAGATAAAGACGATATCATAACACCATGAATACCGCTCCAACCCTTACGAAATACCCGATCATTCTGCTCTTAGGCTGCTGGCCTATACTCTTGGTGGCACAAAAAACACCTGCCGCATCAGAGGAAATGCGCTTTCGGGCGCAGGTGCAGCGCGATACAGCAGCACTCAAAAAACTACTCGCGGATGATCTACAATACATTCATTCCAACGCGCTAATAGAAACCAAAACTGCTTTTTTGGAAAGCATCCGTAGCGGCGGCATCACCTACCAAAACATTGTACCGCAGCCAGAGCGCAGCATTCGCACTTACGGACGTACCGCGCTGGTGCAAGGCACGGTGCAGGTAACTGGACTGCTACAGGGCACACCTTTTGCTATTACACTACTTTACACTTCCCTCTATCGCCGGCAAGCAGGGCGCTGGCAATTGGTCGCCTGGCAATCTACACGTCAATCATAAAATCCTTATTTACCGCTGTTATCAAACAATACGAAGCGCCCCAGTGAAGTTTAAAAGCCTACTATGATATGCTTCGACCGACAAAAATCTTCGATTTTTTTAAAAAAAATTCAAAATTACATCCATGAAACGACTCCTCCTCTTCGGGTACTTCTGGTTGCTGGTGCACAGTCTGGCAGCACAAATTGGCATTACCAGCACCTATCGCATCAATGAAGCACCTGGCTGGCGGTACGCAAATTTGGTGGCGGGCAACGAGGCAGCTCTAATTGGCAATAGCATTGGCATTGGCGTGGACTACTGGTTTCGCCTCAAAAATTATCGCGTAGAATTTCTGCCAGAACTCAATGTCCATCGCTTTTCCGGCGCTTACACGACCCCCGATAACGCTGCCCCAGAAGTACAAAACAACGTTTTTAGTCTTTTTTTTAATACCAATATTTATCTGTTTGATTTTTTTGGTGATTGCGACTGTCCAACTTTCTCTAAGCAGGGGCGTTTCCTCAAGAAAGGATTTTTTGTGCAACTATCGCCGGGTATAAGCTATTTTGAGCAGCAGGTACAGCGTTTTGTTAGCCCAGATCGCAGCAACGACCTTGCCTTCAGCCTCGGCGCCGGTATTGGTTTTGATATTGGTATCACGGATTTTATTACCTTTACACCACTGCTGGGCGCGCGTTATTATCCAAAAGTAACTTGGGAAAGTTTACAAACAAATAAAGGTGAAATCATACCGTTTCGTACAACAGAAAGTGCGCTTACCCAATGGTACGCTGGAGTACGTCTGGGGTTAAGATTTGATTATCGGCGCTAAACATTTATTAAGCTATCGAATAATATTTATAATAATCGTATGTAAAGTCAAGCATCTGCTTTGAAAACAAACATAAATTTCAGTTTTATAAATGCCTGATTATAAATAATTTGCGAGCCATTCAATGAGATATTATAAATAGTGCATGTTCTTAGGCATACAACACCCGAAATTAAAAACGTAAAAACATTTAATATTATACAAACTCATTATTGAACATCCTTACTCAACATGATTTATTACAAAACAAACGGTAACTGGTTCGGTGATATAAACCATTTATTTCGTAGTTGGACCATGACGCGTATCATACGCAGCGTATTATTTATCGGTGCTTATACTGCTGTTATTTGTTTTGTTATTGATTTTTATGACATGGGTAAATATTTATCCATGAATATCAGCGGGTTTTCTTTACTTGGCATCATATTAAGTATTTTTTTAGTTTTTCGTACCAATTCTGCTTACGATCGTTGGTGGGAAGCCCGCAAACACTGGGGTGCGCTGGTGAACAACACCCGCAACTTGGCAGTATATGTGCATGCTATGTTTCCAAAAAACAATCATGAAGTACGGCATTTTATGGCCAAACACATCGCTAATTTTTGCATTGCTTTAGTAGAACATTTACGCGAAGGTGTGCATATAGAGAAATTAATTTACTTACATGATGAAGAACGAGCCATCTATAAAACCAAAGGGCACATTCCGAATTATATTGCTTTCCTGATTTTTGATCGCATCGCCGAGGCACACCGGCAGGGCGAGATCAATGAAGGTGACTATATTAATATCAAAGAGCAGCACCAGTCTTTATTGGATATTTTGGGGGCTTGCGAACGCATTAAAAAAACGCCCATCCCTTTTTCTTATGCGGTTTACCTCAAAGTTTTTATTAGCGCTTATGGGCTACTATTGCCCTTCGCCTTGGTGGAGACCTTTCAATACGGAACGATCCCGTTGGTCATGTTTTTATTCTTTTCGTTGCTGGGCATTGAACTCATGGGGCAGGAAATTGAAGACCCCTTTGGGCTTGATTGTAATGACCTACCCACCGGCGACATCGCGCATACGATCAAAACCAACGTATTTGAAATTTTAGAAGATAAATCAGGGCTGAACAAAAGTCGCAGCTTAGATTTGTACGAAAAAGTATTTTGACATTACAAAACTTTGGCTATCATAACTTTATACATGTAAATTATTATTTTTCCAAACAACCAATAAGCATTGTTTTTCAGACGCTATAAAATATTTAGCGCCCAATTAACACAAAAGCCGACCAATAATACGGATGACTAAATGTTTCACTACGTATCATATCAAGTTTAGCCTGCCGCAAGGGTTGAGCAAATTGCCGATGCGCTGAGTCAAGATGCCACTGATAAAATTTCACCATAAGTTCAGCCGTGGCGCGATCTTGCACCTTCCAAAGTGAAACCACCAGATTCTGGGCGCCTGCGTACAAAAATGCCCGCGACAACCCCAGTAAACCCTCGCCTTTGGCTACTTTTCCTAAGCCGGTTTCACAAGCCGATAGCACGACCAATTCTGCCTGCAACTGTAACCCATATACTTCACCAGAGTAGAGAATATGATCCTCCTGCCCATCAAGATTAGGGAATAGCAATAATCCTGACATATCGGGTTGGGCCTCATTAATGAAGCCATGTGTAGCAATGTGAATGTACTGACTACGATTAGCCGCGCTGCGCTTGAGTTGATTTTCATTAGCTTCCTGAAACATAAAAGCCGATACCGACTGCCCTTTTTGCTGAAAAACAGATGTAATGGCTTGTACCTCATCCGCCGTAGCGGGCAATGCCGCCACATACTGACCATCCATCGTAATAGCGCGGCCAACACGTTGGTTGTCGTTGACTACCAATGGGTTGCGCGTGCCGCTGCTGAAAAGTTCTACTTTTTGTGGCTCGGCAAAAACAGGTGCGTAAGCAATTAATCCACCATCGAAAACGCTTGGCGCTGTCATTCGGGATTGTTGCTGCTGAAAAAGCGTGCCCGAAAGCGCATACCGAATGTCGTAGCGACTCACTAAATAGGGCAACGTTGCAAATGACATATTGCCATCAATAAGGCTTGTCTTATGCATCAGCAGTGCTTCAAAGGGCAGTTTGCTCAAGGCGCCATCAGATATGATGACAAGCGATTCGATCTGATCCTCCAATTCAAATGGAAAAAGTTGCTGATACAACGGATAAGCTAATTCTATATAATCTTCATTCAATTGCCAAGCAATACTTTTACGAAGCCCCACTAATTGATTATAAAAATGCCCGCTAATTGGCGTGCGATGTGCTTGAAAATTTTGTTGGGTAATCACAAAACAAAATAGCGCAGAATCGCTGATGAAGTAGCTGAGTAGCGCCGTTTGTGCTGGTAGCACTGCCTGTAGTGCTTGCACGCTGGGCACCGTTCGGTCATACCTAAGCTGATGATAGAGTGGATAAGCTTCCTCTAATTGGCGAATAAGGGTTCGATAGGACATCTGCGCTAAAAAAAGCTCATTGTTATATAAAAGTGCAGCGGCACTATCAGGTTTTTCCGCTAATTGCAATTTGTAATATCGAATATTGGATTGCAATTGGTCTTCTAATTGGACTAACGAATCTGGGATACCAGCAAAATGCTTGGCATGATTGGCAGCAATGGACTGCTTTAGCACCATATTTTTGCTCTTTTCTACATACTCGAAAGCCTCTTCCAAATAACCCTGTTCGCCAGTAGCATTCGCCAGTTGGAAACAGTTTTCCACGGCCCACTGCGACAACTCGTAGATGTTTTCTGCAAGCCGAAGTTTATCTTCTGATGATATCAACTCCTTTTGAACTTCGGTTAATACCGTATCGGCAATTCGGTATAGCGATTTGGCCTGCAACAGCCCCACTTGGTCATTGCCGTTGGCACTTAGTAGTTTTGCTTTTAACAATAGCGATTCTACAAAATATTCATAGCGCAGATAACCGCTTGCACGAAGCGCTCCGATCGGATCATGGGCATTAAAATTGGCGTGATTGACCATCAAAGCCTGTTGCAAATACTTTAGCGCCTGTGGGTAATCCTTCTCCTCCAGTGCTATGCGCGCCAGGTTGTTGTATGTAATAGCCAATTTATAACTTTTACCCGAAAAAATTTTTTGCTGAATGTCGAGCGCCCGCAGGTTAAAGGCTTTGGCTTTCATCCAATCGCCAAGTTGAAAATACACATCACCAATGTCATTATTTAAATTAGCAAATTGTTCCTGCCGTGCGGCGTTGCGCTCCATTATTGACGCCAGCCCTCTTAACTGAGCCAAAGCGCCTTCATAATCGCCAGCATCGGCATAAGCAATACCAAGGTTGTTAGCTGCAGCCAGCAACCGGGGGTCGTTAGCTTCAAGTCGCTGCTGATACAGATGTAATGCTTTTTCGTGCAGCTCAACTGCTTCTGTGTATGCCTTACGCAACCCTGCTAAAATAGCTAAATTGGTATATACGTCCGCCATTTTATCCGAATGACCACCACTCAACTGTTCGTATTTTTGTATGGATTGTTGATGATATGTTGAAGATTCCTGATAGGCGCCCTTGTTTTTGTAAGAAATGGCTAAATTGTTGAAAACATCAGCAATTTGATCCGCAAAACGCCCTGGATGCTCTTGAAAAATTTCGAGCGCACGCTCAAAAAATAGAATAGCATTATCATATTCACCCTTATCGTCATACATTGCGCCAACATTAAAATAAATGCTGGCTAATGTAGGGTGCTGACTACCAAGGGCCTTCTCTCGAATTTTTATACCCTTTATATAGGCATCAAGCGCTTTATTGTAAAGCTTCAAATTAGAATAGGCATTGCCCATATTAAAATAAATACTGGCTATTTGATTGTCCTCGGTGCCTAAGTTCGCTGTCCGAATAGCCAGTACTTGTTCATACTTTTGTAAGGCGCGCGCCGACTGCCCCATGGCATTATAAGCCGCACCTAATAAATTGTAATGATTTGCGCGTTCCAGCGCCGTTTCATCTTGTGATAGCCGCTCTAAGTGCTCTATATTGTACATCGTATAGGTGACGCAGGAGTCGTACATTTTTTCAAAATAAAAACCCCGCGCCATCTGGTAGTAAATCTCTGTTTCGTCTGTGATGTGCTCCCGAAGATACTGCCGTGCATCTTGTTGTAGGCGTCGTAGCAATTGAATTCCTTGATAGGTATAACCCCTATTATATAATGTTTTAGCTACATCCGTAAATCCTGTGACGCAGGTCTCCCACCGGCCATCTGTCAAGCAAATATCCCTTGCTTTTCCTAAACAAGCAGCCATACTATCCAATTGTCCCTTTTCTAAGGCCGACAAAGCAATTGTAATATAGTTGACATCTTTGTTAACGGGCATCTGACCAAAAGCGGACTGCAACAAAAGCAATAGAAATCCAACCAATAGCGATATTTTTGCCATCTTGATTTGTATATTTTCAAAAATAGTCAAAACATCCTACAATTTACCGCCGTTCACATGTCAGTTTAGTTGTATATCTTGACTTTGATTAGCATTCAAAAACACGCAGCGCCCTTAGCTTTTATCACTTGGCGTTATACCTCGTCGGGTATTTTCGTCTTGGCATCTGTTTTTGCTTCTCTGGAGTCACCTTCGCCATCAAATGGTTGTACCTCTACGCTCAATGCAGCATTCCCCATAGAAATATTCGTACTACCTGCATGGTCTGCCGTTAGCGCGGCACCACCGCTTTCTTCAAATGACACTAACCACAATTCACCATCGTTGTAGAAAGTAAATACCTGCTCCGCCCCTGCTTTATGCAACAATCCGGAACTGACTACCTGGTTCCCGTCTTCTACTTGTGCGGCCAATATTCGTGTAGCAGCACCACTGGAACCTAATTTCACCCGTAATGTTTTATAAAGTGCTCCTTGCAAGGTCACTACGCACCGGGTAAAGCCATTGTTTGCATGTGAATTACTCATGTTGTTATTCGTTTTAATGTTATAAAAGAATAATAAAATAAATATTTTTTAAAAATAGAATGCGTTGTAATAAGGTCATCGGGGC
Source organism: uncultured Saprospiraceae bacterium (assembly GCA_937872405.1). Classification (GTDB taxonomy): domain Bacteria; phylum Bacteroidota; class Bacteroidia; order Chitinophagales; family Saprospiraceae; genus JADJNW01. The sequence continues at coordinate 27,421 of CALMSP010000089.1, read as the reverse complement.
AGTTCATTTCTCAAATATTTCATCATACATCATTTGCTTCCCTATGTTGTCATAAATCAAAACAAGGATTCAACATCAATTATAATAAAATAAAAATAACATGTAAAAACGGCATTATTAGCCAAGTGGCATTCAAAAGATAGTTACTCATTTAGTAAACAAAAGGGATTTGCTAAATGCTTATCAGTGAAAATGACTAAGAAAGTAAATAAAAACATGCATTTGCACAAGGCAAGTTTTATTATTTGAAAGGCTAAATCTTTTAGAATTACACCAACAAAAATATCAAATTTAAAAGTATTTCCAAACTTTTATCGTCGAAATTATTTTTTAGCCGATAAAAATCGTGACAAACTCGACCAAGTAATAGTTATTATAATAATAAGGATTAAGCGATACTTGAATAATCCATTTTGATATAAAAGCATTATTTTTACCCCTCGCGTCGTATTTTTTAAGATTTTCGCCGATGTATTTAGCGTTTATGCCATTTTTTGAGTACTTTTATTTCAGAATAATGTACAGTACATGCTTTTACAAGCAAATATAAACATCCGTACAGAATACACATTCATATATCTATTCAAAATTCAGCGCTGATAAGCCCTCGGTTCGTTCAAGCGCACACCAGATTCGAAAATGAAGTAATAATAATCAAAAAAGTGAGGCCTTTACAATGACCCAATCTCTTGAAAATCAAAGTATTGAATTATCTACAAGAGCGAGAACTTATCTTTATTTGGCAACTGGAGATGCTTGGCGGGGGCTGCCCTGGCTGCGGCATTCTAATGATACGGATTTATGACCGCAATGCGATATAAACAAACGAAAATTTGGCTGCTGAGTCTGCTCAATGGCTTCTTCATGCTGGTTTTCGCTTTTTACTGGCTGAGCTTGCCCTACACCTTTGGCGATGAAGCCTTTCTGATAAAATGGTCATCATTGGTAAAAAAATCGCTATTTGGCTTTGACGCTAAGCCTTTGCCCGACGATATTTTTTTCGTGGATGTATCCAATAGCAAAACGGTTATAGATGCTGTAAATGAATTTGGCGACACCAGCCCGTATCATCGAAAAGTAATTACTGATCGCGAGCATTTGATTGCTTTTTTTAAGATGCTGAACCAGCATCAGCAAGACATCCGATTTGTGCTGTGTGATGTTATTTTTGAAGATGAGACCCCCTACGATAGCCTATTGGCAAAGGAGTTTTCTGCGTTGGGCAAAAAATTACTTGGGGTGAGCTACCTAACGAACACGGGCGAATATATACCTCCTGTGATAGATATTTTACATGCGCCAGCAACCTACACCGCTACACAAAACCTGTTTTTGAAATTTCCACTTATCCTGTCCGACACTTTAAAAACAGTACCTTTGATGATGTATGAAAATTTGCATGATAAACACCTCAATCGGAAGGGATTTTTTTATCGCTTTGATGGACAGCTCAGCTTGCCCTCGCCTATTGTGGATTTCAAGGTGCGCAATGCTGATTTTGGCGTAAGTGCCAACCCCGACAAACCCGACTTCACCGTTTGGAAAATGAGTACCATACTTTGGATGCGCGACAATGCTGATGCCGAAGAATTAAAAACATTTTTTAAAAATAAAATTGTACTTATCGGTGATTTTCAAGATGATATACACAATACACCATTCGGGCAGATGCCAGGATTGCTCATCATTTATAATGCTTATTTGACATTAGTATCCAAACAGCATCTGGTGTCGGTAGGTTGGATGTGTTTTCTGCTACTGGCTTTTTCGATGATCAGCTACCGTATTTTGTTGGATGTTAAAGTTGAAAAACCTCAATGGCTTTTGAATATCTTTCAATCGCGGTTTGGACAAATAATTCTCAATTCTCTGGATGAAGTCGTGCTACTTACTATCATTACGTTATTATCCTATTTTTTATTTAACATTCATATCAATATTCTTATTCTATTAATCTATCTGAAAACAATTGAATTCTTATGGAAAAAAGCACTAAAACGACGAAGACGTAAAAGTTCTGAAATAGAAATACAAAACACCGCAATAAGCGATTATTAATATGGGCTTTTATTTTATTTATTAATCCATTAATTTTGAAGCCCTTTGAGGTACGTTTCAGATGTCGCAAATCTTAAATATTTATAACATCTGATGCAATGTTTTGGCCCATTATTGAAATTTTGATAGTGGGTCAAAATGGTTGTTTTTTGTTCAGATGTCGCAAATCTCAAAGATTTACGAAATCACATCCACCTATTTGACCCAGCCCGAAATTTTTATAAAAATCGTAAACCGTTCGTGGATTAAATACAAATATTGGAATTTGTTTTGCCATTATACTATAAAAACTAAACTATTATCATCATGAGAAAGCTCATTTTAACCTTATTATCCGTGCTATACCTGTTAGCTGGTACGCACGCGCAATACTTTGTCGTCAATTTAAAAGACACTGTATATGCTGATAATCAAGCCCTTAAAAAGAAAGATAAAATTAGCAATTCTGCCAAGCTGCGGTTTAGCTCTTCCGATGCCTATGCCTATGTTGTAGCGCCGGGTAAGGGTTATTTTATACTGGGCGTGAAAGAAAAAGATAAAAAAAGTCGGGGCGAATTTGTGTTGGCACTCAAGGATGCCTTAATGCCACCCAATGATTATTATGCTGCGGCTACCCGCACCCATGAAGCACATGAAGCCGCGTTGTTTGAAGACCAGTACGATCTAAAAGCCTTTTTCCGCGACCGTCTTTTTTTTGTGGCACCAGCCAAATTTAAGGTAGCGCCACAGCAATTTCCGCTGGATAGCGCGCATTATTTTATTATCAAGCATTATCTGGCAGACGGTTGGTTTGCTAAGCCCCTACCGCATGTTGGGCAGGAATTTGAACTGACTACCGAGGTGTTTCAATTGAATGGACAAATATTTCATCATAAAACTGTGAATCACTCTGAGCTATTATATTATAATAAAACAACAGGAGAAACCCAGTATTTAGGGCAATTTAAACTACACTTCGTACCTTCATCAGATATTAAAGAAGAACTGATGAGCCTTTACCAAGCGGTAGAGCCTATTTCCATGAATCAATTTATGTATGAACATGCGCTACCGTATCTTAATGTGCAGTATGGTAAAACAAAAACGGAAGCCGTTACAAAAATCATGGAAAGCATACAGCGGGATAAATAGCATTTTGGACTTTTAAAAGCATATTAACCTTATTTAACCTTATTTCAAGAGCGATTAACCTGTTTCTACTGTCGGATGCTGTACTTTTGTTGCCGGATTAGTTTTTGAACAACAATAGTCAACCGACAAATTATGAAAAAAATCACCCGACTTTTCTTGTTGCTACTATGCTTCGGCACAGCCGCGCAGGCTCAGCGCTACAACCTTACAGGTGTGTTGATAGCCGACGATACCTCCGAGCCGCTCGAAGCCGCTACGGTCATGCTGCTAAGTGCGAAAGATTCTTCTTTGGTCAATTTTGGGCGCTCGGATGCCACGGGCAAGTTTGAAGTGCGCGGCGTTCCAAATAAGGACGCTTACTTGCTGCGGATTACGTATGTGGGGTATCGAATGTTTGGCAAAACCATAGCCGCAGGCATCAGCGACAGCCGCTGCCATGTGGGTACCATTAGGATGCAACCCGCGAGCTTGCTGCTGCAAGAGGCGGTAGTAAAAGCCGAGCATATACCGGTACAGATCAAAAAAGATACGATTGAATTCAATGCGCAGGCCTTTCGCACCCAACCCAACGATGATGTAGAGACCCTGCTCAAGCAGTTGCCCGGCATGGAAGTAGAAAGCGATGGCACCGTGCGTGCGCAGGGGCAGCAGGTGCAGCGGGTATTCGTGGATGGTAAAGAGTTTTTTGGCAACGACCCAACCATTGCGCTGAAAAACCTGCCCGCCAAAGCAATTGACAAAGTACAAGTGTACGACCGTAAGTCAGAACAAGCCGTTTTTTCTGGCATTGACGATGGCGTGCGCGAACGCACCCTCAATCTTACCCTTAAAAAAGATTTCAAACAAGGGCTTTTTGGTGCAGCTACTGCTGGCTATGGCAATGACCAACGCTATGAAGGTCGGGCCAACCTCAATCGCTTCCGTGAAGAGCAGCAACTTTCTATCATTGGTATGGGCAACAACATCAACCGGCAGGGCTTTTCCGTGCAGGATTACATGAGTTTCAGCGGTATGGCTCGCCAAATGGCACGGGGTGGCACCATCAGAATGCAATTCAATAGCAACGAAGCCGATGGGCTGCCGCTCGACTTTGGCAACATCAATAACGGCTTTACAACAACTTGGGCCGGTGGTTTGAATTTTAATAATACTTGGAATAAAAAAACCGAGGTGAATGGCAGCTATTTTTTCAATAATGCCGATCGTATTGTAGAACGCGACCTAACCCGCCAGAATTTTCTCCCAAACGGCGCTTTTACATCTTTGCAAAATTCATTGGGCAACAACATCAATACCAGCCACCGGCTAAACCTTACGGTAGAGCACAAAATTGATTCGCTGAACTCCTTGCGCTTTACGTCGCGGGCCGGTTATACCCAAACTCAGCAAAGTACTGACTCCTACAGCCAATCGCTCGATGCCGCCACTAACCCACAAAACGAAGGCGAACGCCTTAGTAAAACGAATGGAGATGGTATGAATCTTAATAGTGAATTGCTGTACCGCCATCGCTTCAATAAACGCGGGCGCACCCTGAGCACAGCGCTCACTTTTGGGCTGAACGATAGCGACCGTAGCGGCACGCTCGATGCCCTAAACCGCTACTTTGCCAATGGCGGATTGTTGCGTACCGATTCTATTTTACAAACCAATAGCCAAATTAGTAATACGCTTAATTACGGACTTACGACGTCCTACACCGAGCCGCTCGGCAAACGGCGCTTTTTAGAATTCAATTATGCTTATAATCAGCGAAATACAGATTTGGATCGCGAAGTATTTGATGTTAATAACGGCGAACGACGCTTCAATACAACCCTGAGCAACCTCTTCGACAATAGCTACTATTACCACCGCGGCGGCCTTAATTTTAAAATTAGTAAAAGCGACCAAAACTTTAATCTCGGGATGCAACTGCAACAAACAGACCTGGATGGTAAACTTCTGCTGCAGGGCGTAACCGTGCGCCGATCCTTTACCAACTTGCTGCCCAATATTCGTTACAACCGCGACTTTACTTCCACGCGCCGATTCAATGTGGACTACGAAACCAGCGTTAATGAGCCTTCTATTGATGATCTTTCACCGGTGATTGACAATAGTGATCCGCTCAACATTTATGTCGGTAATCCGGCACTGAAGCCAGAATATGCACATCGCCTCACCACGGGTTTTATGACTTTTAATCCAGGTACTTTTGTCAATTTTTTTGCGAACCTGAACCTGACTTACACGCAGAATCGCATTGTGGATGCCCAAACCATTGATGCAGAATTCGTGCGTACCCGCCAGCCCGTCAATGCAGATCAGGACTACATGGCGAGCAGTTTTTTGAATTTTGGTTTCCCGATCAAGCGGCCGGGACTGCGTGCTAATATTAGCAGCAATATAATCTGGATGCGTACTTTCAACTTCATCAATGAGGTGGAAAACCAAACTAACCGCTTGATCGCCAATACAACCTTGCGACTCAATTATCGCTACAAGGAAATTTTTAATATGGACATGAGCGCCAATCTGAGCTACAACGAAACCAGCTACTCACTGCAAGCTTCTCAAAATCAGAACTTTCTGAATCAAACCTACCGTACAGAGTTCAACTTGAACCTGCCGCATGGCTTTGTACTGGGGTCTTCGTTCAACTACGCCATCTTTCGAGGCGTAGCGGGCGGCTTCAATCAGGAGGTGCTGATCTGGAGCGCCTCGGTCTCTAAATTTTTGCTGAATAAGCGCGCAGAACTCAAACTAACTGCTAATGATATTTTAAATCAAAATGTGGGCATTAACCGTGTAGCACAGGTCAATTTTATACAAGATGAGCGTATTTATTCACTTGGGCAGTATTTTATGATGAGTTTTACTTACTCCCTGCAACAATTGCAACAACGTGGCGGCGGCCCGGGCGGTATGATACGCATGATGCGTTAATGAGCCAATGACTAACGAAAAATGTCGGACGCTTTTAAAGCGTCCGACATTTACAAAAAAATTTTTGCTGTTTTAAAATGAACGATTTAGTTGCTTTTCCAATAGGGCTTGCTCTGCGTCCAAGTTGAGCCAAGGAAAGTTCGTGCGTAGCTGCTCCAAAGCATGTAACTGCCGGTGCACAAATGCTTGATGTTCAGAAGTTTGTACATGAAACGGACGATGCGCACACGCCCGCTGTAAAGCATCTAATTCGCGCAGGATGTGCTGGGTTGGTTCTTTAAAAAAAGCCTGACTAAAATACCGCCAAATATAATCAACCGCTACGGTATCGGGGTGAATCATATCTGAAGCATAAAACCGATAATCGCGCAAATCATCAAGTACCAATTCGTAAGCTGGAAAGTAATGTACAAAGTCGAACGTTTGGCAAAGTTGGTCGGCAGCAAGCAACAACGCCGCCTTACTCCGCTGATTCTCGATGTGCCCATCCCGAAGATGTCGCACCGGACTTATTGTTATAATCACCTGAAAATCAGCATTTTTTGACTTCAACTGCTGCAAAGGTGTCACCAAAGCGGCAACAATTGCCTCCGGGCTGAGGCGGCGGCGCTCAAAAAACGAGCCAGGCAATTTATGACAATTGGCTACTACTTGCCCGCTTTCACGATGCACAAATACATGTGCCGTGCCTAAAGTAAGCAGCAAACGATTGACCGACGGCAAAGCGGCCCGAGCCGTATGCAACGCTGCATTCATACCTTCAAGCGCTTGTGCTCGATCGGGGTGCGAAAAGCGACCATGATGCACAAAACTATGCCAAAGCCCTTGATAATCAAATAAATCAGCGTGTTCAAATAGGCTTTCTCCAGCTAAATATTCCAGCGAATTGGCCAATGAAATTGGATTATAAATAATGCCAAAGGGATTGAGCGTATTCATAAATTTGAAATCACTGAGGCGAACTCCAATGTGTTCTGTAAAACAAGACCCCAGACTCAGCAGCCCATCCTGGTGGGCAATCGCAAAAGAATACGACATTGGCGGCACAACCGTACGAAAAACTGCATTCATAGCGCGCCGATTTTATACATAATTTTTTGATAATCAAATACTTTCACCTTCAGCTTGCTGCAATACATCCCAAGTATGGTCGCCCAGTAGCCGCACAGATGCTATAAAATCGTATGGCGGATTGGGCCCCCACTCCTCTGGTGCAACTAAGGAAAGTACGTACTGTTGATTGTTGCGCCGGCGATACAGATGATAGGTTTTTGTAATAACGGGTTCAAAGTTGACGTCAGCGGCATAAATAGCTTCGGATATGCGCACTCGATCTTGGATCGCTTTTGCCTGATAGGCCAGTAGCTCTATCTGCTGCCGAATTTGCTCCAACTGCATATCCGTCTGCTCATACATAGCGCTTACTGCCAGTCCTTTTACTCGACCCTTATCAATAGGCTTGATCACGGCCCCGCCCACCGTATGTGCATAGGGCAGCCGATGCGGATGCGCAGCCACCTTATCGGAATCAATAGGATTAACAAACAGTTCTTGTTGATCTTCACTCATAAAAAGCAATTCTTTTATCAAAATAACTGCTTTTGCGCTATATTGTTGTAAAAAAATACAAACGCCGGAGGCTTGCTAATGACAAACCGCCGACGCTTGAGTAGGTAAAATGTACCTCGTATTATTTCAGCGTGAACGAAGTTGCTCCAGCTTGATATCCTTTGTTATAAATTTCCACCCTGTAAATACCTTTATTAAAAGGTTGATTGGGAGCCCAATTAGCGCAGAGTTGTGAGGAGCCGCCAGTGTAGCTAAATTCCTTCGTCATAGTGTAAGGAATATCCTCCCCATTCGTACTGCTTCTGAAAGAGCCTGAGCCGAGGTCTTGTACCGACAACGTCACGCCCTGCGGATCAATAATGCGCACGAAATAGGTTTCGCTGCCGTTTTCTGCTACTTCATTTGCTACCGTGTTGAAGCAGATTTGTAGTTGATCTACATTTTTAGCCTGACGCTCTTTCGAGAGCTTGCCACTGGACTTGCCCTTGTAGCCTTGCACATCAATATTGGATACTTTGACCACCGATGCAAAAGTCACTTTATTCGACAGGGCGGCACGGTCTTTCTCCAATACTTCTTTTTCGCTTACCAATGAAGCGCGAGCCGATTCTGCCTGCTGGTAGGCGGAGCGCTGTTCCTCCAGCGTGCCTTGCAGCTGCGTATTGGTCTCTGACAGTTGAGAATTTTGTGCGCTCAACTCTTGATTTTGCTGGCGCAACTGATTGATTTCAGCTACGTACTTCTCCACCTGAGCGCGCAGGTTTTTTAATTCTGTACGAGCTGCACCCAGATTTTTGCTGTCGCGGAGCAATTCGTCAATACGATTCTTCTGGCTTGTAATTTCTTCTTTTTGTTTTTCGATCAGCGCGTTCAGTTCTTCATTGCTGCCGCGCATTTCTTCCAATTCCGACAGGGCAGTGTAGTACTGTTGTTCCAGTTCCTTCTTTAGTTGCGTTGTTTCGTCCAATTGCGAAGACAATTCCGTTTTTTGCTTGTTCTGGCTGATGCTGGTGATCAGAAGCCCGATAGCGGCAACGGCCAAAATAGCAATAGCGACAATGAACCCCGTCTTGTTGCCACCAGATTTAGGAGCAGAACCATAACTTGGTGTGGGATTCGGGTTTGTGCCTGGATTGTTGGTTATCATACTTGAGAGATTTTGTTTTAAAAATTTTTTTCTATTCAAAAGCGTGTTACAATGCGTCTGAAACGGTTCGGGTTTCCAAAAAATTGTACACGCCGTATGTTATTTCAAATGAATTATGTAAAAAAAGTACCGCAATTCGCTCTATTTCAAGCTTAAAAGTGAACCTTAAAAATTTTTTGTTTTAAAATTTTGCAAATAAAAACAAATTATCTATCTTTGTGTTGCATATAAGAAATAAATCAAGCTATGGAGCTACAAATTCTGACCAGCAAAAAAGGTACCAAAGTTGTTACTGCTACACATTTGCATCAGTTATTGCAGTTGACGGATCATCATTATGCTGTCAATGTAAAAAAATGGCTACAAGATGTGTACGCTTTTCACGACGGTATCCGCAAAGCAGCGCTCATGCAGGACTACGCACCGCGTAAGCTCAAAGATACGCCTTTGGTAGAGGACTATTATTTAACGATCGAATTGGCTAAACTAATTGTGCTGCATTCCCGTAGCAAAGTTAAGCAAAAGTACGCTCGTATGCTACAGTCAGTAGAAGAAGCTGATGCCGCCGATAATCTGCTCGACAAAGCGCAAATACGCACCATACTCGATTTGGTAAAAGCGATGGGTTCTTTGGCGCATCAAGAAGACTGCGAACGCCGACATTTAGAATTGTATCGCCAGCGCAATGGCAATAGCGCCGCTAATTGGTGGCAGTATCGTGCCGAGTTGCTGGGCTACTCCGCCGAACAGCTTCGCCGCAGGGCCGCCGCCTCCAATCATGATTTCACAGGTATGACCCGGCGCCAATTGCTCATGCAACTGGATCGGTACGAATTGGTACGTACCGGCGTTATTGATGCCTTAATGACCATGGGCAAATCAGAGCGCTATGCCCGCAGCATAGGCGACCTTGCAAAGCTGCTGGCGAAAGAAATGCGCCTTGATATTCGGGATGACCGCGAACCCGCCACGCTGTTCACGCCGGAAGTGGATGCTGAACCTTTCGTTGCTGTCAAAAAATTAGAACAAACCTTGCGACTGAGCGCTTGAACAACATGACCAATTGGCACGATGCTGCACGACGCTTGGCAGTGGATTACGTCGTAATGCCATTCGTTTGGCTATTATTTAACATGCTTAATAATAAATATATGATGTATTTTAAAATTTCAAGTAATTAATTTTCAGCACTTTAAGCCAACTACATGTAATATTATTGATAGTAGGCCAAAACGGTTGTTTTGTTGTTCAGATTTCGCAAATCTCAAAGATTTACGAAATCAAAATCACATCCACCCATTTGACTCAGCATTATATTATTTACTTTTTATCGTCTTTAATGAGAATTACACTTCTTCCTCGAACTTTCATTCTACACGCTTCAACAAGCGGATCAATTTTTTCGTTGTAAAATTTTTGTGGTGCATACATTTGCACGACAGTTTTTCGTTTGCCTCAATGGCAAGAAATCAGCGAACTATTACCCAAGTATTTTAGTAGCTTTGCTGTAGCAAATAAGTTGCAGCAAGAAGACATTCGGCTGTGCAACAAGCCAAAGTGCTGTTCTTCTAACAAAAGGTGTGTTTGATTTTAAAAATCAATAACATCTATAGTTTTTAGCTTTTGATTGCCAATATTTGAATAATAAATCTCAATTAATCAAAATATTACAAGTTAAACCATAACATAATTTGTTTGGCTACTTATGTCTGTATTAGTAAATAATCTGACGAAATTGTATGGCGAACAACGCGCCATTGACCACATTAGCTTTGAAGCAAAGCCAGGTGAGGTACTGGGTTTTTTGGGTCCGAATGGTGCAGGGAAGACCACAACGATGAAAATAGTGACTTGTTTCATCCCGCAATCATCGGGTACGGCTACGGTTTGCGGTTATGATGTGCAGGAAGACCCCATGCAGGTACGCCGACAAATAGGTTACTTGCCTGAGCATAACCCTTTATACAAAGACCTTTATGTTCGTGAATATCTACTATTTGTAGCTGGGCTACACGGTATGCGCCGCCCCCGCAGCCGCGTGGAAGAGATGATACAACTCACAGGGCTGGAACGCGAACAAAATAAACGCATCGGTGCGCTTTCCAAAGGTTATCGCCAACGAGTAGGGCTTGCACAGGCGATGCTGCACGACCCACAAGTATTGATATTGGATGAACCCACATCCGGCTTAGACCCCAACCAGTTATTGGAAATTCGCAACCTCATTCGCCAATTGGGGCAACAAAAAACGGTGATCTTCTCCACGCATATCATGCAGGAAGTACAAGCACTATGCGACCGGGTAGTCATCATTAATAAAGGGCACATCGTAGCGAATGATTCGATTGAGGCGCTGCAAAGTCGGGTACAAGGCGAGTCAATTGTGACTATTGAATTCACACAAAGTATTGATAAACAACTGCTTAGCACCATACCTAAAGTAAAGCGGGTGAAGGAGCTTGGCAAAAACCGCTGGCAGCTTATAGCCGCAGCCGATGTGGATGTGCGTCCAGCTATCCATCAGTTTGTACTTAGTCGTCAGCTTACGCTACTCGAAATGCACAAAGAAGTGGTAAGTGTGGAAGATGTATTCCAAAAATTAACGCAGTAATCGCCATGCAATCCATATTCTATTATTAGATTATAAAGCATTATTCGTATTTCACAGCATACTATGCGTAATTATTTACTTTATATCATATTTTTTTGTCAGGTTGCAAATCATCTTGTTGCGCAAGTTGACAGTACGCTGCTCACTAAAAACTTTAAGTTCCGAGATGGCGTATATGTAACGTTCCAGGATTTCCAGCGCAACCGCCCAAGTTATCAATGGGAAGCGCTACATGCAAGTTTGGCCACTACGGAAGAGGGGTTTGTGGCGCAAGTTGCTTCCATCAAATTCAACGGAAAACCCTTAGATTTGCAGCAAATATGGGGTATTTGTATGGGGGGTATTCCTTATATACGCCTGCCCCAAGGCGAGGTGACGGAAGCAGCTACGGTATTCGTTGGGCTCCGGGTACGTGGTAAAATATGCTATTTCAAATATAAAACAGATATCACCGAGATGGTAGAGGTGCGCGCTTACAATCCATTGAATGGCCGCCCCTACCGGCAAGGACTGGTGCCTGTACAACGTACTGTGCTGCGCGAATATATGCTAAACTGGCAAACAGCTGATATAGAGCCTTTTACGACAGATACTTTTTTGCAATGGATTGAAGATGACCCCCAACTTTGGCGAACCGTAAAAGACCTTAGCATAGAAGAAGCTGACGAAAAACTATTTCGGTGCCTGCTGATTTATGTAGATCGCAATCCAGTGTATTTATACAGCCAATAAATATTTGGTAAATAAAAACGATAAATAGCTAAATATGTGGAGTATATTTCACAAGGAAGTGAATACTTTTTTTAGTTCGTTAATTGGTTATATCGTTATCGGCGTATTTTTGATTGCGTTGGGTTTAGTAATGTTTGTATTTCCAGATACGAGTTTGCTACGGTACAACTATGCCACACTCGATCAACTTTTTAGCATCGCCCCTATGATTTTTGCATTTTTGATTCCGGCTATTACCATGCGTTCCTTTTCAGAAGAGCAGCAAACTGGCACGATTGAGCTATTAGCCACTAAGCCTGTAAGCGATCTGGCTATCATAATCGGAAAATTTTTCGCTTGCTTGCTGCTGGTTGTATTTGCCTTGTTACCAACATTATTATATTATTACACAATATATGAATTAGGTGTGCCCAAAGGCAACCTTGATGCCGGTGCGATTGCCGGTTCGTACTTGGGGTTAATTTTCCTAGCGGGCGCGTTCGTGTCCATTGGATTGTTCGCTTCCTCACTCACCAACAATCAAATCGTAGCATTCATTCTGGCTACGGCACTATGTTTTTTTGGTCACTGGGGCTTCTTTTTTCTTAGCAAACTACCCGTATTTACTGGGCGAGTGGATGATATTGTGCAAATGCTCGGTATGGATTATCATTACAATTCCATCAGTCGAGGGCTGCTTGACTCCCGCGATTTATTATACTTTTTGTCTGTTATGATTATTTTTATTATGCTGACACTGACTTCATTAGAACGTCGCAAATGGTGAGCCAATTATTTACTTTATAACCATTTTACCAAAAATAACTAAATAAAAGCGCTCTGGTTATTTAATGTTTGTAAAAGTATGAATAAAAATAAGAAAAATACAGCATCCAAACGCACACAATCGCTGATCAACCTGGCGCTATTAATTGGCATTGTCATTTTTATCAATATTCTTGGGAATGCCCGATTCGGTAACCGCACTTTTTATGGCGCGCTCGATCTTACAGAAGAAAAACGCTTTACGCTGACTAAAGCTACTCGTAATCAACTAAAAGAATTGGACGATGTAGTGTTTGTGCAGGTGCTGCTGGAAGGCAAATTTCCGGCAGGCTTCAAGCGCCTGCAAACAGGGGTGCGCGAACTGCTCGATGATTTCCGCGCTGAATCGCGCTACATTGAATACACATTCGACGACCCGATGCAGGGCAACACTGATGAAATTAATGCCCGAGTCAAACAATTAAAAGAGGAAGGCGTACAGCCAGTGGACCTAAAAGTGCGCGATAGTGACCAGGAGACCAGGCAATTAATTTTTCCATATGCCCAGTTATTTTACAAAGGTCGTAGTGTACGCATTAGTTTGTTGGAAAATGATTTGGGGCTTGACCAGGAGAAGATTATTAATAATTCTATCGAATTGCTCGAATACAAATTCATCAATGCTATTCAAAAGCTGCAAACTGCCGTCAAACCTGTAATTGCTCTCACCACCGGACACGGGGAACTGGCGCCCATAGAAACTGCTGACCTGGAGCGCTCGCTGCGCCAATATTATGAGATCGGGCGGCTGCATCTTGATAGCCTTTCCTACATTAGCCAAGATTTAGCGGTGCTAATGGTAGCCAAACCTCGCGCTCCTTTTTCCGAAAAGGACAAATTTAAAATTGATCAATATGTAATGAATGGCGGCAAGGTCATTTGGCTATTGGATAAGATCAATGTCAGTTTGGATAGCTTGCGGCGGGCGCCTAAATATTTTCCAACAGAATATGAATTGAATCTTGATGATTTGTTGTTCAAATATGGCATTCGCATTCAGCCTAACTTAGTGCTTGATATGCAATGTTCTAAGATTCCGCAGGTAGTAGGTATGATTGAAAATAAACCGCAATATGAATTTTACCGCTATCCGTACCATTTGGTGGTCACGTCCGAATCCATGCATCCAATAGCCCGCAATCTGGAAGTCACCAATTTTCTGTTTGCCAGCACCATAGACACCGTCCGAACGGATACCAAACTGCAAAAAAATATCTTACTGCGCTCCTCCGAAAATAGCTTTTTGCAATACTTACCATTGGAAATGAATTTTGAATTTTTACGTTATCCGCTTGATCCTCAGCGTTTTAACAAATCTCCGCAACCCCTTGCAGTCTTGCTCGAAGGCGCATTTGGGTCGCGTTATACCAACCGGCTTCCACAGGATTTTCTGGATAGCTTGCGCCGCTACGATCGCTCTTTCCGCGAAGAAAGTACACCAACCAGTATGCTGATTGTTTCGGATGGTGATATTGCTAAGAATAAAGTTGACCCGACTTCTGGCTCTTATTTGCCCCTGGGCTTTAATGAATTCGAGCGCTATACTTTTGCTAATAAAGAGTTCATAATCAACAGTATAGAATACATGCTGGGCGACCGAGGCTTCATAGAAGCGCGCAACAAAGAGGTACGTTTGCGCTTGCTGAATACCGTTCGGGCGCGCGCTGAAGAGTCGAAATGGCAGCTACTCAATTTGGTTGCACCACTTGTTTTTCTGGCGTTGTTTGGAATAGGCTACAACTGGCTGCGCCGCCGAAGATATGCAAGATTTTAAACAATCACAATTTTTTGATTATTAAATACTTAAAGTTCATTTCTGGTTTGCTTCTTTTTCAAACAGACTCAGGAATAAAGCGCCCATAGCAGCGCCGTATAGCGTGCTGTTGAGTGGCCGCGAGGTGATGGTACAAGTACCCGACTGGCAGCCTACATAATACCAGTAAGCCCAACCCGCCACAGCGCCTAATAGTAACCCGACTAAGGCCAAACGATAATTTTTTAGCATAGGGATCATTCTTTTTTTGAGGCAAAGATAGCCACTTTGTTTGCTTAGCTTCTGTGATCATGATCAAATAAAACTATGCCATGTACAAATTCGCCAATTTGTGAACATTGAAAAAATAGCGCGTTAAAAAGAATCGAATACGTTGCCTTTTTGACTAAAAATAGCATAGCTTATATGATATTCGGCATCATACTATTCTAAGTAATCAAAACAAACTCTCTCGTAAGTAGCTGAAAATAAGCCTTTTAAAAAATTAAAAAACATTGTTTTTTTAGTAAATAACCCATGCTATTATTATAACGCCGACTGTGCCAGTTCCCAACCGATCATTGCCTTTTTCCGATCCGTACCCCATAGGTACTCACCAAATTTCCCCTCTTTACGAATCACTCGGTGACAAGGAATAAGATAAGCCACTGGATTGTCGCCAACAGCCGACCCTACCGCCCGCGCTGCGCCAGGCTGACCAATGTCCGTCGCCAACTGCCCATAGGTAGTGAGCGCCCCAAAAGGCACGCGCAGTAAGGCTTCCCATACTTTTACCTGAAAGGGCGTACCGCGCACCAACAACTGAAACCGCCGTGGCTCAAGTGCTTGTTTGTTAAAAATAAGCCGAGCAAAATCGGCCGCCATTTGAGCATCGGACCAAAGCTGTGCGCGAAACCATTTTTGTTTAAATACCTGAAAATCAGCGCTTTTAGTAGTCTCATTTACAAACGTTACGCTGCAGATGCCGCGTTCGGTAGCGGCCACAAAGCATTCGCCGAAAGGTGTAGCCGTATAGCCATAGCGAATGTGCAGCCCCTCGCCATTGCTCTTGTACGCTTGGGGTGTCATAGCTTCCAATGTGATAAATAGATCATAAACTCGCGACTGACTGGATAGGCCTGCCAGATCAGCTGCCTCTTGCAGGTTCGTTGTTTCGGCAAGTTTATTTTTCAAAAAATCAGTGGTCAAAAATTGCAGAAACTTCTTCGGGCTAATGCCCGCCCACTCCTGAAAAAGGCGCTGAAAGTGATGCGGACTAAGGTGAACCTGCGCAGCAACTTCTGCCAGATCGGGCTGCTCCGTAAAGTGTTGGCTCAAGTAAGCAATCGCCTGCTCAATACGTTGGTAGTTGATTGTATCGGTCATTTTTTTATTGCAAAATTAGTACCCGCCGTGGCAGTCTGCAACCTGAAAGTTGTGAAGATAAAGATTATGTTGTAATTTTAAAGCGCTCAAAAATGTATTCATTTGGTGGAATCCGGCGTTCGGAGTGCCTTCAAGCCTAAAATTTATTAAGCCTTTCATCGCATGAGCCAAGAAAAAAAAGTATTTGTAAACCGTTGGATTAACGATCCAATCCGAAAATTCATTAGTAATAGCGCGGCAAGCGGTATTGTATTATTTACATCAGCATTGGTAGCGATTATATTATCCAACTCGCCCTGGGCAAAGGATTTCCACCGGCTATGGGAAGTAAAATTTGCGATCGGTTTTAATGAGCATTATATCAACAAAAGCCTACATTACTGGATCAACGATGGATTGATGGCCATTTTCTTCTTTGTGGTTGGGTTAGAACTAAAACGCGAAATCATGGCCGGCGAGTTGCGCAATCCGCGCAATGCCATTTTGCCAGTTGTAGCAGCTATAGGCGGGATGCTATTGCCGGCGCTTATTTACTTGATTATTAATCCTACTGGCGAGGCAGCTGCGGGCTGGGGTATTCCGATGGCCACGGACATTGCCTTTGCGCTGGGCGTCTTGTATTTACTGGGTGATCGGGTTCCGGTATCTTTGAAAATATTCCTAACAGCAATTGCCATTGTGGATGACCTAGGAGCTGTACTCATCATTGCATTTTTCTATACATCCGATATTAACTTCACAAGCCTGCTGGTAGGTGCTATTTTTATGGCCGTACTTATTGCCGCTAATCTTCTTGGTGTACGCAATACTGTATTTTATGGTGTGATCGGCATTGGTGGCTTATGGTTGGCTTTTTTGATGTCGGGGGTACATGCCACTATTGCCGCGGTGTTGGCGGCGTTTACCATTCCGGCGCAAGTACGCATTAATGAAACACTCTTCAGCAGAAAAGTATCCATGCTTTTAGTGAAGTTTCGCGAAGCCGAACCCAATGACAATAGTTTGGTTACACCGGAGCAGTTGCATATTTTGGAGCATATCCGTGATGTAACCAAAGGAGCGCTCACACCCTTACAACGGCTAGAACATGCCATGCACCCATTCGTAGCGTTTGTGGTGATGCCGATATTTGCTTTATGCAATGCAGGTGTGACCCTATCCGGGGATGTGATGCAAAACCTGCTAAGCCCAGTGGCCTTAGGCATCTTCGCGGGTTTACTTCTTGGCAAGGTGCTGGGTGTTGTGGGTTTATCCACTTTATGCCTGCGGCTGCGGATTGCCAGTTTGCCAGAGAGCTTGAATCAACGACATTTACTTGGTGCGGGGCTGCTTTCGGCGGTTGGATTCACCATGTCGCTGTTTATTGCTGGACTGGCCTTTACAGACGATACGATTGTTTTACAAGCCAAACTGGGCATTCTTGCAGCATCTGTATTTGCCAGCATCATTGGATATCAGATCATTCGCTCCGCAAAACCGATGTCATAAAACACTTATAATCAAATGTTTATGCATTCTAAAACCCGCTGTATCAGTTGTTCTACGGCCTTGGCTGGGTCGCCACTGAATTGTCCTTTCAGCCGATTGGCGAGAATCACATTGCAAGATACCGCTTGGTGCCCAAGTAATCGTGCCATGCCATACAACGCAGCGGTTTCCATTTCAAAATTGGTAATACGTCGGCCGTCGAACTGAAAATCGCTGAGCTGTGCTAATAGCTCTGGTGTGAGGCGAGTTCGCCCGCGCAATTGGCGCCCCTGAGGTGCATAAAACCCTGGCGCTGTGAGCGTAATCCCCTGTAAATCAAGGGTCATTTGCTCCAGCAAAGTAGCATTTGCCGCAAAGGCATAGGGCGGAGTTGGAAGTGGTATAGCCGGAAATGCCGTGAATTGTTCTGCCAACATTCGCTCCTGCCTGTCGGGTTCGGTATGATAAAAATGCATCAAATTATCCAATCCGACACCATAAGCAGAAGTAACCAGCGTACCGACTTCTGCCTCGCGCCACACAGCACCAGAAGTACCTACCCGAATGATACGAAGCGCACGCGGCGAAGTACGCGGGATACGGGTGTTCAGATCAATATTAGCGAGAGCATCCAGTTCGTTCACTACAATATCTATATTATCCGTACCGATCCCTGTAGAAATAACCGTCAGCTGCAATGCGCCCAAACGCCCCGTATGGGTAACGAATTCTCGGCGGCTCACCTGATGTTCAATAGCATCAAAATATTTGGAAATACGTGCCACGCGGCTGGGGTCGCCCACGGTGAGAATCGTATCCGCAATTTGCGCTGGCTGCAGTCCTAAATGGTAAATACTGCCGTCAGCATTGAGCACTAATTCAGAATCCGGAATGGGTTGCATGGGTTAGCATTGAGTTTTTTACAAAATTGGTTCGGCAAAATAAAGGCTTATCCTTACCTTGCAAAAAAAAATATTATAATAATGAAAAAGATTTATCATCTGTCTTCCTGCAAAACTTGCCAAAAAATTATTGCAGAATTGCATAATGGCGCAGGTTTTGAATTACAAGATATTAAACAACAAACTATTTCGGAAACAGAATTGGACTGGCTGCGCGAGCGCACAGGTTCATATGAATCCTTATTCAGTCGCAAAGCAATGAAATTTCGTAGTATGGGCCTGCACGAGCGCTCTTTGAGTGAAGCCGATTATCGCCAACTCATTCTAAGCGAATATACCTTCCTCAAGCGGCCAGTGATTGTCATTGGAGACACGGTCTTTGCTGGCAATGCGAAAACGACCATACAAGCGGCGAAGGCAATGTTATAAGCTATATAATGCCACGCCTATTGAAGATGAAGCGTTGCAATCTTTTCAATACTCTGATTTACAAAGACTTACAACATCAAAAATCGGATTTCGCCCATCGTAAAATGCGGCTATTGAGTACGTATTTCTTCTACATGGCTCAACAAATCCGGAAAAAACTGCTGAAATCTTTCATCCAATGGCTCCAACTGAGCCTGCAGATTTTCTACTACATGATCAAAATGCACTGGCACACTGGCTTTGTGCTTCATCTGGCTGAATGCAATGCTTAGTCCGTCCCACCGGCCGTAGCGCGTAAGCCAGTCATCCGTAATCATATGAGGTAAACGCTGCTGCAGTACGGGCGGCATCACATCTATATACCCTTCCAGCGTGCGGTACGTATGCACAATAAATGCGTCCAAATCTTTATGTGTATATAATGCCCAATTGCGTGTCAGCAAAAAATCATAAAACACATCAAGAATAACCGTAGCATACTTCCGATGCAAAGGCTGCAACAAGCGCACGCTTTCCCGCACGACCGGGTGGGTGTCTGTAAAGTGGTCAATATGCCGATGCAATTTCAATCCTGCCTGAATACCCAATGTATATTCAGCATCCTGGCGGCTTCGCACAAAATCACCCATAAAATTGCCTACCAGTAATTCTGTGTCGTCGCCACTCAAAAATAAATGTGCCAAAAAATTCATATGCTATGCCATGTAAAATATTAATACTTCAACACGCAATGTCGCAAAAAAGTCTATCTTTGCGGCGTTTTTTTCACAAATATCCCAACCAATATTAAATAATAATTATGGGACTCAAAGCTGGTATTGTTGGTTTGCCAAACGTCGGAAAATCCACTTTATTCAATGCGCTTACCTCTGCTAAAGCGCTGGCCGCAAATTATCCTTTCGCTACGAAAGAGCCAAATTTGGGCGTCATCACGGTGCCCGATGCTCGGCTGGATAAGCTCGCAGAACTCGTTAATCCTCAAAAAACAATCCCCACAACCGTCGAAATCGTGGACATTGCCGGCTTAATCAAAGGCGCCAGTAAGGGTGAGGGTCTCGGCAATCAGTTCCTCGCCAATATCCGCGAAGTGGACGCTATCGTACACGTCGTGCGCTGCTTTGAAGATGATAACGTGATTCATGTGGACGGCAGCGTCAATCCAGTACGCGACAAGGAAATTATTGATATTGAACTGATTCTCAAGGATATAGAAACTATCGAAAAACGCCTCGACAAGCTCCGACGCAGTGCTAAAAGTGGCAACAAAGACGATGTACGCAACCTCGACACCGCCGAACGCCTCTTCCAACATCTGGAAGCAGAAAAACCGGCACGCAGCTTTGAGGCTCGCGAGGATGAAAAGGAATTTATAGCAGATCTATTTCTACTCACCGACAAACCAATATTATATGTGTGTAATGTAGATGAAAATTCCGTAGAATCCGGCAATCCTTTCTCGGAAGCCTTCCGGCAGGCCATAGCGCCCGAAAATGCAGAGGCGATCCTCATCAGTGCACAAATTGAATCCGAAATTGCCGAACTGGAAAGTAAAGACGAACGCCGCGAATTTTTGGAGGCAATTGGGCTGAGTGAGCCTGGCGTTAATAAAGTTATTCGTGCTTGTTACAATTTATTAAATCTTATTACTTACTTCACTGCCGGTGAAAAAGAGGTACGTGCCTGGACAATCCATCGCGGCGACAAAGCCCCGGCTGCCGCAGGGGTCATTCACTCCGATTTTGAGAAGGGATTCATTCGGGCAGAGGTGATTAAATATGATGATTTCGTAAAATATGGTTCCGAGGCAGCCGTCAAAGAGGCAGGCAAAATGAGTGTAGAAGGTAAGGAATACGTAGTACAAGATGGCGATATTATGCACTTCCGATTTAATGTATAATATTTTTCAAATAAATATCACATCAACTAAATAAATTCGATTGGAGCGCTACTTTCTTTTATACAAACCCTACGGCTATCTTAGTCAGTTTACAAGAGAAGCCCCAGACCACAAAACGCTGGCCGACTTGGGGAAGTTTCCGAAGGATGCATACCCCGTTGGGCGCCTCGACAAAGACAGCGAGGGGCTATTGATTATTACCAACGATAAAAAACTCAACCACGCGCTGCTCAATCCACAATTCCAGCACAAGCGCACTTACCTCGTGCAGGTAGAGGGGAATCCAACCAAAGAAGCCCTCCAGCAACTACGTAAAGGGCTGGAAATCAAGGTAGATGGCAAACTTTATCAAACCCTGCCAGCACAAGTGCGCCTACTACCGACACCGCCTGAGGTGCCCGAACGCAACCCACCGATTCGCTATCGGCGCGACATCCCCGACTGTTGGCTGGAAATGGAACTCCACGAAGGTAAAAATCATCAAGTGCGAAAAATGTGCGCCAAAGTTGGCTTCCCGGTGCTACGACTTATTCGTAATAAAATTGAAAAATTAGAACTTAAAGACTTACAACCCGGTGAAATGCGCGAAATAGAGGGCGCAAAATTATATGCATTACTAAAACTAAATAATTAATCCGCTATCGGTATCGCCGGCATATCAAAATCGGGCAAAATATAGTAATAACCAATATAGAAAAAAGCAACCCGCCAATCACTCCTGAAGCTAAAGCATACCAAAATACTTCTTGCTTACCTACCATTAAAAAAGGAATCAACCCCAATCCAGTAGAGCCTATTGTAAGCAAAATGGGTACAATTTTATGTCGGAAAGCCTTGATATACAGTCGAATAGATGTACTGCGTGGATATTGCCGCTTGAAGTGATTTCGGTCATTTAGTACAAAAATTAGGCTATTCACCACCAAACCACTTACTACGACAAACGAAGTATAGCCGCCTTGATCAAAGTAAATATCAAAAGCATAAAATGTAATAAAAACCCCAATAAAAGATACTGGAATTAAAGTAATAATAGCCAGCGCTTGCCGCAAAGATTCAAACTGAATAGCACAAATGAAGAATATCATAACTATAACCAATAACAACAACGTATATAATTTTCTGCTTTCCTTGCGCCCGAAGCGCCAGCTCATTTCTTCCATGCTGTAGCCTAAAGGCATTTCTAAACGCATCTCATTTATGCATTGGTCAAGATATTTCTTCCCAAATTGCGCGCTACCCGTGTATTCAAATTCCACCATTCGTAAATATTGCTGATTTTCCTTATGCAAAGCATTACTCACCTTCTTTTTTTCTAAGCTGCCTATCTCGCTGAATGCCAATAATATAGAATCCGAAAGACGTGATGTTCGGTGTTCTAATAACCACAAATCATTATATGACAAACCTTGACTCAATACTCGTGCAGGGCGCCCGTTGGTGGTATATAATGTTGGCGTGTAAGCCTGGTTGTAAGGCAATAATAATTTATTTACATCTTGTAAAGAAACCCGACGTTGCGCGAGTGCATCTTTCTCCAAAATCAGTTCAAATTGATACAAATCTTTCTCCCACCAATTAATATTCGCATTGGTATTCACTTCTTGTATGCGTGGATGCACCAATAATTTAGTAGCAAAGCGCTCTGCCTGACGTTCTAATTCATTTTTATCATACCCATACATTTGCACCCTAAATCGAGGAGGCGCACCGCCGGTATCTGTGCTAAATCCGCGCCCGACGCCATAAATATTCCATTTTACACCGCCAAGATTAATGCTGTAGGCAATCATACGGCTACGTAAAATGTAAGGAAATGAATAATCATAACCCCGATTGAAATGAATTCGCATCATAGCATACTGACTTCCAGATACTTGCGTGGTGTATTGCCGCACTTCCTGCGCAAACTGCCCCACGTATTGTTCGATCTGACGGAACACAGCGTTCATCTGCTCAAGGGTAGCCCCAGGTGGCATACTCCCCTGCACATACAATATGGTTTCGTCGGGTTCGCGGTAAGCAGAGCCTTCATATACATATTGTGAAAATAGCCGGAGTGTACCACCAAATGTTTTATTTACAATAGGCTTTATTTTGTCAATATATAAGTCACTGCCCAGCGTTTTATTATACCATGCTTGATTTTCTATTTTATTAGGTAATAAAAATACGGGTAAGCCAAATAATAAAATCGTGGCTGCTATGGCCAACACGCGATACCTACATAACACCTCAAGTAACGCCTCGTAGCCCTGCACTACACGCGCCAAGCGTCGCCGAATACTGTAGGATAAGGCATGATGCGACCCCGTTTGTATGGTAATGTTTTTTAATAATGCCGGCACAAGTAATAAAGCAATAAATAAAGATACGCCAAGGTTAATCATAATCACTTTGGCAAAATCCAGCAAATTAGCTTTCCACAGCTCTGGTAAAAAAAATACGATGACCAATGCCGAAATTGTTGTCAGAGTAGCCGCCAAAAGTGCCGGAAACACACGCATATTACCTTGTGTTCGTATATGATGGGCCATTACAATTGTATTATCAATCACCATACCAAACGAAACCGTAATGCCCGCCAGCGCATACAAATGAATATCAACTTGAAAAATATAATAAAAAATAAATGCCAACCCCAGATTCGCCGCCAAGCTACATACAACCACCGTCAGGTAACGCCAGCTGCGATAAACCAACAAAATAAATATCAACAAAATGCTCAAAGACAATAAAGTACGCCAGCGAATTTTTTGTAATTCTTCTACCAAATATACGGTTGCATCATCCTCTAAATGCAGACGATACGTATTTGGCAGCATGGGTATCACATCATTTATGATACGTTGTTTAACATCCGCAGCTAATTGTAAGGTATTGACATAACGCTCTGGGTAAAAAATAAGGCGAATGCTATTTTGACCATTTATACGATAATATTGACGCGGTGGACGCTCCGCCAATTGTACCCTTGCAACATCGCCCAAGTAAATAACTCGCCCCTGCAGCGTTGTCAGCGCTATCTGTCGCCATTCATCTGGTGTAGGCTCTTTATCATGATTACGCTGTCGCAACTGAATAAATATATTATAATCATCCGTTCTTACGATGCCCAGTGCCTCACTTTTAAAGTGTTGTCGCAGCGCTTCGGTTAATAATGCTACGTCGAGTTGCAATGTAGCTAATTGTTGTGCATCATATGTAATAAGCCATTCCTGCTCATTGCCGCCGTTTACCTCAATGGAACGAACACCAGCCATAAGCGCCAACTGTGGGTTGAGTCGCTCCACAGCATAACGATATAATAAAGTAGGACTTTCATTACCACTTAGTGAATAAACTAATAAAGGGCGTTCTTCTTGCTGCTCTTCTGGCTGATTAACTTGCACCACCGGATAGCTCACGCCAACAGGTAAATTAGGATATAATTGGCGAATTTTGGAAGCAACTTCAAAACGAATATAATCTAATGGCGCGTCTTTATCAAAATCTAAGCGAATATTACCTGTTCCATTACCTGATATAGAATAAATTTTACGCACGCCTTTAACCAAACTAAATGCTCCTTCCAACAAAACCGTTACATCTTGCTCCAGCACTTCGGATGAGGCATCGCTCCAATTATAGCGCACGCTGATGGAAGGCGCCTGCGTCACCGGCAGAAACCGCAAAGAAAGCTGCGAGCTAAGACCCAACCCTACCAGAGTGAGCACCGCAAACGACATGAGGGTAGAAAAACTTGAAAAACGCATATCGCTACAATGAAAGACTATGAATAATTACAGGCTCACAATATAAAGAGATACATCATAAAACAGAAACAAAAAGATGATAATTAACATTTTGATAGAAACAGGTAAAGCGAAAAACAGGTTAATCAATATATTGTATAACAAGTTGTCAATATATGTCCAATTTTTACGCTTGACAAATTATTCTTTTTGTGCGAACTTTGCAATTAGCTGCGCAGCTCAGGGATTGCCCAAAACCTGGAAGAGAGTAGGCGAATTATCCTAAATTTTATTTATCATGAAGAAATTAATTTTAAAACTTTGCTTCTCAGCTTTGTTACTAATATCTTTACAAAGCTTGCAAGCTGTACCTAGATTTGTTACTGAATTTAAAGAATGTCCTAATGATTGTGGTTGGGTTATTAGATGTAATTACGGATCAGGTTGTTGTCATCCTGGTTCACAATACTTCTGTGATGAGCTTTGCTAAGTAAGAATTTTTTCAAAGCCAAATGAAAGTACTAATATTCATTTGGCTTTATTTTCATTATTGTAAATTAAAATCAAATTCTTATGAAAAATCTTACTTTATTTCATTTAGTATTCGTGCTGGCGGTGGTTACATCTTCTTGCGCAAAAGAAGCGCCGTCCGATTCTGAAGTAAAAGTTTTTGAAACAAGGGCTTCAGCTGCTTCTGAATTGCGATTCTCCGAGTTATTTACTAAATTAGATTACGTAGCATTGGAAACTAATAAGGATTGTTTTATTACACAAATTGATAAAATCCAGTTCGATGGCACGTACATTTATGTATTTCAAGATAGTGAAAGGTCTAAAGCGCTTTTCATTTTTGATAAAAACGGTAAACACCAAATTACAATTTCTAACCCTGGTGAGGGCCCGGGAAAATTTTTAGGGGCGAGGGATTTCTTGTGCTCAAAAGATACTATTGAGATATTAGATCGTTATCAACAAAAAATATTAAAGTATAATAAATCTGGGCATTTCTTGCAGGAAGTTTTTTTAGGGCAAACTTTTGATCAATTCGTTAAGTTATCGGATGCCTCTTACATCTTTTTTAGCTGTTATCAGCCGCTAATATTAGAAGATGAAACACCACAATATTTTAATATTCATTATGCCTCCCCTTCTGGAAAAGTTAACGCATCTTATTTGCCCATACATGATGCTTTGAAAAACGTGCTATTGGCTAAATATAATTTTTCATCTGGCTATAATAATTCTTATCTTCTTACTACTCAGTTTTCTGATACAATTTTTAGATTGACAGCGGAAAATGTTTTTCCAAATTACATTGTAAAGCTGCCGGATGTGTGGATTGACAAAATTTATTCAGATAAATTTGAAAATAGTGATATAAATGGGAAACTAACATTGCTAAATGAAAACGACAAGGTAAATGGATTTGCAAAAGTTGAAGAAACAGATAAATACATTTTTATTATGTATTCCTTCAACAAACATGATTACTGGTTATTTATTGATAAGGCTAGTGGATCTGTAAGATCATACTACGAAAAGAAAAGGGCAAGTAAACCCAATGACATAGACGGAGGGCTGATGCCTTCGAGACTAAAAGCTGTGTATCAAGATAAATTCATTTTTTATCTTCAAGCAGAAGATATTGTTCATTATATATCCAATAATAGCAATTTGGCAAGCGATTCTTTTCTGAATTTTACAAAGTCAATAAATAGCTATTCTAATCCGGTAATAGTGTTTGCCACTTTGAAGTAAAATGAGTATAATCTATCATAACCACCATCTGTAAACAGTCATGCTATCGAGACTCCTGTTTTTTTACTTTTTGACTACTATTTTAGGTAGCTATGGCTCTTCTGCGCCTACACCTACCTAAGAAGAACTGAATACCACCAACGTACAAGCCCCCCAGCTTCCGTGCAGATCATTCCGGCGCGGCAGGGGGCATTTGCATTACGTATTTTTGCCTCGGGCATTCTGAAAGCCGATGAAAAAGCGCCCCTCAATGTACGAATCGGCGGCGTTATCGAAAAGCTACCGGTACAGGAGGGCACTTTCATCCAACAAGGCGCCTGCGTCACCGGCAGAAAACACAAAGAGTAAGGGGGAGTGGGTGTGAAATAGCATTTCACATTAATACTTGTCAATATATGTCATATTTTGTCCAATTTTTACGCTTGACAAATTATTCTTTTTGTGCGAACTTTACCACTAGCTGCGCAGTTCAGGGATTGCCCAAAACCTAGAAGAGAGTAGGCAAATTATCCTAAATTTTATTTATTATAAAGAATATAAAGTTAAGTCTTTGCGTATTATTTATACTTTCGTTGTTTGTGAGCTACAGTAATAAAGTACTTGCTTTTGAAGTAGTAGGAGGCCCAAAATATTATTATGAATTTTGCCCTTGTGGAGAAGATACTTGCCAATTATGCTATGCATTTGATACCACTGGGTGTAATAGAGCAACTGTTACAGATTGTCAATGTTGTTTTTGGAAGTAATACTCTAATAACCACTGAGGAATGTATTACACATTATACACGTAATATATTCCTCTTTATTTTTTTAAAAAAGAAATTTATGAAGTATATTTACCTCATTGCTAGTATTATTTTCATGCTTTATATCTCTTGTAGTAAAAGCGATGGTTCTATAAGCTATCAAAATTGCCAAATAGATACTGTAGTAAAATCTTTACATATTCCTGCAAATTTTGGCTCTCTGTACAGAATATCGCAACATGTAAATATTAATAACAAAAACTTTCTTATTGGTTATGACTATATGCTCAATCAATTGGAGATATGGAACTTTGATGAGCTAATACCGAAAACATCAATTCAAATACCTAAAGAGGGACCAGGAGGTAT
>CALMSP010000088.1 GCA_937872405.1 uncultured Saprospiraceae bacterium | reverse complement strand
TCTCCCACCCACAAAAACACAGGTACCCAGCGCAGAGCCAATGATAAGAACCGCTACGGTCCCCAGAACTCCCTTCCCCTGCCCAAAACCCATTTCCGCCATACCGGCGGCGTCGGCATCGTTCACCACATGCACTGGGCAGCCGCACATAGCTGAAAAGAGGCCAGCAGCATCCGTACCGATCCAGTGCGCATCAATGTTCGCGGCAGTAAGCGCTACCCCCTGTTTGATGATAGCTGGAAAGCCGCACCCGATAAGCCCCTGCCAGTTCAATTGCTCCGTCATCTGCTTGAAGATCTTCGCTACCTCCACTGGCGTGGAAGGTTCTGGTGTCGGAAATCGAAGCCGATCGGTCACCAACTCCCCCGTTTCAACATGTACAACTGCTCCTTTGATGCCTGAAGCGCCAAAATCAACGCCCAATACCCTTTGTGTTTTCATATTGTAAAAATAAAAATATTATACCATTTGCGATGCATGCATTTGCGAAACTTACAAAAGGTTGCTATAATATCAGAAATGATGAAAGATTTTGCAATAACCAATGAATTTTTAATCGCTTGATTAGCTATTTATAAAGTAAAAATCAAAAAAAATATTTAGCATCTATTAACATTTAGCAAAACTGCCGCCTCGTCAAAATGAGCTATCATCATTTGATGACGCGTATTTTCATGCGCACATCTTCCTGCGGCCGGTCGCGGGGGTCTGTTTGTACCTTCGCAATGACATCTACTACCTCCAATCCTTTGATGACGCGGCCAAAAACCGTGTAATCCTTGTCTAAAAAAGGTGTGCCGCCCATTTCTACATAGGCTTCGCGGTGTGCTTGTGTGTATCGGAAACCTTTGCGTGCTTCGATTTGGTCGAGCGTGCCGGATGTAACGCGCTGCCCCTGCACAATATAAAACTGCGAACCCGACGAGCGCTTTTGCGGATTCACCTGGTCGCCTTGTCGCGCTGCTGCTAAGGCACCTTTCAGATGCACTAGCGTATCTGAGAATTCTGCCGGAATGGTGTAGCCTGGGCCGCCAGCGCCGAGGGATTCGCCAGCCGTAGCCCGCCGAGATTGTGGATCGCCACCTTGTATCATAAATCCGTCAATGATGCGATGGAAAAGTAAGCTGTCATAAAAACCCTGTTCGGCTAATTTAAGAAAGTTATCGCGGTGCTGTGGGGTGGCATCAAACAATTCAACCAGCATACTGCCAAAGGGCGTTTCTATTTCTACCAAGCATACGCTCGGCGGGTCAATCGTTAGCTGCCGAGTAATTATTTTTGCTTTCCGCCCCTTAGTCGCAGTCAATTGTACATCGTAGGTGCCGGAAGCTTTGTAAATATGCTGCGGTAGGCTATCCGAGGAAGCGTTGCCATCTCCAAAGCGCCACTGAAAACTTTCGGCAACGCGAGATTTATTATCAAACTGAACCGTAGCTGGAGCCTGGCGATTATCGTTGGCGTAGGCATAACTAAAATCAGCTACCGGTCGGGCGCAGGAAGCGAATAATGCGATGCTTGCCAGATTAATTATGATGCAAAAACGATTAAAAGGTATCATATTGAAATAAATGAATAAATAAAAGGGTTGATTTTGTAAAAAAAGTGCATTATCGGTACAATCGAATTTTCATGCGAATGTCGCGCAATGGGCGATCCGCCACTCCAACCGGCGCCTGTGCAATTTTATCCAGCACATCTATGCCTTCTACTACTTGCCCAAATACAGTGTAAGCACCATCTAAGAAAGGTGTGCCACCAATTTTTTTATAAAATTCGCGCTGGGTTTCGCTGAATGTAATGCCGTTTTGGCTGGCAATCGCATCCAATTCTTCATCGGTGAAGGCGCGGCCGTGTACGATGTAAAACTGCGAACCAGATGATTTGCGCTCCGGATTGAGGGCATCGCCCAGGCGCGCCGCAGCCAGTGCTCCTTTAATATGAGACATCTGAATCTCCGAGTCCAATTCATAATCGGGGCTACCTTGCCCCAGCAGCCGGTCGGGAGGGGCATTACGCGAATCAGGATCGCCCCCTTGTATCATAAAACCATTAATAACACGATGGAAAAGTAAATCGTTGTAATAATTTTCCTGAACTAATTTTATAAAATTATCGCGGTGGCGCGGCGTTTCATTATACAACATGACTTTCATGACGCCATAATCTGTGATAATTTCTGCATACGTATTGGCATTTTTGCTACATGAAGCGAGCATAATAAAAGACAGCCCAAGCAGGAGCAGTTGTTTCATGGGTGCTATTTGGTTAATGATTGACTGGTTTTATTTTTATAATTATTTCATTATTCCTCATGGGTCACCCTTCGCTTTTAGGGCGGGCTTCCGTTGATTTGTATTCACGCTCCCATTCTTTGAAGTAGCGCACAATACACATTTTAAGCAGGAGTTCCTGCTCTCTCAGGTCGCGCTTGGGTACTACGCGCAGTTGCTTCCAGTGTGGCCAGCCGTCGGCATCGCGCCCAGCAAATTCATAGTATCCTTCGTAGCTTAGCAGTTGGCAAATGGCAATGTGCATTAGGTCTTGTTTTTCTTCTTTGGTGTATGATTTTTGCCAACGCCCCAATTCCTGAATTCCAATTAAAAATAAAATCGCGTTGAGGTCGGGTAGGGTATCTCGTCCAAAACGATCCTGTATCATATGCCGCACCTGCAGCCACTCAAAATCTAATTGCCATTCTTCCATAGTGGCTATTGCTAAAATTGATGTGGGTTGAAAATTTTATTTACAAATTGCTAAATAACAGTCGTTTTTTGTTTAATTTTTTTAAAATAAATCACACGGACATGCTGTTGTATGATTGATTGGCTTTGAGCATTACAAAACTTGCTTCTATTGGACAATGCAAAGATACGAAGTATTCCTGAAATCTGTTTTGGCGTTTGCGCTTCTACTCTTCCCGAATGAGCGCTGATACGCGCTGAGCACGCAGTGCAGGCGGTACCGACGCTAGTAGCCCAATTAGTAGTACCGTAGCTGCTACCACCAAAAAATCGGGCAGGCGCATGCTAATGGGGTAGGAATCTACGATGAAATTGCCTGGTATAGATACCAGCCCGAATGCTTTTTGGGCACCATACAGTGTTAAGGCTAACATAAAGCCAATACCAATGCCCAGTGCTGTGAGCAAGCCGCCCGCCTGAAGGAAAATATTGCGTACAGTATTGTCGAGCGTACCCATGGATTTTAAAATGGCAATGTCCTTTTGTTTTTCCAATACAATCATCCACAGTGCGCCCACCATGTTGAAGGCAACCAGCAGTAGCATTAGGCTCACAATAGCGAAGCTCAGCCATTTTTCAATCTTCATCAGTTTGAGAAAGGCTTCTTCTTGCTCGTAGCGATTTTGCACTACAAAGTCTGCCCCAAAGGCTTGACGAATATCCTGGATGGTTCTATCTACATTGGCGTTGGCACGCAATTTAATCTCTAATGCGCTCACGGCGTCATCGGCTTCTAAGAGGCGTCGGGCAAATTCGATAGAAGTGAGCACGTATTTATTATTGAATTCCTGTTGGATAACAAAAGTGCCTGCCGGATAGACCGATAAGCGCCGGAATTGCTGTTCAAACATACCCACTTCGCGCACTTTCGGCATATACACTACCATGGTAGAGAACAAATCATCTACATTTACTTGCAATTTATTGCGCATACCAAGCCCTAATACAGCCATTTCCTGCTGGCCTTCGCGGAGCTTGAATAGCCCTTCGCGCACGGTAGAATCAATACCCGTAACGGATTGGTACAGGGCGTCCACCCCTTTGAGGGTACCGAAATCCTGGCTGTTTTTGTATTCAAAAAACGCGGTTTCTTCTAATGTTTGCGATACCAATGCAACCCCTGAAACAGCGTACACCTTTTTCAAAAAGGCGGAGTCCACGTCAAAGGTTTTACCCTGCGCTGGCAGTACCTTTACATCCGGGTTGAAATTGCTGTACATGCTTGTGATGAGGTCTTCAAATCCATTAAAAACCGAAAGTACCAGAACCAGCGCCCCCGCGCCCACTGCGATGCCGAATACCGAAATGCCGGTGATGATATTGATGGCGTTGGTTGTCTTTTTTGCGAATACGTAGCGTCTTGCTATTCTGAAAGCCAAATTCATTAAAATGCTAATTTTTAATATGCAATCACAAAATGTGTTGTTTTGCAATAATTATTAAGTAAAAATAATAAGTACGGCTTATTTCCATGATAAAAAGTGCATATCAAGCGTGCGCTTCTTTAATCATAGCAGCAGCTTTTTCAGCAATTATCATTGTTGGAGCATTGGTATTGCCACGCACGATGACTGGCATCACCGAAGCATCTGCTACGCGCAGTTGGGCAATACCATGTACGCACAATTGAGCGTCCACCACAGCCAGCGTATCTGTACCCATTTTGCAGGTACCCACGGGGTGGTAAAGTGTTTCGCTATATTGCCGCAAATAATCTGCCAGTTCAGCATCTGACAAGTCGGTGCGTTCGGGTATAAAAATATTGCCACGCCAGCCATCAAAAGCGGGCTGCTGCAGAATTTGCTGTGCCAGTCGGGTGCCTCGAATCATCGTTTGCACATCTTGTTCATCACTAAAATATCGCGGGTCAATAAGGGGTTTGTCATGCCAATCGGCGGAAGCCAGTCGAACTTCGCCACGGCTCTGTGGGCAAATGAGCGTAGCACCAATTCCAAAGCCGTTTCCGGTTTTCGGATTGTCAAAACCATGACGCACATAGTAAG
Source organism: uncultured Saprospiraceae bacterium (assembly GCA_937872405.1). Classification (GTDB taxonomy): domain Bacteria; phylum Bacteroidota; class Bacteroidia; order Chitinophagales; family Saprospiraceae; genus JADJNW01. The sequence goes on along the minus strand of CALMSP010000088.1, from coordinate 36,024 downwards.
CTGGCGCAAAGTGAAATTGCATATCGGGTGCATTGAGGTGTGCTTGGGTGCGCAAGAAAGCCCCCCCTTCTGCTACGTTGCTGGTGAATGGCCCGCTACGAGCTACCAAGTACCGCCACAAATTGCTTAGAATATAAGGGAAGCGCTCGGCGCTATCCAAAGTGGTTCGTTTGGTAGCATGATACAGTACGCCGCCCAGCAGATGATCCTGTAGATTTTTACCGACTCCAGGTAGGTGATGCACGACCGGGATGCCATGCTGCCGCAGTTGCGCTTCATCACCAATGCCCGACAGCATCAAAAGCTGCGGACTATTAAAAGCACCCGCCGATAGAATGACCGCTTGACGAGCCGTCACCTGATTGGTTTCTATGCCCAATTGGTATTCCACGCCAGTAGCTATCTTGTTGGTAATCAGTATTTTACGAACCCATGCGCCCGTGAGTATCGTCAGATTGCTACGATGCCGTATCGGATGTAGTAGGGCCGTAGCGGCGCTCTCGCGGCGGCCATTGCGCTGGGTAAGCTGGTAGAAGCCAAAGCCATCTTGGGTGGCTCCATTAAAATCTTCATTGCGCGGGTACCCCGCCTGCTGGCCAGCCTCGACAAACAGATGCGAAAGCGGATGCGGATCGCGCGGGTCGCTGATGGTCAGTTCGCCCTCAGTGCCATGAAAGGTATCCTGTAGGCGTTGGTTGCGTTCAAATTGTCGGAAATAGGGTAGTACCTCTTCATACGACCATCCTGGGTTGCCCAAAGCCGCCCAACCATCATAATCGGCCCGATGCCCGCGAATATATATCATAGCGTTGATACTACTGCAGCCACCCAATACTTTACCGCGTGGCTGAAACATAGGGCGGTTGCCCATATGTGCTTGAGGCATCGTATCATAATCCCAGTCCGCTTCCGAGCGAAATAATTTATTGAATGCTGCCGGAATATGAATATTCAGGTTAGAATCTTTGCCCCCGGCTTCCAGTAGGAGTACCCGACAGTTTGGCTCAGCGGACAAACGATTGGCCAGCAGGCAACCCGCTGAACCAGCTCCAACGATAATGTAATCAAAAATCATAACATGGGTGGTTTTGTTTACTTTTGGATAGGAGAATTGCCGTTTTATTTAGTTTTTTAAAATAATTTGATGCCGAGCATCGCGCTGACAGGTTCGTGGTTTAAGCAAATTTTCAAACGTGAAGGTACAAAAATCCTGAAGGAAGCACTATTTATAAGAATTTGTTTTAGTGGTTTGGGCTTATAAAATACAAAGTGAGGACAAGGATGGGGCACAGATGCGTTAAAGTTTATCTAAAATGGTGGTAAGATTTTTAAAAACAACAACTCGTAAGTTGCTGATTAAAAGTAATTTACAAGAAAAAACAGCGGAGAAGGAGGGATTCGAACCCCCGGTACCGTTGCCAGTACACCGCATTTCGAGTGCGGCCCATTCAACCACTCTGGCACTTCTCCTCGTTGCCAAGCGCTTGTGCTTGCACCTGCTTTTTCGCTTGGGTTTGCAAAATTACAACTAAATCTACACTAAAACAAGTGGAAAAGCGTCGGCTACGTTCATTTTTTGCAGAAAAAACTGTATGCACATCAAAAAAGATGGAAAAAATTTGCATTTTAAGGATTTTTACCATTATCTTTGCATCACATGACTATGAACAACTTTTCGCCTGGCGCTCTAATCACAATCACACACGGGATAAGCTGCCAGGCTTTTTTATGCTCTTTGCGCTCGTATCCTGATTAAATCCATTCATATTTTTTACCTATGCAATATACGGATGTTTGCATCATTGGCGCGGGCCCGGGGGGCGTGGCTACGGCACTCAAACTTTATGCGTTGGGCATTGACTGTGTGTTGGTGGATAAAGCCCAATTCCCCAGAGATAAGGTTTGCGGCGATGCCATCAGTGGTAAGGTACTAACGCTGCTAAAGCGGCTTGATCCAGCTATCTTGCATCGCTTTGCGGCAGAACCTATGCAGATCGGTATTCATAACATTGCATTTGTGGCACCTAATTTGCGCGAAGTACACATCCCATTTCGCCCGATGCAGTCGCCTGAAGTACCACCCACGCCTGGTTATGTGTCGCCTCGTTTGGATTTTGATTATTTTCTGCTCCAAGAGGCTCGCCGCTGTGAGCGTATTCAAATCATTGAAAATAAAGCGATTACAACATTTCAACGCATCGAAAACGGCTTCATCGTAGGCGACGCTACCAATGAATTGCAGATCAAGACACGCTTATTGATTGATGCCACTGGCGCGCAGTCTGCCTTTAGTCGGCGCTATGCGGGGCTTCAAAAAGACCCACACCACCATGCTGGCGCTGTGCGGGCCTACTTCCAAGGCGTAAAGGGGATGCGATTGGATACCATTGAATTGCATTTTATAAAATCTATTGTACCAGGATATTTTTGGATTTTTCCGTTGCCCAATGGGCGTGCCAATGTGGGGCTGGGGTTGCGTACAGATGAGCTAAGCCGGCGTCGGGTAAATCTTCGGGAGGAACTACAGCAGTTGCTACGAACCCATCCGGCACTACGTGAGCGCTTTGCAGAAGCAACGCTGGAAGGAGACATTAAAGGTTTTCCTTTGCCTTTGGGGTCGAAACCTCGCCCAATTTCTGGTGATCATTATATGCTGGTGGGCGATGCCGGGCATCTGATTGACCCGCTTACCGGCGAAGGCATTGGCAATGCTTTTTATAGTGGTTTTCTTGCGGCAGAACAGGCGCAGGCTTGCCTGTTGGCGAATGATTTTTCGGCAGATTTTATGCGCGCCTACGACCAGCGTGTGCGACGGGTGCTTGGCTCAGAAATGCGCTGGAGCTACAGACTACAACAGCTTCTGGCTTACCCTTGGCTGGCAAATCTGCTGGCGAATGTGATTAGCAACAATGCTTATTTTATTCGCTTTTGCTCGGAGTTGGTAGTAGATCTCGCCAATCTGGAGCGCCTTTTTCGGCCGGGTTTTTGGCTGCGAGCCTTATGGCGGAAATAGAAAAAACGGCGCGAAGAGCACGCTGACCCCTCACGCCGTCTCCTTGTATGTATGCTATTCCTATTTGTTTTGCCGATTATTGCCAGTGGAGAAATTGCGCAAATTATATACAAACGACAACATAAAGTAGCGTGTAAGCACTTGTGTGATGTTATCTTCCACATACGTTTCTGTGACAACCCGCGCGATGCTATTGTTCTGCCCCAGCAGGTCGAAAGCATTTAGGCGCAGCTCGCCGGCGTTGCCCTTCAAGAATTTGTAGCCGATAGCGGCATTCCAGAGTACAAAATTCTGATTGAAATCATTTCCTAGCCCCGTGTATAGCGTGTTGGTTACGTCCGTATTGAGCACTAATCCTTTCCAAGGCAGCCAGTTGAAGCGCAGGGAGGCATTATGGAAAAAGAAGTTGTTATTTAGTTGTGGTTGTAATGTGTTTTCCACAATATTATAATTTGCAGAATAGGACACTGTAAAGTCAATTTTTTCGCTAATATTACTACCCAGCACCAGCCCGCCATTTACATTATACGTTTGCGATTCATTTTGAACGTTGTTAATCAAACCTGGCGTGCGCGCATAGCTGAGGCCCGCATTGATGTTGAGGTTACTTTTCAGGGCTTTCATGGGCATTCCGTAGGTCAAGAACGAACGGGCATTCCAGTTGCCACTAAGGTTGACCGGCTGAGATAGCTGCGCGCCTCTGAACAGAGTGACACCTTCCTGTAGGGTGGTGTCGCGGGAGGCAATGAGCGTAGAAGTTGCAATAAAATCGTCGGTAAAGCTGGTATTAAAAAATGCGAACAGCGTCCGTGCTTTGTTCGGTTCGGTCAGATTATACCGCATAAAAACGCTGTGCGTCAACTGCTGGCGCAGGTTAGGATTACCAGTAGAAAGTTGTAGCGGATTGCTATTATTTACTACATTTTGCAATTGATTAATGTTGGGCGTCATTGTAAATGTTCGATAAAAAATACGCAAGCTCTGATTGCGGCTGGGCGTCAGTATCAACATAGCGTTGGGAAGCAGGTTGTAAAAATTCTTTTCTACAGCCAAGTTTAATGGGAAATTTTGTGCGCTGGATAGCAACACGGTCTGATAGTTCGCGCCAATAGCAAAGTTTACCTTTTCATCGCGCCACCGATAGCTCAGCCCGCCGCGCTGCGTAACGGTTTCATTATCAAAGCTATTGGACAGAACAGAGTCTAACCGAGTGTAAGCGCCCGTGATTTCTTCAAACTGGTTGGTTTCGCGTTCGGAAGCATTTTTTGCCAGCGTTGGTCGGTATTCAAATTGCAGGATACTTTTTTTGCCCAAAGGCTCGGTGTAAGTCAGCCCTGCACTTAATGTGTAGCCATCCGATGCCAGGTTGGTTCGCTGGTCGTTGAGAAGACTCGAATCCTGTGTATTGAAAAACAGACTTTGTGAATATAAGTCGCTGCGGCCACTGCGATCATTAAAATCGGTATTTAAATTGACAGAAAAGGTGCGTCCGGCCTTCGCCATTCGATGCCGATAAAGGATATTGTTGCCAAAATTGAATCCATTGTTTTGCGCATTCAGATCATTATCTGTGCTGTTAATCAAGGCATTAGCATCGAAACGGTTGGCGCCAAGCAGCAGGCTTGAGGTACGATTATTCTGAAAACTGAGCCTGGGGGTGATGATAATAGAATTCGTCGAATCAATTGTATATTCGATGCGAGCATTAAAGCGATGGTTGAAATTATTACTTTCCGACACATTGTTTTCATCATAAAATTGGCTGATATTTTCACTCAGAAAAAACTCGCGCTGTAAGATGCTGCGGCTGTCGTTGCCAGAGTTATTGAAAAAATAACTGCTATTGATTTTAACTTTACGCCCCCAATTGTCGGTATAATTCAATCCGACAGAATTCGTCGTATTGATGCCGCCCTGCTGCCCAACTAAGAAGTTGTTGATGTCGTTATTGCCACCCCAATTGCCACGACCGCCGGGGCCGCCGCCGCTACCACGACCTCCTCCTGCTCCCCCAGGTCCACCGCGTTGGCTGCTATTGCCTACTACGCCCAGCAAATCCTGTGTGGAGAAGTTTTGTTGGTTGATGTTATTCGCCAGCCCGATGAAGGAAATGCGGCTACTGCCTTTGAAAAAATTGAGGTTAGCACCTGCCGAGTAGCGCTCATCCGTACCATAGCCGCCGTACACGCGCCCAAACTGTGCATTGCGCAAGCCGCCTCGGGTGACGATGTTGATAGTCTTTTCGGTGTTGCCATCATTAAAACCCGTAAACTGTGCTTGGTCGCTCATTCGGTCGAATACTTGAATACGATCAATCACTTCCGCTGGCAGGTTGCGCAGCGCTAATACGGCATCTTCGCCAAAAAACTCTTGCCCATCCACCGTTACACGGCGTACATCCTCGCCTTGGGCGCGTACCGTTCCGCCTTCTACGGTTACCCCAGGCATTTTGCGCACCAATTGTTCGGCATCCGCATCTGGATTAACCTTGAACGCCGCGGCGTTATATTCGGTGGTATCACCTTTCTGTTGAGCGCGTATCTGCGTGGCTTCTACTGTTACACCTTGCAATTGCAGGGCTGCTTGTTCCATGCGCAAGGCTCCCAAATTTTGATCGGCACCACGAATAACGACTTCCATTTCTAAGGTTTTGTAACCGACATAGGTGGCGCGCAATTGGTAAGCACCGCCGCGCACATTGGCCAGTTCAAACTTGCCATCTAAATCCGTGATGCTCCCCTGTCGTCGGGTACTGTCGCGCTGACTAATGAGCAACACATTCACACCAACGAGCGGTTCTACACCATCCGTTATGATGCCTGAACAGGCAAAGTTTTGTGCCTGCGCCGCCGTCCAAGCACTTGTAAATAAGACTGCAATGCAGAGTATCCTGATACGTAAATTAGGCCGTAATGTATTCATTTTCAATGCTTTTCAAGAATTAAGTAATTTTGAAGTCAGGTATTGCTGAAAAGTCTCTCGATAGGGTTCAGCGATTATAATAGCTTGATTTCGAATCAGAATCCGGTTGCGTTCTATGCTGTCAATTTTGTTAAGATTGACAATGAAAGAGCGATGTACGCGCATAAATCGTTCGGTGGGCAAGGCGGTTTCCAAATTTTTTAGGCTCATCAGCGTAACCACGGGTTTATCCTGTGTTGATACATGAATCTTGATGTGGTTTTTCATGCTTTCGGCATACAGCACATCATCTAAATGGATGCGAATGAGCTGATACTCCGATTTGACAAACAAGTCTGGTTCGTTTTTCCCACCCGTTTTAAAAACTTCCTCGCGTTGAAACCAAGCCCGTGCTTTGTTGGCTGCTTTTATAAACTCCTCATAATCAAATGGTTTTAGCAGATAATCCAGTGCGTCCACGCGAAAACCTTCAAGTGCGTACTGCTCAAATGCTGTTGTAAAAATCACTTTTACCGCTGGGCGCAGGGTACGAGAAAAAGCCACGCCATTTAGGTCGGGCATTTGAATATCCAAAAAAAGCAATTCGATGTCAGACTGTTCTAATGCTTGCATAGCTTCAAAGGCATTGGCGCACCGGCCGGCCAGTTCTAAGAAAGGCGTTTGCTGCACATAGCGCTCGATTAAGTCGAGTGCCAAGGGTTCATCATCCACGATGAGGCATTTAATTTTTTTCATACGATGCTTGTTGGTTTGCCAATGGATGCTAAATGAATGGTTAGTACAGAGCTAAAGGTATCGCCCTGGGTTTCTTGCCGAAGGCTGTACTGATCAGGATATAACAATTCAAGCCGTTTTTTCAGGTTGTCAATGCCAATGCCGGAGCCACCCTGATCCTGCTCATTCTTGGGAAAATTGGTATTATTTACCTCCAAAACTATTTGATTATCAAGTGTTTGCATTTTAATGGTAATAAAAGACGACTGTTTGGCACTCACACCATGCTTGAAGCTATTCTCTACTAAGGGTATAAACAGCAGGGGGGCAATCTGTATCTGGCGAGTATCTTCTGGAAAATCATATTGCACCTGTACGTTATCGGTGAGGCGCAGACGCATTAAGTCCACATAATTTTTCAAAAACGTTATTTCATTTGAAAGGGCAACCTGTTCGGCGTTGGTATCGTGCAACAGATAGCGCATGAGCTTACCCAAGCGATGGATGGCGTTTTTGGCTTTTTCTGGCGATATATCAACAAGGGCATAAATATTATTTAGCGAATTAAAAAAAAAGTGGGGTTGTATTTGATATTGTAAATGACTTAGCGTGGATTTGAGTTGCTCGGTTTCCTGCATTTTTCGGGTAGCTTCCGATTGTTGCCAACGCTGCATAATGCGCACTGCCACTGCCACGGCCGCCGTCAAAGCGAAAGAGAAAGCATGCCGAATGAGCGCCATGTTTTTGTAGTATTCGTACCTGGGCGACCGGCGCTGTGGCGCCCACAACCATTCGTGCAGCAGGTGCTGCCCCCACACGCAAAGTACGACCAATGCCAAGTTGAATAGCAAGAAACTAAGGGTTTGACTTTTAAATAAAAACCTGTTAGCCAGTAAAAAATAATTGACATAAAAAATGAATACAGAAAACAGCAGCGGCATCACCGAGCGCATATAAGTGGCGTTGCGCGGCGTTTCGGTTGGCGAAAACAAAAAAGGAAAACCCAATAAAATGCCCCATACCAGCAGGTGTAGCACGAAAGCGCCAGTTGCTTTATAGCGGGTAAATAGGTGGCTGCTATGCATCATATTGCAAAAGTGCAAGTAAATATGCGGAGAGGCAAGCACGAAGGATAGAAAGGGCAATTTTCGGGAAGAACAGGTCTGTTTTCAGGATGCTACCTATCCCTGCCAAGCAATTCGGATTTTGATAAAAATCATACACAGTAGTGATCTATATCACATAAGTATAGGGTATAAAAATTTTAATTTGCACTTGTAATACAGAATATCATACTGAAAAAACACACTTTTAATACTTAAATACTGAATTTTATGAATAATTCCCATCATCAGATTGTCATTATTGGCGCGGGTACAGCGGGGATCACCGTGGCGGCGCAACTATTTCGCAAGAACAAATCATTGGATATTGCCATTATTGATGCGGCATCCAAACATTATTATCAGGCTGCCTGGACGCTGGTAGGTGCAGGCGCTTATTCTTACCGTGCTACTGAGCGAGACATGAGCGATGTCATGCCTAAGCGTGCTACTTGGATCAAAGATTATGTAGAGCAGATGCTACCTTCTGATAATAAAATTATTACACGCGACGGCTCCGTTATTACATATGATTATCTTGTCGTTTGTCCTGGTATTCAGATGGATATAGACGCCTTGCCTGGGCTTCGGGAGGCTTTGGCAACCGACAAAGTGTGCAGTAATTATACCGACCCAGAGCATACCTGGAAAGTATTACAGCATTTTAAAGGTGGGAATGCCATCTTTACCCAGCCGGCAACACCCATTAAATGTGGGGGCGCTCCACAAAAAATTATGTATCTGGCAGAAGAATATTTTCAGAAAAACGGAGTACGCGCGCAAACCCAAGTAGCCTTCGTCACGCCGGGTTCTGTGATTTTTGGTACCGAACCTTTCAAACAAGAATTGATGAACGTGGTGAATCGCAAGCAGATACAATTGCGTTTTTTTCATAAAATAACTCGAATTGACCCCGATAAGCAGCTTGCCTATTTTACCATTATGGCGCATGCCGACGAACCAGAAAAATTGTATCATCATAAAACCGACCTTGGCGAGCAGTTTTCGTCGCCTACAGAAGTAGCGATACCTTATGATATGATGCACTTAGCGCCGCCACAGTCAGCCCCCGATTTTATCAAGCGCTCGGGCTTAGTACACGAATCCGGCCCCGATAAAGACTGGATTAATGTGGATATCAACACATTACAACATAATGTTTATCCGAATGTGTTTGCCTTAGGTGACGCCGCCGCACTCCCCACAGCCAAGACAGGCGCCGCCATTCGCAAGCAAGCGCCGGTAGTGGTGGAAAATCTGCTTTACGTGATGCAGCATCAGCAAGCGCCCGACAAATATTACACTGGCTATTCTTCTTGCCCACTGGTGACAGGGTATAGCAAAATGCTGCTGGCAGAATTTAAATATGGGAACGAACGCGACAGCGATCCGATCATTTCTCGTCTGGTAGATACATCCAAAGAGCAGTACAGTATGTGGCTATTGAAGAAATATGGATTACCTTTTATGTATTGGAATCTGATGCTCAAAGGAAAAGCCTAAGGCGTGGCCTTTGTAAACCCTGATGGCTACGCACGATTGGCTTTTCGCTTACCCTTTGTGAGGCAGTCAAATTAAAATAATGTTTTGAATTGTATTTTAAAAAATACAGCTGGAGATACGTCAGCTTAATCGGAGGGTATTGATGCACTCCGATCGCCCTGCGCATTTTTATCCACATTCCGCAATACCTTTTTCGGGGCTATTTTTCTTCCAAGTGTAAACCTAATTCTACCATAAAAGAGCGATCAATCTTCTATATTTTGTATGAATTAAAATCATATAATAAAAAATTAAATTCAATAAGTAGAGCTATTCTTAACAATGGGTTAACAAATACACGGCTTATTCACATTCTGCGCTACACTTATTCACAATTGTGGATAAGCGCCTCGTTTTTTTAACGTGCAAATCTGCTCAATAACTTGTAGCTTTGTAGGGAAACCGGGCAAGGTAAGGATAATTACCCATCACACTATGGCAGAGCTTGAACATTCCAGCAAAGACCCCAAGGGCGCAATACGAAAGCCCATGGGCAGTACTCGAAAACGCGGCGAGGAACTATCGGATTATGTATTTGGTAAAGTTCCTCCACAGGCTATTGCGCTGGAAGAAGCCGTGCTGGGTGCGCTCATGCTCGACAAAGAAGCTATGTCTATTGTATTGGACATTTTGCGACCCGAAAGTTTTTATAGCGACGCTCACCAGCTGATTTATCAGGCGATGCGCCGCCTGTTTGAACGCTCCCAACCAATTGATTTACTGACGGTTATGGAAGAGCTGAAAAAGTCGGGTGACCTCGAAAGCAGCGGCGGCCCCGCGTATTTAGCCAACCTGACCAATAAAGTTGCTTCTGCTGCAAATATTGAATTTCATGCGCGCATCATTTCTCAGAAATTCATTCAACGCGAACTAATCCGCGTATCCACGGGCATTATCCGCGATTCTTTTGAAGATACGACTGATGTATTCGACCTGCTGGACGGCGCCGAGCAAGGGCTTTTTGCCATTGCACAGCAAAATATGAGTCGGGGGTATGATAGCATGGGATCGTTGGTCAGTAAGGCCTTTAAACAATTGCAGGAGCTTAAAGACAAAGAAGACGGGCTGACCGGCGTGCCAACTGGTTTTACCGAATTGGATCGGCTGACCTCTGGCTGGCAACCTTCGGATCTGATTATCATTGCGGCCCGACCCGGTATGGGTAAAACCTCTTTTGTCCTCTCGATTGCTCGCAATGCTTCGGTAGAATTCAAAAAGCCGTTGGCCATTTTCTCCTTGGAGATGTCCAGCCTGCAATTAGCGCAGCGCATGATTGCCATGGAAGCAGAGGTGTCCTCGGGTAAACTGCGCAACGGACAATTGGAAAAAGACGATTGGGAGCGCCTCAGCGTCGCCATAGAACGCATCAGCGAAGCCCCTATCTATATTGACGATACGCCAGCCATCAACATCTTCGAACTGCGCGCCAAATGCCGCCGGATGAAGATGCAACATGATATTCAACTGATTATAATTGATTACTTGCAACTGATGAGCGGTGGCGGCGACAACCAACGTGGCAACCGCGAGCAGGAGGTGAGTGCCATATCGCGTGCCCTCAAAGGATTAGCCAAAGAACTGAGCGTGCCGGTCATTGCCCTGTCGCAGCTCAGCCGAGCGGTAGAAGTGCGCGGAGGCAGCAAGCGCCCGCAGTTGAGCGACCTAAGGGAGTCGGGTTGCCTAAGCGGCGACACATTAATTCAGAATGCGGTAACGGGCAAATGTATTCCAATCAAAGAATTGGCAGAAAAACCCATACCGACCCATTTTAAGGTTTTAGCGCTTGATGGATGCCACACGGTACGGCCTTATGCTTTGCTAAAAGCGTTTCACTCCGGACAAAAACAGGTATTCAAATTGGTCACCCGCAGTGGTCGAAGCATTAAAGCCAGTGCCAATCATCCATTTTTAAAAATAGCTGGCTGGACGGCCTTAGAGCAGTTAAAAGTAGGAGATAAAATTGCTACCCCTCGAAACATCCCAGTCAGCCGGCCTGTCAGCCTTCTTTCGGATGATGAATTGATACTTATCGCTCATTTAACGGGTAGTGGATGTGTGCTTCCTCGTCAGCCGTATCATTATACCAGTGCGGATGCGCAAAACATCAAAATAGTAGCCACAGCGGCTCGAAATTTATTTGGCATCGAAGCCAGAATAGTCGCCCAGCAAAACGAGCAGCATGCTTATCTGCCCAGTCCAGACCATCTGGCGCACGGTCGGCAGCATCCAATTACCGAATGGTACGAAAAACTGTGCTTGCAACGGGTTTGTTCTTATGAAAAACAGCTTCCGGAGGCGATTTTCCAATGCAATGCGTCACAAATCCAACTTTTTCTTCACCATCTTTGGGCTACCAACGGTAGTATCAGCTGGAAATTATTGGAAAATAAAAAACCCGCCGGAGCCATATATTACGCTACATCCAGCAAGATGCTGGCTACCCAAATCCAACACCTTCTTCTAAGGCTGGGGGTGCTTTCCAGCATTCAGATCGCCAAGCAGCGAAAAGATACCGACAGAGACCATTATCATGTTCAGATTTGGGGCGTATCCAATCAGATTCGTTTTTTGAAAGACATTGGCTGTTTTGGCAAAAGGGGCGACATGATCCAATCCGTGATCCGTGCGCTGGAAAAAATAGAAGAAAATCCTACTACCGACATCATACCGAAAGAAGCGTGGGATGAGCTTATCTATCCGGCGATGCAGCGGCAGGGAATTACCTACCGCAATTTGTTTGCTCAATTAGGGCAATCCTACGCGGGTTCTGTGAAGCGCAAAGACATTTCGAAGGTGCGGATGCAGCGATTGTACGAAGTTATTCAAGATAAAGCGTTGAAGAAATACGCGCATTCTGATATATTTTGGGACGAAATAGTAGCTATTCATCCATTGGGGGTAGAAGATGTCTATGATTTGACCGTGCCGGAGGTGCACAATTTTGTTGCGAATGATATTTTGGTGCACAATTCTATCGAGCAAGATGCTGATATTGTGTCATTTATATATAGACCGGAATATTATGGAGTGACCGAAAGCCCCGAAGGTGAATCACTGAAAGGTATTGCGGAAATCATTGTAGCCAAACATAGAAATGGCCCACTAAAAGACGTCCGCTTGCGTTTCACGGACCAATTTGCTCGCTTTTCGGACCTGGACGATCTGTCATTTAATGATTTTTCTGGAGCGGAGAATCTGGGCATCATCACCCGTCCTTCACGCATGAACACCGAAGAAGAAGACATTCCATTTTAACATCAGACTTTTGGGGAGGGGAGGCTGTTTAGTGTATCAAAATATGATGCGACATTCAAAATACGATTAAAAACATGATGCGATATTCATAAAATATTTATTGAATAAAACGATTGTTGTAATATACATGCAGCCCTTTTTGGGGAGCGTTTAAAATGAGCAATACCTAATAAGCGACGAATACCATTTTAGAAGTTAGATGCCAGTTTATTTTTTTTGAAAATGGTGTAAATAGCTCATTTCAAATGTTTGATATTTAAAAAGCCACCAAAAACCATGCTGCAATGATCACAATTCCGTATTTATAATCATTATGCAACCAAAACGAAAGAAAAATTCGGCTTCATCGGGTGCGCGGCCATCTCGCCGCCCCCGCCCGACATCAGCAAAGCCCTCGCGCTCGAAAGAACGCACGGCCAGCCACAAGGTCGTTCATCCTACGCCCAAAGTAGATGAACCCATGCGGCTGAACAAATACGTGGCGCATTGCGGAATTTGCTCTCGGCGGCAGGCGGTGGAGCATATCAAGGCAGGTGAGGTATCGGTCAATGGCGCAGTGGTTATAGAGCCATTTTACCAAGTGCAACCGAGCGATCAGGTGCAATTTAGAGGCAAAAATATCCGCCCAGAGGAACACAAGGTGTATATTTTAATGAATAAGCCGAAAGATTATATTACCACGCTCAGCGATGAGAAAGGCCGAAAAACGGTCATCAGCCTATTAAAGGATCAAGTTGCTGAGCGCGTATTTCCGGTTGGGCGCCTTGATCGTTTGACGACGGGACTGCTGCTGCTCACCAATGATGGCGACTTGGCCAAAAAACTTTCGCATCCCAGCCATAAAGTAAAAAAATTCTACCAAGTGGAACTCAATAAGCCAGTGGACAAAGCCGACCTGGAGCGCATCCGGCAAGGGCTGGAGTTGGAGGATGGTCGTGCAGAAGTGGATGGCGTTGACTACATAGAGGGCGGCCGTAGGAGTGAAGTGGGCATTCGGTTGCACATCGGTAAGAACCGCATCGTGCGTCGCATCTTCGAGCACTTGGGCTATGAGGTGAAAAAATTAGATCGCGTGTACTACGCGGGGCTAACGAAAAAAGATTTGCCGCGCGGCTTCTGGCGTCACCTCACCGAGCAGGAAGTGATTATGCTGAAGCATTTTACATAAAAAAAATCTTGCGCTTTTATCGCACCAGCACCCCCGTTAGCCGAAGCATTTCGGTTTCGGTATTTTTCAAATTCAGGATAGCATTGAGCCGAGACTGGATCGCGCTGATGTACGATAGCTGTACCGTGCGGTAATCAAAAACATTAATCAGACCACTATCGAAGCGCTCTCCGGCGATGTTAAGGCTGCGTTGGGCGTTTTGTACCAATTGATTGGTAAGCGCTACCAATTGTTTCTGCGTGTTGTAGGTCGCAAATGTATTTTCCAACTGCGTAAAAAGCGTTCGTTTCTGATCCTCAATACCAATTTGAGCGGTGACCTCCCGCAGGCGGGCATTCTGTATGCTGCGGCGCCGCACGCCCCAATCGAGCAGGGTGTGCGTAGCCGTGATGCCCCCAAAAAGGTTGAGCGCATTGGTGCGAATGCCGCCAAAGTTGCGCTCGTCGCCGCTGACCGACACCGCCGTAGAAAAAATGTTGTAGCCAATATTATCCGTAAGTCCTATCCGTAGGTTGATCGCAGGTAGCATGCGCGTTTCTTCGAGGCGTGTACCAAAGCGCGCAATCTCCCTATTGATAAAGAGATTCTGCAAGGTACGGTTATTGCTTATCATTTGTGCTTTGAGGTCTTCCAAGGCATAATTTTGTATTTCCAGTTCCAGCGCATCCGTCAGGTTGTAGCGCGCATCAAGCTGATCCAATCCCATCGCCAGATTCAGGTCGCGCAGCGCATTTTCATGCGTATTGAGTTGAATTAGGTAGCTGGTGGAATCATTCAGATAAGCATCCTGCGATTGCAACACATCGAAAGTAGCGGCTTGCCCAAATTCCTGCCGCACGTTGCTGTAATTGAGGCGATCACGCGACAGGCGAAGCACTTCTGCCCGAACCCGCAGTTGCTCTTCCTGTACTAATGCTTGGTAATAAGCTAAAATAATTCGCTGAATCGTATTCTCTACAATGATTTGCAGGTTACTCTGCCCCAGGCGCTCCTGCTCTTCCAATTGTTGCTTGGTCAGGCGAATGCGCGAACCGTTGTAGAGCGTCCACGTAGCATCTATGCCAGGTACCACCGCCGACGACAAAGATTGAATCTGCGGGAAGAAGGATGCCGGGTTGTTGTTGTTATTGTAATTATTGTTAATATTCAGCGTCGCATTAATCAACGGATAGCGCCCAGCCAGCCCCCAGTCATTACTATTCTCTGCGATTTCTAAGTTGCGCTCCGCGATCTGAACCTGATAATTGTTGCGCAGCCCAATGGCAATGGCCTCTTGCAGGCTAAGATTTTCCTGAGCGCTGAGCACCCCGCTACACCAGATCAGAATCAGAATAAGATAATGCCTCATCATATGCAGTAATTCCTGTTGATTGTATATCATATAATAATTTGATGCCAAAGCTACATAATGTAATACGAAGGAACGGAACGGCAGCAGTTATTTTATTTTCCTTTGCCGCCAACGTGTGCCGAAAAACAATTTTTTAGACAAAACCCAACTATGTATTTTTCCCGTTCGCCAGGTTTTGATATCCTCTTAACATTTTGAACTTTTAGAATAACACATTGCCATTAATTCTTATTTTTACATCGCATTTTAATAATATATCATAATGAAACAACCTGCTGACTGGGAATGCGTGAGATCCGAAACGCTAGCTGACCTGCGCTTATTTCGCGCGCGATTCGACTGGATGAAGAACCCTCGCAACGGCATCGTGCAGCAAATGATTGTGTTGGATAGCCCCGATGCGGCTAATGTAGTAGCGCTCACCACCGAACAGCAGCTACTTTTCGTGCAACAGTATCGTTTTGGTACCAGCAAAAGCCTATTGGAATTGCCCGGCGGATTAGTAAACACTGACGAACCCCGCGACGCCGCCGCGCAGCGCGAACTGTGCGAAGAAACTGGCTACACCGGCGGGCAGTGGCATTACTTGGGTAGCATTCCATCCAATCCGGTGTTTATGACCAATTATATCCATTATTACCTTGCAGAAGGCGTCAGCCTGACCGAGCCGCTACAACTCGATGAAGGCGAAGACCTTGTCGTTGTTGCTTTCCCGATCGAGGAGGTTTTCCAATCTTGGCGCGCCGGAGCATTCCAACATCCGCATACGGTCAATGCTTTGCTCTTATTCTTCGCGCACCGCGGATTGATCTGACGGTCGTGACCAGATGCCATTTCAATACGGCGCACTTATTAACTTGCTGTTTATCAATTTTTTATGCATAAAAATCGGACTTCGCTAATTGAGAATGATATAATTCGCACGCCAACTGACCAAAATCATTGAATTACAGCATAAAAATGAATAATATTGTTGCATAATGAGGTACCAACTAAATAACGGAGCATTTTTGCAGTTTTTATTTATTAATTTGCAAAGCATTGTTAATGAGCATTTTATTAAAATTAAAGGCTGTGCTATTTTAAAAATGATGGACTGATTTTCATCAAAAAAAATTATGGAAAAACAAGATACGGCGTCCCTTATAGCTGCTATTCGACATATACTCCATCATATCTGTCAGGAAGAGCAGGCGTATAGCGCGCTTCTGGCACAGGTGCAACCGCATTATTACGAAAGTGCGCGCAACCTGCTGCATTATCTATCCTTGCGTACATTTGATCTGCGCAACCTACAAGAAGAACTCTCCGCGCGCAGCATTTCTTCGTTGGGGCATTCGGAGGGCTACACGCTAACGAATTTGCAAAATATCCTTCATTTATTACAAATGATTGCACAGGACACCCCCGATCGCTTTGAATATAGCTCGTCACTCGACTATCGTAGCAGCCGCGAACGCTTAGAAGAACATGCGCTGCAACTGCTTGGCGAACAACACCGAGGCAAAAGTTCGCGCATCATGGTGACCATGCCTTCGGAAGCTGCGAACGATTATGAAATCATTCATGGGCTACTACTGGCAGGTATGGACATTGCCCGCATCAATACCAGTCATGACGCTCCCCCGGTATGGGCGCGCATGATACGCAATATCCGTCGGGGAGAGCAGGAAACCGGCAAACGGTGCTTGATTTATATGGACTTGCCAGGGCCCAAGCTGCGCACCGCAACGCTCAGCCGATTGGAAAAAAAGAAAAATTATGCTCGTATTCAGATAGGCGATGAAATCCACTTGGTGCGTACCCTCTCCGCCGATAACCAACCTAAGCAACCCTTGGAAGTTGTGGTACACCTACCCGAAATTTTTCAGGATACACGTATGGGGCACCGCGTCTATTTTGACGATGGCAAAATCGGTGGCATCATCACCGATACCAGTGCAGAGCGGGTCATCGTCAAAATCAATCAGGCGGCCGCCAACGGTAGCAAGCTACGCCCAGAGAAAGGCATCAACCTCCCCGATAGCTCGCTTTCCTTGCCCGCCCTCACGCAGAGCGACAAAGCCTCGCTGCCCTTCATGGCTACCCACGCCGATATCGTCGGTTATTCTTTTGTGCGGCAGCCCAGCGACGTGGAAGTATTACAACGCGAATTGCAACAACTCAACCGCCCTGATATTGGCATCATTTTAAAAATAGAAACACGCGAAGCCTTTGAAAACCTGCCGTCGCTATTACTAACCGCCATGCGCAGCCCCAAAATAGGCGTTATGATTGCACGCGGTGACCTCGCCGTTGAAATCGGATTCGAGCGCATCGCCGAAGTGCAGGAAGAAATACTCTGGATTTGCGAAGCTGCCCACATACCGGGCATCTGGGCTACCCAAGTGCTGGAAAAACTGGCGCGTAAAGGCACTGCATCGCGCGCCGAAATCACCGATGCCGCTATGGCCGCCCGTGCCGAGTGCGTGATGCTGAACAAAGGCTCGTACATCGTACACGCCGTAGCGACCCTCGACGACATCATCCGGCGCATGGAGCAGCACCAATTCAAACGCAGAGGCAACCTCCGACCCCTAAGCGTAGCCCGACGATTTCAAGCACAACGCCAAGAATGGATAAAATCGTAAATACCCCAATATCATAATATCATAATACAACAGACTTATCGTTTTATTCCAGTTGAGGAATCCAGTTTCTGGATGATCTCTACTCTTCGATTCAAAGCTCTTCCTCCCTCCGTTCTGTTATCACCTACCGGACACAAGGGCCCTGCCCCGTGAGGTACAATCATAGACTGTTTGATTCCTTTTTTCATCAATTCGTTGACTACGGAAGCTGCTCTTTCTTTTGATAACTGCATATTTCGATCAAACAGACCCGTATCATCAGTATGTCCGACCACATAATAAACGTTGCCAGTTTGCCCTTTCAGATAATCATAAATTGTAGAAATGAGGTTTAAACTTTCAGGTAATAAGGCAGCAGAATTGGTTTCAAAAGGAAACTCATACAGCACCACTTTTCCGTTATTTTTAAATTCATTTTGTAAATATTCAAGATTGATCGTCACTTTCCCTGCCTCCAAAGATGCCGGTTCTATTACATCCAAGAAATATAAAACCCGATCTTTCAATTGTGCCATACTCAAGGCAATATAAATTTTCTGATTTCCATTTTGCTTCACCGCCGATAGATATCGGTCAGCACTATAGATGTAAGAAGCGTTTTTAGATAAACTCGATTTCTTTTCAATTTGATTCGTATTATAGGCATTGTTTCCGAACAACAGCACCGCCCAATTGCTGTATGTTCCTGACCGGCATTGATCTCCCTGACATTTAAATAATACTTGAAAACCAGCTCCCTGCAAAGCCAAAATATAATTCTTCCAGACTTCCTCAATCGCTTTTCCGGCTGGTGCCTGATAAATATGAAAATGTACTTTTGCATCAGGCGTTTCTTTCTTAGTGAATCCATCCCTTTCGGCAGGTCCTGTGGCTAATGTATAAGTCATGAAAGCCTCTACATGCGCTTCTAAAAGCACCGAGCCTTCATATTTTGAAATTAGCGGATGTTCATTTTGAGATTGAACGGAAAAAACCATCAATGTGAAGCAAAGGAAAATAATGAACGTTTTCATAATGTAGATTTTTATTTAAGCTAATGTTGTTTTATTATAAAAACCAATCACTTGATTCCATGTGATAAATGTCAAATTCATGTTCTATGGATTCCCTTTCTGTTTTTGGTCACCTTCAAGCCAGATGCGTTTTTCCCAAATGAGTTCATTGGATTTGTATCCAATTGATTATCAATGACTTGTGTAATTTGTCAGATTTTTATCAACAATAATTTTTTAGAATACGTAATAAAGATTATCTGAATCGAAATAGTTTTAGTGTCAAAAGTAATAAAATGCCTTCTTCGATACAATTATTAATAGTTTTTTAATAGAATGATATTTCAGTAATTTTTATAAAAATTAAAACAGATTGAAAATCAATTACTTAAAATTGGCACAAGTCTATTAAGTATGTAAGTGCCATTTACAGGCTGTAAGACGAACTGAATTGCCTTCATATCACCAAGTTTGTATGTGAAAAATTCTAATATTGCCATTTGAGAACGAAGTTACGTCTTCAAAAACAATCTTTTATGAAAGAGGGTGTCACTTTTATTTCCAATACGCACTTGTCTATCTATGCCAGATCGTAAACTTGCGTTGCATTCTGCGCCAAAAGCGAAGAGGTTCGTCTGGATTCTCCGTTCTTGGCGGCTCGATTATAACAGGGTCTGCATCTCGATTCATCGAGCGTTCCAAGCGGGCAAGCATTTCAGGCACATACTCTGGTGAAAACACTTTGATGCCTTGTAGATTTTTATCCTGATCAAATAAAAATGAGATATTTTCATTGAGGAATACCTCTTGGTCCATTGCCCCAAAAGCCAACAAAAAAGTATCACGTCCATTGTGGTCAAACGCGATTTATCGTTCTTCAACAGTAGTAGGCCAAAGCGGATTGGAAAGCGAGTATTCATCTTCGTCTATGAAGTGTTTCCATGCTGATGTATCAAACACAGGGGTACAGAAAGGCTGTACTGGATTGTATCGGATATTCGGATTGTATCGGATATTTTGATCTAACAACCCAACCAACCAAATGGATTGGAGAACTCCGGTGTCTTTTCTACAATAGTGCTGTATCAGTCCACGCCCAAAAGAAATTTGAAAGATGTTGCAATGAGATATACCACCAGTTTCGGAATCGTCGAGAATAATGGTTCCATATTCAGTGGTGTATTCATTAAACTTATAACATCCTTCAACCGGTTGCGAAATGATCTGAGTAAGGTTCATGGTTTTGTTATTTGGATAAAGCATGATAAATTCTTGGAAGTCCATTTGAGTACGATGCAGGGTACCCAAATCTGATTTCCCATTTTCCGGCGGTCAGAGTTTGTTTCAAAACAGGAACACCATTGGAAACAATCTCATCTACTAACCAGTATTATGGCTTACGGGCATTATTCGGACAAACCTAAGACCATTCTGAATAGAATGATTGCCTGAAGCTATCCTAACTTACGTTATTTTATTAGTTTGCTGATGCCCGCCCCATTCGGGTTGTTCGATGCGCATTACTCTCATAAAAAGCTCATCATTTACCCAGTCATCCCCCTGCTGGAACGGAATGAGACAGATGCCGGTAATATTGGCAGCCCGGAGCGCCTCGGCTACTTTTTCGTTGACCATCCAAAGGAAAGGCGGTGCAGCAAGCAGGAAAAAATCCCATTCGATATCTTCCTTGATGTACAACGCGCTGGCCCACCTCCCTTTTAATAGCCTGACCTCCTCGTAATCAGAAGCCTGAAAATCTTCATAAATATACTCATATCCGTTTTCCTTCATGCTGGCAATTCTGGAAAACACCGAACGTTCATAATCTGCCGCGTGAAATTGTGGCGCATTTTGCATGAAGACAAAGTAAGGATGCTCTATTCCTTTTCTATCAAACACACTTGTTGGGAATGCCTGATATGGAGGACTATGAAAGTTTTTCAAAATATGAAAAAACTTTTCAGAAATGATGGATTGAGTTGGGAAGATAAACATTGCCACACTTACCATCTCTGTCAGTTTTGCTCTGTAGCAAAGTTTGAACTTGGGTACGAAAATATCTTCGGGAGCAGGACCTCGCATATAATCGCTGTAAATCGCAATAGAATATGGCACTTCTGTTGGTACAGATTCTGCTTGCGGATAGACCATGCCTGTAATTTTTCGATTTGTAGTTCCTGATAAAATATACCAAGCCATTTGTTGTCGTATTAAAGGTCAAAAATGTAATAAAGCCCTAAAGTTAGAGAACAATAAGGCTTTATTTTCTATTTAAGATCAAATTGGAGCAGGTATGTTCGGAGGAATAATGTTATTGATGTTTTGAGTGCTGTTTTCTATTTGATGCCTTAATTGCTGCTGCCAAGTGCGTAGGCTTTGGGCCGCTTGATCCGGAGTGGCATTGGGATAATCGTCAAACCAACGGTTCATTCTTTGTTCAATTAGATTACTGTAATCTGGATGGTTTCCATTATGCCTTGTAGTCGGCATAGGCACCCCATTGTGTGGGCCGTTCATGTGAAACACCTTGCTCCCATCTCTTGAACTCGCCGCTTTCTGAACCAGAGGGTGATCCCAGAATTTCTCCGGCACAATGTGGTGCGCCTGCCTCAAATCCGTAGCGGCAGGCCCCATACCGAGTATGGCTCTGAGCTTACCTTCATGAGAGAAAGTGATTTTTCCCGCAGCATCCACATAGTTTCTCATCCGGTGGGTTTTGTTGCCTACCGTAATCAATATGGTGGCGTATTTGGTGCCTGTAAAAATCCAACCACCCACAGGAAGAGTGGCCCCAAAACTCAAAGTAGCATTCACCCCATCTCCTTCCACAATATATAATACGCCGTTCAGCAAGTCGGCAGGTTCTCCTAATCCCGGAAAAAGACCAATAATATCCAAAGCTGTATGCACAGCCCCCATGATGACAGCTTTTAAAGCTTGCTGCCTGATTTTGTCATCCGGCCAGTTAGGATGGGCTCGTTTTAAGAATATGGCCTCTTCTGCCACTAACATGGCAACTCGCACACCTATAAAAATTCCTGCACAACATTCCTCCAAAACCTCTTCAGAAAAATGTGAAGCATATGACTCCAACACATTGATGTAAGTTTGATCAATGGGCCCATTTTCCCGGTTTGCCATGTGCAGATCAATGAGGATGTTGGCAGCAATAAGTCCCGCCTGAATCTCTTGAGCATCTTGTGTTGCTTGATCCTTTTGCAGCAACTGCCATATTTCATTAGCCAGCGCCCCATTATTCATCAAAAATGCGACTTCAGCTGGTGTAAGCGCTAACGAAGGGGTGAGTTTATTATGCACTATATCATAGAGGTTCATAAACTGGCTAAACGGAAGCGTTGTAGGCGGGGAGGCTTGTAGTGCCATTATATAAGCATGGACACCTTCTAACTGCCAAAGTTGTGGCTCGTTGTTACCAAAGTACGCAAGTATAGCGCTCATAATATTGGCTCCTAATGAGCGTGGATTGCTATGCCCTTGTGTATATTGCACTAACCAGTTGAGATCAGGAATACTGATTATACTGCTTTCAACAAGAAAAAGACGTATTGTCGGGGTATTCTGATATTTGAAAAAGACGTGTTCTTATCGCGGGATGAGCGGCTTTGAGCCATTTGGTCGCTATGATAATAAAAGGAAAATGATTGACAACGGTTTTATACCTTTACGCTTTGGAGCGACAAGTTTTGGATGGTTAAGTTATTGATTCTTAGTTTTTTATAAAACGCATCATAATTTTGTAATTTAGAGCATGTTTAAATTTCATACTTTGGTCTGCAAATGTTCATCTATGGAACCTCACTTTGCCTTTTTCTCGCTCCGTAGCGCTGCTATGCAGCTCAAAAAACGCTTCGGGAGAACCCAAATCTGATCATTTTCGACTTCAAAAACGAATTTTAAACATACTCTTAGAATTAAACGCGAATAATATGTCTGGTAAGGGGCTGCGGCATTTGCCCAATATGATCACATTGCTCAACCTTTTCAGTGGGTGCGTGGCTTTGGTGTGCATCCTGGAGGGGCAATGGCTGGCGGGTGCTTGGCTCGTGGGGCTTGCGCTGGTAGCTGATTTTTTGGATGGGGCGGTGGCTCGGCTGCTGCGGGTTCAGTCGGAGTTTGGTAAGCAACTAGATTCTTTAGCGGATATGGTGAGCTTTGGGGTGGTGCCGGGCGCTGCTTTTTACGAATTGTTGCGCGTACAGGCTGCGCCGGAAAGCGAGTGGCACTTGGCATTGCTGGGTTTTGCTGTGTCGGTGTTTGCCGGGCTGCGGCTGGCAACATTCAATACAGATATGCGGCAAACGACTGATTTTATTGGACTACCAACACCGGCAGCTACTATTTTTACAGTGGGTTTGTTGTTGGTAGCGCATCAGAATACGCATGGATTGCGGCCGCTCGTTACCCATCCGGTGGTGCTGTACAGTTGTATCGCAGGGCTGTGTATGCTGATGACATCCGAATTGAAACTATTCAGTTTTAAATTTAAGCGGTTTACTTGGTCGGGCAATGAGATAAAATTTATCTTTGCAGGCGTATCATTGATCTTGCTGACGCTTTTGCGGGAAGCGGCATTGCCTGTTATTATTCTATTTTATTTACTGTTGGCTGCAATATTACATTTTCTAAATAAAACGCCGTAAAAAACGAACCATGCAGCCCATTCAATAATTATTGTAATATTATGAAATTCATCGCAGCGATAGACATCATGCCACACCAAGAACTGCTTGATCCTCAAGGAAAAACAGTTGCTAAAAATATGTCTCATGTGGGTATAGAGGGCATAGAGGACGTGCGCATCGGTAAGCATATTACCATGCGCTTTGAAGCAGCGACCGAAGATGCTGCCCGCGACTTAGTGGATACGGCTTGTAAAAAACTGTTAGCCAACTTGATTATGGAAACCTACACCTTCCAGCTTCAGGTAGTAGAATAAAAGCCCTGCAGCTACTTGCGCTTATGCTGTACCTTGTGCCTACGCCTATCGGCAATCTTGAAGACATCACGCTGCGCGCGCTGCGTGTATTGGGCGAGGTCAGTCTCATCCTCTCCGAAGATACCCGTACCTCTCGAAAATTGCTGGATCATTACAAAATTGGTACCCCACTTCGGGCTTATCATGCTTTCAATGAGCACGCTACGGTGGGCAATCTGGTGGCTCAGCTCAAGGCTGGCGCAGAGATTGCGCTCATTTCGGATGCGGGTACGCCTGGCATTTCCGACCCTGGGTTTTTATTGGTGCGGGCCTGTGTGCAGGGTGGTGTGCCCGTGACTTGCCTGCCAGGGGCTACGGCCTTTGTGCCGGCATTGGTGGTCTCTGGATTGCCTTGCGATACCTTTCATTTTGAAGGATTTTTGCCACACAAAAAGGGCCGCCAAACTCGATTACAATACTTGGCGCAATTGCCGTACACCTTTATATTATATGAATCGCCCAATCGCTTGGTGAAGTGCTTATCCCAACTGATGAACTATTGCGAACCTACCCGCATGGCCTGCGTTTGCCGCGAGCTGAGCAAACTGCACGAGGATAACCGCACCGCCACCCTTCAAGATTTGCACGACCAGTATGCTGCGCAGCCTACGGTGAAAGGGGAGATTGTGATTGTGGTAGCAGGCGCTGGAAAGTGAAACGATTTTTTAATTTTTAAATTATTGAAAATCAAACGATTGTGCGAATTAGAATGCATTCCTTTCCATTGAAAATCAAATAGGCAAGGCGGATTTACCGATTTTTGATGACAATATATTTGTGTATGCGGTGCAATGCGTTATTCACATCCAACCCTTCCAAAACGACCAGATACTCGCCATTGGCAGGAAAGAACACGTATGGCCGGGCATCTTGTGACGTAGCGCGCTGCCCACTGCTGTAAGTAAACCCAAAATCCCAAGACCAAGACTGGAATCCCTGCGATAGATTAAGGAACTGCACATAGCCCGATGCGCTGTTGCTCTCTCGATAATCGAAATCAAGTACAATTGGCACCGGCTCTTTCTTTTCAAAAGGATCGTCGGGGCGCTCAATCACTGGTGCAAAACAACCAGGCAACCATAGCAATAGCCAAGCGAATACAATTATATAACGGTTTTTCATTTTTCATTTTTTGATTAATATACGTAATGATTCGCAGTAAGTTACGCATTGCATTTGATTAATGGTCGGAAATTACCAGATTTTTATATGATGCCCTTTTGAATTGGAAATGCCGTATTTATTGATTCTTAGTAGCCTGGTTTTCAACATGTTACAATATCCAAAATCCGGGCTTCTAAAATCGTACTTGGTATTAAACGCCTATTGCTACTGAAAATCTTCCAATAAACGCGCCACTTCCCAAACATCCTGAAAGCTATTGTACATGGGTGTTGGCGCAAGCCGGATCACACCGCAGCCTGGGGTTGCGTTGTCGGGTAGGTTGTACTCGCGCCAGTCGCATATAACGCCATGAGCTGTAAGGTAATCGAAAAGCCTGCGGCCCTGGGCGTCGGTGAGTATAGAAAGCTGGCAGCCCCGAGCTTCGGGTTGGGGCGGGGTGATAATTTTGAAATGCCGCCCTTGCTGGTTGAGGCGCTCTAATAGAAACTCCAGATAGCCCGTCAGTTGTTCGCTCTTACGACGCAGGGCCGGCATGGTTGCTTCCGCGAACAAGTCGAGGCTGGCGCGGTGTGCCGCAAAAATTAAAATGGGCGCGTTGCTCAATTGCCAACCAGCAGCGCCGGGCATAGGCACGAAACCTTTCCGCATGAGGAAGCGACTTTGCGCATTATGGCCCCACCAACCCGCGAATCGTGGCAGATCGGCATTGTAGGCATGGCGTTCGTGGATGAATACGCCGCTCGGGCCGCCTGGTCCGGCATTTAGGTATTTGTAGCTACACCAAGTGGCAAAGTCGGCATTCCAGTCGTGCAATTGTAGCAATACATTGCCAGCGGCATGAGCCAGGTCAAAACCTACGTATGCGCCCACGCGGTGCCCTGCTTGGGTAATGGCCGCTACATCAAAAAACTGTCCGGTGAAATAATTCACACCGCCAAACAGCACCAAGGCAGTGCTTGGGCCATGCTCTTGTATGGTATTGAGAATATCTTCCAAGCGGAGTGTCTGCTCGCCGCTTCTGGGTGCTACCTCCACGATTGCCGCTTCTGGGTCAAAGCCATGCCATTTTACTTGGCTTTCCACAGCGTACTGGTCGGAAGGGAACGCACCTGCTTCCATAATAATTTTGAAACGTTCGCGGGTGGGTCGGTAAAAGCTTACTAAGAGTAGATGCAGATTGACCGTGAGGGTATTCATGACCACCACTTCGTGCTCCTGCGCGCCTGCAATATGCGCCGTTTGCGATTGCAAGTATTGATGATAATGCATCCAGGGGTGCTCACCTCGGAAATGCCCCTCTACGCCATGCGTGCGCCACTGTTCGAGTTCTTGTGCTATGTATTGCTGCACAGATGTGGGTTGTAGCCCCAGCGAATTGCCACAGAAATAAAGCGAATTGTGCCCCTGATGTTGTGGAAAATGATAGCGTTCGCGGAAGTGCCGAAGTGGGTCTTGCTCGTCCATGTATTGAGCGAAAGCTAATGAAGCCTCGTATGTTGGTGTTGTTAGTATGGTGGACATGGTATTTTTTTGTAAAAAAACGCGCCATTATGGAATAAAAGATTTGCCAGAAAGTTCAAAACACTGGCCCGGTATTTGTATGAGCAACAAGCGTAGCGCCGTCTGGCGGACACAAATTTTAAATTTTGGGTATTTGATTTACAAAAAATCTCGGTTACCTTTACACACAGAAAATCATGCATAAGAAACCCGCACGTTTACAAACGCCGTATGTTAAGCATTCTATCCCAATTTTTTCAACAATCTTAAAAAATAACCTTGAAACTCGCGAGCTAAGCCTGTATCTTTGTTGTTTGCAGCAAGTAGTACAACTGTTATTGGAGCATAACCGATTGCATTTTCCCAAACCGATTTATAAAAACGTTTAATCCCATGACTAATTTTTTGTACAAAGAAAAGCAGGTTGACTGCGTTGGCCTACGCCAATTTTATAAAACTCCTGTACAGTACATCGTTTTGTTAGGGTTAATCCTGGCAATTAATACGACTTCAGCGCAGACATTTCCGGTATCTGTAGCCAACCTACCAGCAGGTAAGCAAATCGTTATCACGTACAAAGCAACTGTCAATCGCCCATTAGAGCCACGTACCGCACTTACAGTAGCCGACCAGATCAGTATTACTGGGCAGGGGTTCGCCCCTTTCCTAAGTAATGACCCTGATACGCCCGCTCCGAACGACCCCACGCGCACGGCGGTGCTGGGTTGTGCCATTCAAAATATTGCAGCTACCATACCAGTGTGTGGTGCGTCGAATACGTATAGCGTATCCGTCACGGTCACTAATAATGGTGAAGCGCCGCTCACGGGTAACTTAGTATTGGTGGCTAATGGTGCGGCTTTTCCAACGCCTATAACGCCCGGTCAACCTTCGCAAACCGTTGTGTTGACATTGCCCGCCAATGGTCAGCCTGTTTCCATTCGCGCATTTTATTCCGCTTTGTCGGCCTGCGAGTTAGAAGTCAACAACCTATTCACGGCGCCGGTGGGCTGCGGTATTATCGGCAATCGTGTTTGGGAAGACCTCAATGGCGATGGCATCCAGAATGATGGCAATGGCGGTGTCGCTAATGTACGGGTCTTTCTACTCAACTGCAATGACATGATCCTATCGCAAACCCAGACGGATGGCAATGGCAATTACCAGTTCCGACAGTTAGCGCCTGGGCAGTACAAGTTGCGTTTTGATCTTTCAACAGCGGCAGCACCTTTTAATACAGGTATTTTCACTTTGCGAAATGTGGGCAACTCCGATGTAGATTCGGATGTGGACCCCGTGACGAGAGAAACCAATTGCTTTACCTTAGTGGCAGGCGCGCAGGACTTGAGCCGCGACGCGGGTTTGTACGTGCCGGGGCAGATTGGCAATCTTACTTGGGAAGACCGCAACCGCAACAATATATTCGATTCGGCGATTGATACGCCGCTGCCGGGCGTGCCAGTAGAGCTATATCGCTGCAACGAAAACAACCCCATTGCCACTCAGGTGACCAATGCCAGCGGGCAATACTTATTCACAGGGCTGTTGCCGGGGAGCTATCGCATAAAATTTGGCTTTCCGCCCAGCGGGGTGTATAATCGGGTGACACCCAAAGTGGGCACCAACACAGTAGATAGTGATGCAGGGCCCGATGGCTTTACGGCTTGCGTAAGCGTGCAATCGCGTACCCAAAACCTCGATGTAGATGCAGGATACGTATTCTGCCCGGCTTCTGTTTCCATGGCCTGCACCAATAGTCTGAATCTGACAATGGGCGCCAATTGCCAAGTGACGATCACGCCAGAAATGATACTTTTACCTCCACCCGTATGCCCGGATCGGTTCACGGTTCGCATCTTTACACCTACCGGCGCAGAAATTGGCAATACGGTAACAGCCCCCTATGTTGGGCAAGTGTTGCGCGCCATTGTGGTGGATCAACAAACGGGTAATTTTTGTGGCTCTGATATTGTAGTAACCGACCCCATTCCGCCAACCATCGAATGCCCGCCGAACACCAACAAAGCTGCCATCAACCAAGATGTGCAACTATTTGGCGGCACGCTCAGCACCACGGATAGTTCTGCTAACTTATTCAATTTCAACTGTTTTCGTCCGATTGTGAATCCAGGTGGCGGCAATCATTACTACGAAACCTTTACCTTCACCGTTACGACGGATGATTTTTACACCTTTGAAATGTCGCCCACTTTTGGCGATGGTGCTGCACTGCTCTATCGGGGCGATTTCGCGCAGAATGGCAGTTTTTGCGAAAATGTTATTGCGCAAAGCTATACCAGTTTCTCCGTAGGGGTATTTTTCAATAATATCAGTCCGATACTGCGCATCACACAACGCTTGCGGGCTGGGCAGACCTACACGCTGTTCACCACTACGCGGGCGCCGGGCGTGACGGGGTCGTACTTCTGGGCGGCGTACTCCGATGGTGCAGGTGCCATTAATGGGCTGTCGGCAATACCAACCGTAGCACAATACGACTTGATTTGTACGGATGCCAATGTGCTGCTCAACAAGCCTGAGAGTCTTAGCTTTGTAGGCGCACCCAATGCTATGGACAATTGCTCCCGACCAGTAACCAATATTACGTTCACCGATCAACTTTCAGAAAGCGGCGACTGTGGTGGGGCGATCATCACGCGGCGATTCACGGCCCGCGATGCTTCTAATAATGCTGCGGAATGCACCCAATTGATTAGCATTCGCAAGCCAACGCTGGCGGATGTCATTCTACCTTCACTTTCCTTCTATGCCGAATGCAGTGAAAGCTTTACCGTGGATATCAATGGCAATCCG
The DNA here is from genome assembly GCA_937872405.1 of uncultured Saprospiraceae bacterium. Lineage (GTDB taxonomy): Bacteria > Bacteroidota > Bacteroidia > Chitinophagales > Saprospiraceae > JADJNW01. The sequence continues at coordinate 6,899 of CALMSP010000088.1, read as the reverse complement.
CATCCTTCGCTTACAGGCTATCCTTTTGTAAAAACGGCATTTGCCAATCATAATCTGGCGCCACTGTATTGCAATATCAGCGCGAACTATCAAGATAATCCGCGCATTGTAAATTGTGGACCAGCTTACACCTTTATCCGCAATTGGACCGTGATTGACTTTTGCAATCCCGTGGCCCTACTCACTTTTCAGCAATTGATTCAGATTGGTGACAGCCAAGAGCCTACGGTAGAATGCCCGATTGCCGATTATGATAATGACGGGGTACCGGATTTGCTGCGTTTTTCAACAACCCCTTTCGATTGTACGGCAACGTTTGAGGTACCGGCGCCTCGCATTACAGACAACTGCTCCAGTTCGACCTTTAGTGCGCAGGTGCTCAACGATACCATTGTAGAAGTGCGCAATATATTCGGCATTGTGATCGGTACAGAAGTACAAACGCGCACATTAGCCACGGTACAATCCAATGCATCCTTGCGTGTCACGGGCATTCCGCTTGGCAACCATCGCCTCCGATACACCGTAACCGACGCCTGCGGCAACCGCACGGTTTTAGAATGCCCATTTGAAGTCATAGATGACATCGAGCCGGTGATGGTTTGCAAGAGTAGCCTTACGGTATCGCTGGGTGGCGAAGGGTTAGCGCGGGTATTTGCTTCGGATATCAATGAGGGTAGCCGCGACAATTGTGCGATTGATCAGATTCTAATTCGTCGGCGGTACACCAAAAATCCAATCACCTGCGAGCCGGTTACACCTTATTTCTCGGAGTGGGGCACGTTTGTAGAAATCAATTGTTGCGATGCAGATAGCATTGTATTTGTGCAACTGCGCGTGATTGATAAATCCGGTAACGATAACGAATGCCCGGCGGAGGTGAATGTACTGGAGCGCATCCGACCTTTTTGTGTAGCGCCACCGTCCATTACATTGCCTTGCACTACCCTGCCCGCTATGTTCAACCCTACTGATACCTTACAATTGCAAGCCCTATTTGGCGTGGCGAGCGCAAACGATAACTGTCCTGGTGCACAATGGCAGGAACTGGCACCAACTGTGAATCTGCAAAACTGTCGCACGGGTACCATCACGCGCCGCTTCCGAGCAGTGGATCGTGCTGGGAACTTATCCGCCAACACCTGCCAGCAGGTGATCACACTGACGCCAGTGAACAACTACGAGATTAAGTTCCCCAAAGATGCCAACGAAGTCTGTGGTACGCCGAATGCCGATACCTTACAGGTGCGCTCACGGGCTTGTGAGCAGCTCTCCGTGAGTGTTACAGAGGAGCGTTTTTCTTCGGTGGGTAGCGAGTGTTACCGCTTGTTTCGTACCTATCGGGTGGTCAATTTTTGCGAGTATGATGGCAGCTCCTTGCCTATTGTAATTGGGCGCGATGAAGATTGCGACAATAATCCTGGTGATGAAGACGTCTGGGTGCTGCGCCGCCCTAATAATACCTTCATAGATCGTACCAACTCAGAAAGTGACAACCAGCCTGTGGCAGGCGCGCGCGGTTGCTCGCCTACCAACCCTGTGGGCTACTGGCGCACAACCAATAGTGTAGGCTTCTGGCAATACACGCAGGTCATTCGGGTATTCGATACCACTGCCCCAGAGGTATTTTTTGTAAGCCCTACGCCGTTTTGTTCTAATGACAATACTACTTGCCAGGCAGCAGTCAATGTTCCATTTGTAGTGAATGAAGCCTGCACGCCCGGTACGGTTAATTTGCAAATTGCGGTGGACCGCAACAACAACGGTACCATTGATGGGTCTTTGGCGATGCAAGGTGGTACGCTCAGTGGCACGTATCCCAATTTTCAGATCAGTGGCAACTTCCCAATTGGCAAGCACGCCTTCCAGATCACCGCCCAGGATGGCTGCGGCAATACCTCCGTGACGCGCATCCCATTTGAAATAGTGGACTGCCGCCCGCCCGCCTTGTCCTGCACCAATAGTCGTATCTTTGATCTGCTTTCGCAGCGACCACCTGCAGATCGCAATGGCGATGGTGTGCCCGATCGAGGCTACATCGTAATTCGCGCCAGAGATTTTGTAAATGGCAACCCTACGGACTGTTCCGGTGCCATTCGATACTCCATCAATCGGGTCGGGCAGCCTGCCAATATTGCTCAGGATAGCTTGGTGCTGACCTGCGATCAGTTGGGGGAGATTACCCTCGTAGAAATCTATGCCTGGGACAATGCCGCCAATCCTTATGCTATACAGCCCAATGGTACCGTAGGCGGGCCCAATTACAGCCTTTGTCAAGCATCGGTATTCGTGGTGGACAACTCGTTCAACGCTTGTGTGCCACCCAACGAAGGGCTTGTTTCGGGCATCATCCGAACGGAAGTGGGCAAGCCGGTAGAAGCGGTGCGGGTGTTTCTGAGTGGGCAGTCGGCTGCTAATATGTTTTCGCTTACCGATGGCTCTTATCGCTTCGACACCTTAGCGGAAGGGCATGATTATACTATTGCGCCATTGTTGGATGATAACCATATTAATGGTGTATCCACCTTAGATTTGATTATTATCACCAAACATATACTTGGGGTAGAGCCATTGGATTCACCCTATAAAATCATCGCTGCCGATGTCAATAATTCCAAAACCGTTTCCACACTTGATCTGATTCAAATGCGCAAATTGATACTCGGCGTTGATGTTAGATTTCCAAGCAACACCAGTTGGCGTTTCGTGCGGGCGTCTTTTGTTTTTCCGGTGCCGAGTAATCCTTGGTTTGAAGAATTTCCAGAAGTCATCAATATTAACGACCTGAGCGGTAAAATTAGTAATGCGAATTTCATCGCTATCAAAATTGGCGACGTCAATCTAAGCGCTATTGTTGGAAATGCCATAGAAACAGCACCACGTAGCGCGGGGCTGCCATTTGTGTTGGAAACAACGGATCGGGAGGTGTCTGCGGGCGAGCGATTCACACTGCCCATTCGTGCCGACATGACTGCCATAGAAGGCTATCAAATGACGCTTGCATTTCAATCGGATGCACTCGAATTTAGCGGCATAGATTATGGATTAGCCGGTCCGGATAATTTCGGGCTTTTTGCAACAAGGCAGGGATTCCTGACCCTGAGCTGGCATGACGTTACTACGCGCCAAGTAGGCATACAGGAACTATTCGGCGTGCATTTTCGAGCAAAGGTAGCTGGCCGCGTTAGCCGATGGCTGGGCGTTAGTTCGCGTTACACCCCAGCAGAAGCCTACGATAGGCAGGATGGGCTACGCAATGTGGCACTACATTTCCATACGAATCAAGCCATACCCACCGAATTTGAATTGTATCAAAATGCGCCCAATCCTTTTGATCAACACACTACGATTGGATTTTATTTGCCCCAGGCTGCTCCTGCAATCTTGACCATCACCGATGTACACGGACGACTCGTGCATAGAATTGCCGCTGACTATGCACCCGGATACCATCAGATTTTGTTGGACCGCAGCGAACTTCCAGCTACTGGCGTTCTATACTACACCTTAGAGACGGCAGGCTACAATGCTACCCGAAAAATGATCCGACTCCAATAGTCATTTGGTCTGTGAAATGCATCGCGAACGAGCTGTTTTGAAGGATAATACAAACAGCTCGTTCGCTATAATAATGGCGTAAGTTATTTTTTTGTAAAAAAAAGCGCTGCAATTTGATTATATTATAGCATTTGACTACCTTTGCACAATAAGCGATGATTGGCTAAAATGTTCTTTCTATCATCGCCATTCTAACCCATCCTAAATATACACACAAAACTTCAAGGCGGACAACACTAAGCGTCTCACCTCACACCGTGAGGCAATTATTTGTTTATACATCCCAACACACAGAACCTTCAACTACTTCAGGCTTCAAGACGATCCTAAAGGCGGCTCATAATGCGCATGGTGCGCACAGATGATGCTGTATTGTTATGCGCAAATCATAATTCTCATGAAAAACAACTGGCTTTGCCTCAGTTGGCTATGCTGTATATACTCTAAGTTCAGCGCGAGCACTTCGCTACTGAGCTTAGAGTCGTTTGTTTTGCATTTCTCACGCCTTCACAAAGGTTTCAGCACATTAGTATATACTACCAGCACCATACTGCCAGTCTGCCATAATGCTGACGAGGAGCGGGTAGGGTTTGATGTAGCTATAAACATTAAGCAAAATAGATTTTCAGTACCTCCAAATGATATAAGAATATGAATCAGAAATTTACACGTTTTGTGCATATAAAAATGGTTGCACATGCAGTAGGGTTTATGCTGTTGTTGCCATTTGCTGCCCAAGCTCAGCGCTACGTTGACCCTGCCAATTCGTGCGGTGGAAATTTGCCCTGCTACACTACCATTAGTGCGGCGGTGGCGGCAGCAAGTGCCGGAGAAACCATTTTCCTGACAGCCGACGTGACTGAAGGTAAAGTGGTATTGAATAAAGCTATTACGCTTGATGGTCAAGGTTTTACGCTCAATTCCATCTCTAACGATCACGGTTTGGTGCTAAATGCGTCAGGTATTACGGTGCAGAACATCACAGTGCAGCAGGCGGGTACTTTTGGTGTTATCACCGGCGCCGGGCGATCCAATTTGACGCTCAGCAATGGAACCGCTCGCAACAACGGGCGCTTGGTGCCGATCAATGGCATCTCAGGCTCTGGTTTTGCCATTACTGGCGTGAGTAATGTAACGATGACCAACATTACGGCGCTCAGCAACCGCGGCAATGGGGTATCTATTACCGCCGCCCAAAATGTAACAATTACAGGGTTGACCACTGCAGGCAATGCCTTTTGGTATGGCTTTAGTAGTGGGGTAGGTGTTTTCTCCAGCCCTTCTTACACGCCCTGTACTACGAATAATATCAACATTGGCGGTGTATTGAATATTGCTGAACAGGTGCTCGTTTATCATGAAGATAATGAAGCGGATGCCTGTACCTTCCCCAATATTACCAATGTATCGGTAGCTGCTCCGGCAGCATTTTTTGCAGCGCCCTGTAATGGCTCTAGCGATGCCGTATGGGCGCGCAACCTAACCGATGCGGCCAATCATGCCGGAGGGCTGGCACTAACCAACACAGCTTATTCCACAGGAGAGATGTACATCCGTGATCTTGGCTCCGGCTTGTACTATAACGATGGAGCAGGACCTAACTTCGACCCAGTTGGCCCGTCCAGTACTTTCTGTGGCACCACGGTTGATCCGCCAACCACTTGTGGACCAAATGATGTAGCACCGGAAATTAGTTTCGCTATCAATAGCGTGCCAGTGGGCAATATTAATAATGGTACAGTAGATCAGACCGAATCTATTACGATTAGTGTTTGCGATACAGATGACAATGTGTCCTGTGCGCCTTTCCCAGTTGAAGTTGTAAATCAAAATAGCCTACCACTTGGCGTATCCGTGGGCATGGCGCTCGACTTTACCACTAGCAATGTCACTATAAACGGGTTCCCATTTGTAGATTTCCAAACCTGTGTGGATGATTTTAACAACGGTTTGCTGATGATGTTGTTTGAACCATCGAGCATACGTCTGATTGATCCATTGCAGGATGGCTCTGTGCAGTTAGTAATCACGCCATTTTCAGATACAAATGGCAACTGTATGCTCGACGAAGGCGAATGCACCGGCGATCCGATTACGATTACTATTTACATCATTGCCTTCCTAGAGGACTGCCCACTTCCTACTATTGATAACCAAGGCGGGCCCACTATTACTGATCCTTGTACTTGCAGTGCTACGCCAGGTTATTTTGATGAGGAAATTGTAATCACCAGCAATACGGGCGAGGTATGGATATTGGCATCCAATACGGGGCTTTTGGATCCAATAACGCTGCAGCCGTTCCCCGTTGGTACGCTTTTCACCGAAACGGCTCCTGGCAGTGGTATTTATACATTGGTGGGTAGCCATGCCAGTGGCGTTGGGTTTATTGCTACGGCTACCAGCATCGCGTGGCCAAATGTTACGCTGGGTATTAACAATCTTTGCTTTTATCCAGAGCCTCAGATTACCACCGCTTTGCCTGCCGTGGTTTGCCCTTCAGATGCACCTATTGTACTGATGGGTACGGAGTTATTAACTAATGGTATGCAAGGAATCGGTACCTTTTTTATCAATAGTAACCCAGCACCTGTTAACGGCAATGGCGATCCTATTTTTGATCCCTCTCTTTATACACTTGGTTTACAGACTGTTACATTTACGTGGGATGCAGGCGATCCTGCAAATCCCAATACGGGCGTAGGATGTACCGCCTCCGTAAGCGCCTCAATTTTAATTATCAATGCTGGTGATATTATTGCGAATGATGCTACTTGGACGGTGCCAGAATGCAGCAATGATGTAACGTTTTGTTATTCTTTTAATATAGAACTTTGCAATGACGCTACATTCGATCCGACCTTATTATTAGTAAATTTTGGCGATTTGAATGATAATATAATTTCGTTCTATACCGAATCGGCGGGGAGCAACCTTCAGTTTGTAGAATATTGCTTCCGAGTATCGCCGGCTGATGGCGATAATTATATCATCAATATCAATTATGGTGGTATTGATGTATCACCTATTTTAAGTATCATCACGAAACCAAGCGAGAACACACCTTTTATTGTTGTTACAAATACAAATCCGACGCTCACCGCTTGTGCGGAATGTGAAAATGTGTTGATTGGGGTATTTGTGAATTCCTGTGATAATATATTAGACCCGTCCCGACTGATTTTTATTGATCAGAATGGGAATATGCTAACGCCCTCATTTGTAGATGTAACCAACGCTTACGCAGAATATAGTGTATTAGCTTGTCAAGCGGATGTTAACGCGAATCCGGACTTCAACTTTTTCATCATTACGTACACGGATGCCTTGGGCAATAGTGA